>NZ_NFJQ01000010.1 GCF_002159945.1 Cloacibacillus sp. An23 | reverse complement strand
CAGCATTTGTAAATACAATAATTAGTGGTGCAGCTTTTCTTAATACCTTTCCAGGGCGCAGGCTGATGGTATCAAACTACATTCCTGCAACTGGAACATTGAGGATAATATTCTGGGGCGTTTCCGGAGCTCCATCGGCGACATCGACAATTCCTATTCGCTGGTTCGCCATTGGCCGCTGGAAATAACGCACAAAATACACACACGGGAGCCTCTGGGCTCTTTTTTTATTGCCTTTCAGGAGGTGTAACGTATGAAGAAAATCTGTATCGACGCCGGACACGGCGGCAAAGACCCCGGGGCCTGCGCTGGCGGTGTCCGCGAGAAGGACATCGCGCTCGTTGTGGCTCTTAAAATCGGCGCGCTGCTCACGGACTACGAGGTCGTCTATACGCGCATGAAGGACGTGTACGTCGGCCTGTCGGAGCGCGCGCGTATTGCCAACCGCGCAGAGGCTGATCTGTTCGTTAGCGTGCATTGCAACTCTGCGCCCAGCACGTCAGCCAACGGCATGGAGGTCTACGTACACACGACACGCAGCGCTGCCTCCACGCGCGCGGCTCACGCCATATACGACAGGCTGCTTTCCGCGTCGGGGCTACACGGGCGCGGCGTCAAGGCCAACGATTACGCCGTGCTGCGCGAGACATCTATGCCCGCGGTACTCGTCGAGCTTGGCTTCGTGAGTAACGACGGCGACCGCGCGCAGCTCGTCTCTGCGGCTTGGCAGGACAGGGCGGCGGAGGCGATTGCTGCGGGGATTATTGAAGCCGTCGGGAAGCCATGAGCCAGCGCGAGATAAACGAGTTCCTCGACAGCTGCCGCCACGTCTTCACATTGCTCTTTCCGTTCCTGCTCGTCGGTCTGGTCACGAGCTTCGTCGACTTCTTGCAAAAGCACCTCGGACGCGAGAGATTCAGCCTTATCAAGTTCATCGTCGGCATAATCTCTGACCTGTTCCTTGCGTTCGTCGTGACCTGTGTCGGCTACGAGCTGAATCTCGGCGAGTTCGGCATCGCCGCCATGGTGGCCGTCTCCGTGCATAAGGGCGGCAGATGGATAGAGCGGATTGTCGACCAGCGGCTCCAGATAAACGCAGGAAAGGAAGAAAAATAATGGAAGCACTCAAAAGCCTTGCTTGCAAGATAGGCGGAAAGATCAACCTGAGCGCGCTTTTCAAATACCTCAACACTCTGCCCTGGACCAAGCCTCTCGCGATACTCACGTGGGCGGCTGTGATGCTCGTCTTCGTCCTATCATGGGCGCTTGGGCGCGATGTTCCGCCGAACGCGAAGGAGCTGGGTATCTACTTCGGTGGCGTTGTGTTCGCTGCCGCCGCGGGGAAGTCCGGCTATGAGGCCGTGAAGCGGCCGAGAGGGCCGAACGATGAGCGTTAAAGAAATATTCGCCGAACATAAATGGCTGTGGATTGTCGCGGCGCTCGCCGTATTTGCCGCCGGCGCTCTGTGCGCTGTGTGGCTTAATGCACGGAACGCCGCAGACATACGCGCGCCGGCCGGCGAGATTGCGGCCACGGAAGAAGCGTCAAAAAAGATAACCGAGACGATAGCTGAGGCGCAGAAGCAAAAGGACAGACTGCCGGAGGTGATACGGAATGCGAAAGAGAAAGCTGTTCGCGATGTCGGCGCTGATAGTGACAGCGATATTGCTCGCCGCTGGAACGGCCTGCTCGGGCGATACAGGGAACATAAGACTCCGGCCGGCGGGCTACGAACTGACTGAGCCTGCATACGTTGTGCCGGTATGCGATGGGCGCGATACGGTCGAACTCATAGAGACCCAGGCGGCGGAGCTGACGGCGCTCAGAGAGTACCTGTCCGCGCAGAACGCGAGCCTTGAGCAGATAGCGGAGGAATTCGAAACACTGGAGGCCGCCGTCGCAGACGAGCGCGCCGCGTGGAAGGCGGAGACCGAAAGGCTTGCGAAGCAGAACAGGCGGCTTTCGTCTCCGTGGGCCGTAGGGCTTTTCGGCGGGTACGACCCGTTCCGCAAGGAGGCCGTCTGCGGCGTCGGCGTTTCTTATGTCATCATCAGATTTTGAGGCGGTGAGTCCACCGAATAATCAAACAGCACTACATGTAGATCGCAGAGGGGCGGGGCTTAGGCTTCGCCTTTGTTTTTACTTTTTTGATAAAGGTTTTTACGTTATTATTTTATGGAGTAAATAAGGAGTAATGAGAAAAGAAAAAGGGTTTTCAGAAGTCCCGAAAACCCTTGATATTTCTGGTGGAGCTGAGGCGATTTGAACGCCCGACCCCTTCCGTGCGAGGGAAGTGCTCTCCCGCTGAGCTACAGCCCCATTGTGCGAGAATTTGGAGCGGAAAACGGGACTCGAACCCGCGACCTACGGCTTGGAAGGCCATCGCTCTACCAACTGAGCTATTTCCGCCCGCAACGCAGAGTATATTATCACCCGAGTGGAAAATCGTCAAGCACAATATTTGTTTTTTCGCCTATCCGCATTGACCGGCTGCGAAATGTTTGTGCTGCATGATGGCGCTTTTGACTGCCCGGCGCGGATTTTGTCTCGTCTGTTTTTTCTATTTTCCGGCGGCCCGTATAAGGCGGTCTTTCAGCGCGAGGCCGATGCCCCGTTCTCCTGGAAGTTCCGCGTAGATCACGGAGACGCCGCTTTTTTCGAGCGCGCGCATGGCGCGGAAGAGCTCGCGCGCGTATTCTTCTGCGTCGCGGAATTTCACTTTTTTCGCGGGCGCGCCGTTCGGTTCGGCTATTCCCATCCACGCCCAGTTTTGCGCGTCCTGCGGGATTTCGCCGGGCGCGGCGAGTATCAGCGGGATTTCCGGCGCGTAGTGGCGGTAGCGCGTGCCGGGCGAGCGCTTTATTATTTTCTGGTCCTGCGGCAGGAGGACCTCTTCGCCGAGCTCCGCTTCGAGCGCCTCTTTCGCAAGGCCGCCGGGACGCAGGAGGACGGCGTGTTCTCCGGTCATGTCTATCACCGTCGATTCGACGCCGAAACGCGTTTCGCCGCCGTCTATGACGAGCGGGATTTTGCCGCCGACGTCGCGGCGCACAGTCTCAGCGTCGGTCGGGCTCGGCCGTCCGCTGATGTTCGCGCTCGGCGCGGCTATCGGCAGGCCGGAGAATTTTATGAGCGCGAGCGCCACGGCCCCGTCTGGCATACGCACCGCCGCGGTCGGCAGCCCGCCGCGCGTCCGCGGCGGGATTATCTCTTTCGCCGGAAGCACTATGGAGAGCGGCCCGGGCCAGAATCTTTCCATGAGCATACGCGCGCGCCAGTTGATTTCGACGAGGTCTTCCGTCATTTCTATCGACGATACGTGCAGGATGAGCGGGTTATCGGAGGGGCGGCCCTTCGTTTCGTATATACGGCGCACGGCCTCCGCATCGAGCGCGTTCGCGCCTAGGCCGTAGACGGTTTCGGTCGGGAAGGCGACGAGGCCGCCGCTTTTTATTATTTCCGCGCCGCGCCGGACTACTTCAAGCTGCTCCAGCGTCAGCGTATTTATTCTCGATTCGACGCGCTCGTCTACGAGCCGCGATTCTGGTTCAAATCCCATCCTCTCCGCTGTGTTCGCGGAGCTTTTACTGGCGTCCGTCAAGATACGCGCCTCCCATGAAGTTTTCCATGAATCCGCGGCGGAAGGCCGGGAAGCGGCCTTCGATTATCGCGCGGCGCGCCTCTTTCATGAG
The DNA here is from genome assembly GCF_002159945.1 of Cloacibacillus sp. An23. Taxonomy (NCBI): domain Bacteria; kingdom Thermotogati; phylum Synergistota; class Synergistia; order Synergistales; family Synergistaceae; genus Cloacibacillus; species Cloacibacillus sp. An23. The sequence continues at coordinate 144,790 of NZ_NFJQ01000010.1, read as the reverse complement.
GTTTACGAGGAAGTAGAGGTTGTGCCAGCTGCAGAGACGCGCGGCGAGTATCTCGCCCGCCATGTAGAGGTGACGCAGGTAGGCGCGCGTGAAATTGCGGCAGACGTAGCAGCCGCACTGAGGGTCTACCGGCGTGAAGTCTCGCGCGAAGGCGAGGTTCTTTATGTTCATTTTGCCGAAGCGCGTCAGGAGCTGTCCGTTGCGCCCGTTGCGCGTCGGCAGCACACAGTCGAACATGTCTATACCGCGCGCGACGCCCTCGACCAAGTTGGTCGGGAAGCCGACGCCCATGAGGTAGCGCGGCTTGTCCTGCGGCATGTGCGGGTTCAGAGCGTCGAGCACGCGGTACATCTCGGCGTGGCTTTCTCCTACCGACAGGCCGCCTATGCCGTAGCCCGGAAAGCCGCCTATCTCTTCAAGCCGTTCTATACATTCGATGCGCTGATCTTCGTAGAGCGCGCCCTGCACGATGCCGAATAGCGCCTGATCGCGGCGGCTGTGGAATTCGCGGCAGCGGCGCGCCCAGCGTATCGTGCGGCCCAGCGCCTCGCGCGAGTATTCGGGAGTGGTCGGCAAAGAGACGCACTCGTCGAAGGACATTGCTATGTCGCTTCCGAGCTTCTGCTGTATCGTCATCGAGTCCTCTGGGCGCATGAAATGGCGGCTTCCGTCTATGTGCGAGCGGAATTCCACGCCTTCGTCGGTTATCTTGTTGAGCTTCGCGAGCGAGAACACCTGGAAGCCGCCGCTGTCGGTCAGTATCGGGCGTTTCCAGTTCATGAAGCGGTGCAGCCCGCCGGCCTCTTCGACCGTGTCCTCGCCGGGGCGCATGTGCAGGTGGTATGTGTTGCCCAATATTATCTGAGCGCCGAGCCCTTCGAGCTCGTCGGGCGTCATCGCCTTTACTGTCGCCTGCGTGCCGACCGGCATGAACACCGGCGTTTCTATCACGCCGTGCGGCGTCGTGAACTCGCCGGCGCGCGCTCCTGTCTCGGGGCAGCGCGCCACTATTTTATACTCAAACATTGCGAGCCTCCAAACCGAACAGCCTTTCGACGTTTTCGTTGACCGCCGAGGTAAATTCTTCCATAGAAACGCCCTTCAGCATCGACACGTATTCGTAGACTTCGCGCACGTGGCAGGGTTCGTTCGTTTTTCCGCGGAATCCCTGCGGCGCAAGATAAGGCGAGTCCGTCTCGCAGAGTATCCTGTCGAGGGGCACGGACAGCGCGGCTTCGCGCAGCGCCGTGTTTTTCGGATATGTCACGGGCCCAGCGAAGGAGATATTAAATCCGAGCTCGAGCGCCGCCACGGCGTCCTCCGTCCTGCCGGAGAAGCAGTGTATCACTCCGCCTATTTTCCCGGCGTCGTGCTCGCGCAGTATCGAAATCAGCTCGCCGTTCGCGTCTCCCTCGTTTCTATCCTTCGCGTCGCGGACGTGGATGACGACGGGCAGGCGCAGTTCTTTCGCGAGCTCGAGCTGTTCGTGCAGGACGCGGCGCTGTACGTCGCGCGGCGAAATGTCGTAAAAGTAGTCAAGCCCTATCTCCCCCACGGCGACGACGCGCGGCGCGCGCGCGATTTCGCGGATCTCGTCGAGATACGACGGCGATACATTCGCGGCCTCGTGCGGATGCACGCCAGCGAGCGCGTAAATTTCAGGCGCTTCGGTATGAACGCGCGCCGTTTCCGCGGCCTCGCGGCTCGTCGCAACATCGGACGAGGCGAATATCATGCGCCGCACGCCAGCCGCATCGGCGCGCTCGAACGCTCCGGCGAGGCCGTCCGGAAAATATTCTTTATTCAGGTGACAATGGCTGTCCGTCAAAAACATCGCAAAAATTCCCTTTCGCAGCAAAATGCCTATCAACCGTCACATTATACATCATTACCGCGCGCGGACGGCGCGGCGATATTTTTACCGAAACGCCGCGCTTTCCGCAAACTTCGCTTTGTCTTGCATTACAACAATACGGAGGTACAACGGACGCGCTGCGGCTGCCTACGTTATAAAAAACGGAGAACGTCTTTCATCTCGGACCGCCGCGAACCAGTCCGTCATAATGCGCTCCGAGCTTTCGGGGAAAAAGACGCTTCTTAATCCTGAGCGAGCGAAAAAATGAGGTGCGGTCCGCTCCGCTTTCAGATCGCTATGCAGCCGGGGCGTGCGGACGTCCGCCGCCGGTCTTCGGCGCGGCCGCGCTCATGCAGAGCTACAGGCCGAGGCTTTCGAGAAAAATACGCACAGCGCGCGCCGGCGTTTTTGAAAAAATCAGGCCGTAGGGCACACGGTAATCCCATTCGACCGGCAGAGTCACTAGCGACGGATGCACGCCGGCCCACGCGTCGAGCGTCAGAAGGACGCAGCCGGCGCGTTCGCTTTTATTAAAAATGTCGGCGTCGTAAAAATACGGCGTGTCCACTATCTCGATTTCCGGATAATCTTTTTCGAGCATGTCGCGAAGCGAGTCGAGCACGCCGGCATCGCCGCGCTTTCCCATCATGAGCCGCTCGCCGCGAAGGTCCGCGGGGCGCAGCGACTTCGCGCCCGCGAGCCTGTGGTCGGCCGGCACCGCGCAGCAGACGTTATACTCGCCGAGTATCCTGACGCCGCACATACTTTCCCACAAACGCGAGCCGCACGAGCCGACGATGATGTCGATGCCGCGCCCGAGCGACGCTATGGTGGACAATATCGAAGCGCCGTCGTCTTCGAAGGGCACTATCTGTATCTGCACGCCGCGCGCCGCGCCGCGCGAACGCCCGACGAGGTCGACGAGCACCCCCGCGGGATTCAGCAGCGACGTGCCGACGCGGACGCACGGCGGCCCGCCGTCAGCCGCCTCGCGCGCCCGCGCGGCCGCCTCTTCGAGCTCCTCCGCGATGCGCCTCGCATCTCCCGCGAAAGATTCCCCAGCCTCGGTGAGAGAGACGCCGCGGCTCGTGCGTTCAAAAAGCCGCGCGCCGACCTCCGCTTCGAGCGCGTTTATCTGATTCATCACTGAGGCCGGCGTAAGCAGGAGCTTCTCCGCCGCCTTGGCGAAACTCCCGGCATCGGCCGCCGTCAAAAAAACTTGCAGACGCCTGTCTTTCATAGCAAGCCTCCGGCATTTAGAAAATCTAAACGCCGTTATATCATTTTCGACAATTCCGCGTCAAGCGCGCAGGCGCTAAAATATAACCAAAGCGTACAGAGGGGCGCGCCGTTACGATAAAAACGCGGCTGCATGGGAAGGCCGCCGGAAAAACAGGAGACTGATAGAAATGGCATATTTGGGCGAAAACATCAAAAAACTCGGCTTCGGCCTCATGCGCCTGCCGAAAAACGGAGAAACGATAGACGTCGAACAGGTCAAGACGATGGTCGACAAATTCCTGGCGGCGGGCTTCACCTACTTCGACACGGCATGGGCCTACCCCGGCAGCGAAGAGGCGATACGCGCCGCGCTCGTCGAGCGCTACCCGCGCGAAAGCTACCAGCTCGCGACGAAAAACGCCGCTTGGATAGAATGCAAGACGCGCGAAGACGCGATCGCGCAGTTCAATCTGTCGCTCGAGCGCACGGGCGCGGGATATTTCGACTTCTACCTGCTCCACAACCTCGGCGAGCAGCGCACGAAAGTATTCGACGACTTCGACATGTGGAGCTTCGTGCAGGAAAAGAAGGCCGAGGGGCTGATAAAGCACATCGGATTCTCGTTCCACTCGAAGCCCGAAGAACTCGACGAGATACTGAACGCGCATCCGGAAGTGGAATTCGTACAGCTCCAGATAAACTACGCGGACTGGGAGAACCCCGCGATACAGTCGCGCGGCTGCTACGAAGTCGCGCGCCGTCACGGCAAGCCGGTCGTGATCATGGAGCCTGTCAAGGGCGGGATGCTCGCCACGCCGCCGGAAAATGTCCGCAAAGTATTCGAAGAGGCGAATCCGAAAGCATCCGCCGCCTCGTGGGCGGTGCGTTTCGCCGCGAGCCTCGAGGGCGTCATAACCGTGCTCTCAGGAATGAGCAGCGTCGGGCAGATGGAAGACAACCTCTCTTACATGAAGGATTTCAAACCGCTCGACGAGAAGGAACAGGCCGTGATAGAGAAGGCTCGCGAAGAGCTGGGGAAATATCCGATAATCCCCTGCACGACCTGCAACTACTGCGCGAAGGTGTGCCCGAACGACATCGGCATATCGGGGACGTTCACGGCTATGAACTGCTACATCCTCTACGGCAACCTCGACTCCGCGAAAACGCAGGAAGAATGGCTCGTAGCGGGACACGGCAAGAAACCGGCTTCGGAGTGCGTCAGATGCGGGCGCTGCGAACAGGCCTGCCCGCAGCATATAAAGATACGCGCGGAGCTGGAACGCGCGGCGAAAACTTTCTCCGAGGCGCAGACAGGCCCTTCTATTTTTCACAACCTTAACAACGACTGATCGTCCATAGTGGGGCGGGCGCGCCGCCGCGTGCGGCGCTTTCCGTCCCAGTTCCCCAAATAAACGCTTGACGCCGGCGGCGTGCGATTCCGGAACGCCGGCGCGCTGTTGGCTTTTTGCTTTCGCGGCGTCCGGCGCCGCGTGAAAAGATAACAGATAACATTAAATAAAGAAAGGCGGATTTTATACTCAGATGAAGATTTTCGGAAGATACGCAAAAACGGCGCTTGCGGCGCTCGCCGCGGCCGTCCTCTTTGCGGGGACGGCCTGCGCCGGGGACGGGCCTATAGTGCTGCGCACGATGGGGAGCCTCTTCTTCGGCGGCACAGTGACGAAGCTCGACAACGGAGAGACATTTCACGGCGACCACGGATACGCGCAGTTCTTCATTCCGATGGAGGCGCGCGACTATCCGCTTATAATGTGGCACGGCATCGGGCAGTCGGGGCGCAGCTACGAATCGACGCCGGACGGGCGCGAGGGCTTCATGGCGATTATGCCGCGCCGCGGATGGGCGTCCTACATCATCGACCAGCCGCGCCGCGGGCGCGCCGGACGCACGCTCGCGCCGAACACCGGCAGCGACATAGAGACCGTGCTTTACGAAAGCTCCGTCTGGGACGCCTTCCGCAACGGCGTGTGGGACAGGGCGAACGGCAAAGCGCCGTACTTCTTCCCCGGCGTATAGTTCCCGCGCACGCCCGACGCCGTAGAGCAATTCTTCCGCCAGCAGACGCCAGACACGGGAATCGAACCGCGCGACAACGCCTACCGCAAAGTCATGGGGCGCACAATGAACGAGCTGCTTGAACAGACAGGCCCCGCGATACTCGTTACTCACTCAAACAGCGGACAATACGGCTGGGCTGCCGGCATTGAAGCGCCGGAAGGCGCGGTCAAGGCGATAATAGCCTTCGAGCCCGGACAGATCTGCCTGCCGGAGGGCGAAAAACTTCCAGAAGTCGCGCACGGCGACGAAGCCTCGTGGAATGCCGAGCTGCCGTTCCGCGTTTCGGAAGAGGCCTTCATGAAGCTGACGAAATTCCCGATACTTATAGTCTACGGCGACAACATCGCGGCGGAGCCGAGCGAGATATTCAACGTCAACGTATGGAGGCTTTCGTTCACATGGGCGAAACAGTTCGCCGAAGCGATAAACAAACGCGGCGGCGACGCGCGTGTGCTCCATCTGCCTGAAATAGGCATAAAAGGCAACACGCACGCCATGTTCGCCGACCTGAACAATCTCGAAATAGCGGACATCGTGGAAAGATACTTAGCTGAGAAACAGCTCGCCGGCCGCTCGCACCCCCACGCCGGGCCGGGGCACAAGAACATTGCGGAATACACGATACCGCTGAAATAAAGACGAGTCCGTTCCGCGTTAGACATATAAAATCGAAAGGCCGATGCCTCCGGATTATGCTCAGCCTATTGTTTGATTTGAAAAAGCAAATGCTGTAGTTATGAATTTTCGGTCAAAATAATTGTGTTTTATCTCATCGTATGATATAGTAAATACATCAGTAGTAATGTAATTGTGCTATATAACTTAGAATTTGCAGTGGATTTCTATCTTAGCGTTCGAAGGGGGCCTGCGGCGTGCTGTTTGATAAGAGAAGCGTGTCGGCCGGGCTCTATGTCGGAAGCCGCTCATATGTGTATCTGGAGCTTGATGGAGCGGACGGCGGGCGTGTCGCCGCGTCGTCTTCCGGTGAGCTGCCGCGGCCGTTTTTTACGGGCGGCTCGCTTTTTTCTGCCGGAAGTGAAGAGTTGTCTGAGATTTTTCGTTTTGTTTCCTCGTCGGTAAAACATGCTCGAAGACGGCGTGTGCACTTTGCGCTGCCGATGGCTGAGTCGCTTCTGCGCGTCGCCTCTATGCCGGGACTTACTCGCTCAGAGGCCAGGAAAGCGTTCAGATACGAATTGGACAGGCACTTTCCGTTTGGCGACGGCGAGTGTGTGTATGATTTGGATGAGATAGAATATCCGTCCGACGGCGGCTCTTCTGAGCGCCGTTTTTCTGTGGCGGCGGCGCGCCGTAAGCCTGTCGAGGCGGTATTGGGCGCAGCGCGGTCGCGCGGCTTTAGATTCGCGTCCGTGGAGCCTGAGCAGACTGCCGTAGAACGTGCGGTTTCTTTCGGCGGCACGTGCGGCGGCGGGCGTGTTTTGCTCTATGCCGGAGTTGATAACGCCCTTGTTATATTTTTGTGGCGGGGAAACGGCATATTCTATAAAACTGTCCCTTACGGCGAATGCGGCGCAACGCTTGACGAACGGGCCGCGGCGCTGGCTGGCGGAGTGCGCGCGTCTGTGGAGTTCGGGCTTTCGCGCAACGGCGGCTTCGTATTCGATTCGCTGACGGTATTCGGGCCGCTCGCGTCGGGGAGGCTTCGCGCGGCGATCGAGGATGCCTTCCCGGAATGCGGCGTGAGCGAGGCGTTTCCGGAGCGGCGTTTCGGCATGGAGTTTCCTGCCGAGGACGGATGGATCGCGGCGCTCGGCCTCGCTCTGAGAGATTATGACCGTCCGGCTTGACCTAAGACCGGATAGGCTTGACGAGCGAACGGAACGCGCGGCTAAACGCGCAGGAGTTTTATGCGCCGTATCCTTGTGTATCTTTTTTCTATGCGCAGCAGCTTTTGCCGCAGCTTCGGCAAAAGCTTTTCTGTCTTTAAAAACAGCTAAAAATCTTTCTGTCGAAAATAAAATCTATGAGGAACGTGCAGCGTCTGCGGCCTCCGCGCTGAAAGAGCTTCGCTCGTCGGAATCGGCAGCCGCTCGGAATGTTGATTTCGTATTCGGGGGCGTTCCGGCGCTTGAGTTTCTTGACGGCGTTGCGGCGTGCGGTTCGAAGGTGACTGTCGAATGTATAGAGATGTCGCCCGGCTCGGCTCTTGTCAAGGGGACAGCGTTCAGCGACGGTGACGTGCTTGCTTTCGCTGACGCTCTGGCGCGATTGGCGGCCGTTGAAGACGTCGGGGTTCCTGCCGTCGCTTCGGACGAGGGCAGAGGCGTCTCGGTGAAGTCCTTTTCAATTAACGTAAAGCTCAAAGATATCAGGCGCGTGATGCTGTCCTCATGTGCGGCTTTTGTCGTGTACTGGCGGCGGGGGCTTGCTGCGTGACGAGCCGCGGCCTGCTTTCCCGCACGGCGCTGTGCGCCGCCGCCTTGACCGCCGTTGTGTCGGCTGCCGCCGGGCTGTCTGCGCTGAATTGTCTGCGCGCGGAATACGGCGCTATGGATGCGGCTGCGCGCGAGTCGGCGGCTCTTCTTTCCGCCGCTGGGTCTCGCGAGGCGACGCTTGAAAAGTACGAGGGGCTGCTTCGCGGCGCTCCGTCCGCTCCGGCCTCTCCAGAGTCGGCGAATAAGTTTTATTCCGCTCTGCTTGACGCCGTTTCCGCCAACGGGCTGGAGAGGGCCAAGGTCTCCGGCGTTTCCGTGCGGGGGGGCGAGGCGTTGTTTAGCGTGGCCGGGAGCGCCGAATACCGGCGTCTCCGAAAGTTCCTGGCGTCTCTCAGGTCGTTTCCTTACGCAGCGCGTTTGTCCAAGCTGACGATCGAAGGAGTTCCGTCCGGCGAAGTCGCTTTTTCTGTCGATATTTCCGCGACAGCCGGCGAGGACGGCGTCGTAGGGCGATGAACGGTCAGCGTTGGCACGTGAAAGGACTGGCGGATAGGTTAGGCTCTTCGTCCGGTATTTACGGACGGGCCGCCGCTGTTTCGCTTATGTTTATGCTTTCCGCGGCGTTCCTGCTTGGATGTGCGGAGCGGATCTGCCGCCTGCGCGCGGCGGAGCCGCGGACCGGACAGAGTTTTTCTCCCGATGTGAAAGCTGTGGAAGAGGCGAAAAGGTTTGCGCTCGACCGCGCGCTTTATGACGATTATGTAAAATCCGGCGTGCTGAGCGTGCGCGGCGGCGCTCCGGAGGCCGCTTCGCCCGTCTCTTTTTTTGTTCCCGGCGGCGATGCCGCGGGCGGAGGCAGGCTTCCTGATTACGCGCCGACTGTGATTTTGAAAGCGCTCGCCGTGCTCGGGGGCGAAAGCGTCTGCGTTCTGGATATAGACGGGGAAATGCCCGGATCCGTGTTCAGAGCCGGCGACGTTTTCGGCGCCGGCGCCGGGCGCGTTGTGAGGATAAGCTCTGACGGAGTGACGTGGCGATGGGCGGACAGGGAATACGTCGCAGGATTGTAGCGAGGCTGGCTGTTTGTGCCGTGGTTTTCGTTCTGGCCGTGTGCGGGGAAGCCTTCGCTGTTCAGGCCCCGGCGAGGAAGATCGACGGGCGTGCTCCGTCCGTCGAGGCCGTGCGCGTTTATCAGATCGGTTCGAACCAGCTTCTGCTTGAGTTTCGCGGCACGGATATGCCGCTGCCCGCCGCGGTGAACAGGGACGGCGCGGCCGCCGCTTTTTTCTGGCGCGGCGCGCGTTTTCCCCGGAACGCCGATAGAAAGGACTGGTGGAACGATTTCGGCTGGGATGTGCTTAAAATCGAGAGGACGCAAGGCGAACGCTGGACGCGCCGCTACGACGACATACCGCTTGTTGACGAAATTCGTGTGTCGCCGGTTTCGGACGGCGTGCTCCTGGAGGTCATCGGGCCTCGTCCGCTCGCCGTTAAAAGCCTCGCTGGAATGGCGGGCTCGTCGCGCCACAGGCTGATTCTTGAAACGCCTCTGGATATGCCGAAGCCGCCGTCGCCCAAAGGCCCCGCTCCGCCTCCCGGCGATCCGCTTTCCGTATCGTCGCCGGTCACGCTTGAGCTGCGCGGCGCGCCTCTGCGCGACGTTTTCCGTATGCTCGCCAAGCTGCGCGGGCTCGACCTTGTGCTTGACGCGTCAGTCCCCGACCATCCTACGACGTTCTCATTCTCGAAAGCTCCGTTCAGCGAGGTTTTTTCGTGGCTTATGCGGATGAACGGACTTACATATTCGGTTTCCGGAAAGACTCTCGTAGTCGGCTCGCCGTCCGCCGTAGCAAAGATGCTCGGCACGGTCACGACGCGCCGCTACAGCGTTTCTTATGCCGATATCAAGAAGCTCCCCGCGCTGATTACGTCGATCATGTCGCTCGAAGTCAAGGCCGTTGCAGACGAGCGGACGCGCTGCCTTTACATAACATCCTCGCCGGAGGGGCACAGGTGCGTAGAAGCGCTGCTGAACCGCCTCGACAGTCCAGGCAAGCAGATAATGATAGAGGCGCGGCTCGTAGAGATAAACGACGGCGCGCGCCAAGAATTCGAGTCTACGCTCGCCGCAGTCTACAACGGATGGATATTCTCCTACGGCTCGGCCGGGCTCGGCGGACGCTACACCTACGGCAACGGCTCGGTGACGCCGAACGTCGATCCGACCGGGACCACGCGCCCCGGAGAACTGCCTTCGATCGGCGGTACGGATAACGACGCCGGATTCCCAAGTTATCTTGCTGATTCCGCGATGAAGATGGTGGACGCTGCGCTGCGCGCTATGGAGTCGGACAACAAAGGCAAGGTGCTCGCCTCTCCGTCCGTCGCCGCGCTCGACGGGCGTAAAGCCTCCGTACGCCTTACGCACAACTATCTGTATCAGTCCGGCGTGGACGAGAACGGCAACCCTGAATTCACCAATCAGGAGACCGGGCCTATGCTGGAATTCACTCCGACGCTTGGGCGCGACGGCTACATAACCATAAACATGAAGATATCGACGGGCGAAATCGTGGCTTTTCGCCGCTCAGGCGACTCGGAGGCGCCGGAGACGACGAAGCGCGAGGTAGATACGAGCGTCCGCGTCCGTGACGGAGAGCTCTTCGTCATCGGTGGGCTGTATCAGGAAAACAAGACGAACAACGTATCGCGGGTGCCGGTGCTCGGTTACGTCCCGATACTCGGCGAGCTGTTCAAGACACGCACTACGCAGCACACGAAATCACAGATGGCATTTATCGCAGTCCCTTATATAATCGACATTCCGTCCGGGCCGGTGGAGGCCGTAGACCTGCCGGACGCAGCGCTGAGGCGCTGAGGACCCGCGATGGAAGGGCGGCCGCGCTCCGTGCCGGCGCTCGGCGAAATATTGCTGAAGGACGGGGCTATTACTCGGGAGCTTTTGGACGACGCGCTTGAGCGGCGGAAAAGAACGGGGCTTAAGCTCGACGAAGTGCTGGTATCGCGCGGCTATGTCACGGAAAGCCGGATCGCGGCGGCGCTGGCGCGATCGCTCGGCCTGCCGCTTCTGACGTTCGGTGATATGCGTCCTACCGCGGAGGCGCTCTCGCTCGTTCCTGAAGGCGTCGCGGCGAGGCTCTGCGTCATGCCGCTTTTCGTTACGCCGGACGGGGGCATAGCCGTTGCGACGGCGGACCCGCTCGACATGGAGGCCGCCGACGAACTTAGGCTGCTGACCGGGCGCGAGCCGTCTCCAAAAGTCGCTGCGCGCGGCGACATAGAACGTGCCGCCGTAGCCCATTACCGCGTTAGAGGCAGCGCCGACGCCGCCGCCGCTGACGGCGGAGCCCGCGATGCCGCCTTGGAAAAGCCGGGCTCGATTGAAGCGGAAGCCGGCTCCGCGCCTGTTGCGCGGCTTGTAAACAGCCTGCTTGAGCAGGCCGCGCGCGAAAGGGCCTCGGACATACACATAGAGCCTTTGGAAGACGGGACGCGCGTCCGCTTCAGAATAGACGGCAGGTTGTCGCACGGGGCGGATATACCGCCGGCGCTGCATCCGGCGCTCGCCGCGCGCGTAAAGATACTCGCAGGAATGGACATTTCGGAAAAGCGCCGCCCGCAGGACGGGCGCATACTTTTCAGAAGCGCTGGAAACTGTATCGACGTCCGCGTTTCGTCTCTGCCGTCGATATTCGGCGAGAAAATAGTCATGCGCCTGCTGCGGCGCGGAGGCGGAGCGGCGGGGCTTGAAGATCTGGGCTTCGGCGAACGCGAGCGCCGCGCGCTTCGCGAGGCGATATCCTCGCCGAACGGCATCGTACTGCTCACAGGGCCTACCGGCTCCGGCAAATCGACTACGCTCTACTCGCTGCTCAGCATGCTCAACGAGCCGTCGAAGAACATCGTGACGATAGAAGACCCGGTAGAATATACGATAAAGGGCGTCACCCAGATGCAGATAAACGAAAAAATAGGGCTGACCTTCGGCGGCGCGCTGCGCTCTATACTTCGGCAGGACCCAGACGTGATAATGATAGGCGAGATACGCGACTCGGAAACCGCGCATCTCGCTGTGCGCGCGGCGCTCACGGGCCACCTCGTCCTCAGCACTCTCCATACCAACGATGCGCCGTCGTCCGTCGGCAGGCTTGTCGATATGGGCGTGCCGCCGTTTCTCCTCGCTTCCTCGCTTCGCGCCGTCGCGGCGCAGAGGCTGGTACGGAAACTCTGTCCGTCATGTAGAAAAAGGGCGGACGCGCGCGGTGCGGCGGCCGAGCTCGGCCTCTCCGCGGTCGGCGCCTGGGTTTACGAGCCAGCCGGCTGCCCCGAGTGCCGCTTCACCGGATATTCGGGGCGCACCGTCGTCGCCGAGATTATGCCGGTGGGGAGCGGGCTGCGGCGCATGATATACGACGGCGCTTCCTCGGACGAGCTTCGCCGGGAAGCCAGACGGTTCGGGATGGAGACGCTGCGCGAGGCGGCCCTCAGAAAAACGCTTGCGGGCGAAACAAGCCTTGAGGAAACCCTGTTCGCGACGCAGGCCGAATAACGTGTTTGGAGGAACGGACATGGCAGAATCCGCGTTTATTGAAATACTTCGCGAAGCGCTTGAACTATCGGCGAGCGATATGCATGTCGACGAGGGCGGCGCCGTGATGCTTCGCGCAGGCGGCGAACTGCGCGAGGCCGGCGCGCGAGTTTTTTCCGCCGCCGACTTCGCCGTTATGCTCGAAGAAACGCGCTGTCCCGCCGCCGGACTTTTTCGGACGGAACACGAGCTTGACTACGGCTGCACCGTAGAGGCCGGCGGCATGGACGTGCGGCTGCGCGTCAATCTCTCGTACAGCCGCGGGCGCGCCGCCGCCGCGATGCGCATCGTTCCGCCGGCGGTGAAGCGCATAGACGAGCTCGGTCTTCCGGCGGCCCTCAAAGAAATATCACGCGCCCGCAGCGGGCTCTTTCTCGTCACGGGGCCCTCCGGGGCAGGTAAATCTACGACGCTGGCCGCGATGCTGGAAGAAATCAACTCGTCGGCCCCGGCGCATATAATTACGATAGAGGATCCTATAGAATATATATTCGAGCCTAAGCGGGCCCTCATCCATCAGCGAGAGGCCGGCGGCGACACGCGAGGCTTCGCCGAAGCCCTGCGCCGCGCCATGAGGCAGGACCCTGACGTCATAATGATAGGAGAGCTCCGCGACGCTGAGACGGCCGGCGCGGCGATGAACGCCGCAGAAACCGGGCACCTAGTCCTATCCACGCTGCATACCGGGAGCGCCGTCGGTTCGTTGGAGAGAATGTGCGGATTTTTCCCGCCGCACGACCGCGGCTCCGTGCGCGCCCGGTTGGCGGAGTCGCTGACCGGCGTGATGTCGCAGCGCCTCGCGCGCCGCGCCGGTTCGGAAGGCCGCGCAGTAGCGGCGGAGCTGCTGCTGGCGACAGGCGCAGTAAAAAGCTGTATCAGAGACGGCAAAAGTTCGCAAATAAGGGACGCCATGCGCTCCGGGGCTACGTTGGGAATGCGCACGATGGAGCAGTCGCTCGCGGCGCTTTGCCGCAGCGGGACTATAACGCGCGAAGAGGCGCTGGGACTTGCATCGTCGCGCGAAGAGCTCGTCGAGTGCCTGCGGCAGTGACGCGCAGGCGGCGGGGCTTCCTGCTGATAGAGACCCTCGCGGCGCTTGTTGCGGCGGCGGTGTTCCTGACAGCCGCGGTATCGATATTCTCATCGTGCGCGGGACTTTTGTCACGCTCGCGGAGCGCCGTGGTCGCCGAAACGGCGAAGGCCGAGGCGATAGCGGAGCTGCTCTCGGGCGAAACTCCTGAAGGAGTGCTCTCCTCTGAGACCGTCTACGCCGAAGGGGTCGGGCTGAGACGGGTGACGCTGACGGGGACGGACGGAAAGGGCGGGAATGTGGTTGTCGTTCCTCAAACGAACCTGCGCTGAAGCCGCGGCCTCCGGCAGACTGCGCGCATTCGCGACTGTCGAACTGATAGTAGCGCTGACGCTCGCAGCCGCCGTCGCTCCGCCGGTTTTCGCCGGACTCAGAAACGCCGCGCGCCTTTACAGGCTTTGCCGCGACGAGCGCGTGGCGGAACGCCGCGCCGGAACGGTCGCGGCCGTGCTGAAAATGCCTCTGCGCTTCTGCGGCCTCGGCATGCCGTCAAACCCGTCGGAATATAAAAAAGCCTTCGGCTCAAAGCTCGCCGCGCCTTTCAGCTGGGACGGCGCCGTTTCCGTAGAGGGCGGACGCCTCCGCGTCGCCTACGCTTTCCCCGAAGGCTCGAGAAGCTCCGAGCCGTGCGCGGGGAGCGTGTACGATGCGTCGCCGAAGCTCACGCGCGCGCCGGATTCCGGCAGTTTCGACATGGGGCTGTGGGACAAAAGCAGCTCCGTTAAAAACTGGGTGCTCTTTCCGGACGCGTACCCGGAGAGCGCGCCGCTGACCGTGACTAACGTCTCCGGCAGTACTCTGCGCCTCCGCAGCCGAACGGAAGAGAAGTACGAAATACCGAAAGGCGCGCGCCTATTTCTCTTCCGCGCTCTCGAATGCTGGACCGACGGCGAAAAATTCTATACGCGCGACTTCAGGACCACGGGAGGGCAGCCGAGAGCCGACGGCGTGCTCGGCGCGCGGTTCGAGCTGAACGAGGAAAGAAACATGCTGACTCTCTGTCTCATGGTGCGCGGCGAGGACGCTGGGCTCGCCGGCACTCCGGTGAAAAACCGCGGATGTCCCGACGACTTCCTCGCGCTCTGGCCTCCGGGTTCTCACAGATACGCGCTGTACGCCTTCCGCTTCGTCTGGCGGCTGCCTAACGCGGGCCTAAACGCCGAAGCTCTGTGAATATGCGTCATTCGTTCATATTTCTCGCGCAAAGTTTGAAAAATACCTTCATTATATGTTATGATTTTGTTGCATAGTCAGAGATTGATGCGCAGGACGCCGCGCGCGTCCTTCAAGACGTTAGGGAGGCATAATGTATGGGACAGATAGTTGATACGAGCGATTTCCGCCCGGGGCTTAAAATCAGATGGGAAGGCGGAATGTGGGTCATCCTCGAATGCTCGCACCATAAAATGGGAAGAGGCGGGGCCATCGTCCGCGGCAAGCTCCGCAATCTTGAGACCGGATCCAGCGTGGATCAGTCTTTCAAGTCCGGCGAGCGCTTTGAAAGAATAGTGTTCGACGAGAAGCCGGCGCAGTATCAGTATCGCGACGGCGAGGACTACGTGTTTATGGATATGGAATCATACGACCAGGTCAGCCTGTCGCCGGACATCCTCGGAGACGCGGCGAAGTTTCTCGTAGACGACCTCGAGGTCAGCTTCGACATGTTCGAAGGACGCGTGATGGGCATAGAGCTTCCTAATCAGGTCACGATGAAAATAACGGACACACCGCCCGGATTCAAGGGCGACACGGCCTCCGGCGGCGGCAAGCCGGCGACGACGGAGACCGGACTGGTAGTGACGGTTCCCTTCTTCGTAGAGAACGGCGAGACCATCGTCGTCGACACGAGGACCGGGGAATACCTGGAACGGGCGAAGAAGTAGCGCAACGCGGGGGCCGGGCTTCCGGCCGCAGGCTGCCTTATTATCCAACAGGAGGGGTTCAAATGAGCGCACGTGAGAAAATAGCATATTTGAAAGGGCTTATCGACGGACAGAACTTGACGGACACGCCGGACAAGGCGAAATTTTACGCGGCACTGGTCGATGCGTTGGATTCCCTGGCTGTTGCGATTGAGGAGCATGAGGACGTCCACGAGGAGCTGAACGCCTATCTCGAGCAGCTCGACGAAGACGTGTCGGATCTCGAGGACGAGCTCGACGAACTTGAAGGCTGCGAGTGCGGCTGCCACGACGACGAGGACGATGACGACGAGTACGAGGACTTCGACGAGGAAGAGTACGAGTCCGTGACCTGTCCGAACTGCGGCAACGACTTCTATTACGAGCCGGCCCTCTACGACGAGGACGAGGACTTAGTCTGCCCTCACTGCGGCAAGCCGTTCAAGCTTCCCGAAGAATAAGGATTCCGTCAGGACATCCGCCAAAGGAGGAACCGCCGCATGGCTGACAATATGAGAGACGATTTCGCCGCAGAGGAAAAACAGGACGGTGGCCTCGGCCAGTCCAACCTCGAAGGCAAGATACGCATATCGGAGGACGTTATAGCCCAGCTCGCCACGAAGGCGCTCAACAGCGTCGACGGCGTAGCGCCGGCGAGCCCAGGCCTTATGGCTAATCTCAGGCTCGGCAGAAAGACGGTGAACGGCGTCCGCATACTAATCTCGGAAGGCGAACAGCCGGAGATAGTCGTAGACGCGTATATCACCGTGAAATACGGCCTCAGAATCCCTGACGTCTGCTGGGACGTCCAGGAGGCGGTGAAGGATCAGATAGAGCGTTTCACCGGATACGCCATCAAAGGCGTCAACATCTACGTGCAGGGCATAACCTTCGCGGAGAAGAAGGACGTCCAGGAGGGCGGGACGCCGGACGCCGAAACGGAATTCCCGAGCGTCGACGAGGCCTGATTCCACAGCTTTTGCTTATCGAAAGGCCGGTTTCAAGCGAACCGGCCTTCTTCTTTGAGAGGCGGTGCATACACGATGCTCTTTCTATGGACGACAACCAAACTAGGAAAAATCTGGATCGACGGCGACGCCGTCCGTCAGATAATAGCCAGGCGCCTTCCTCAGGAGCTGTACGTGCAGGAGGTCTCTTTCATCGGCGAGAAGGCGCTTCTGAACATTTACATCGCCGCGCCGGACGACTGGCCCGCATCTGACAGGGCTTCGCTCGAGGCTAAATTCTCCGGGCTCTTCGCCGCGTCTGGAATATCGGTGCAGGTCAACTGGATGAACGTAGCGCCGCAGGACAACAGGAAGGCGACGCCCATCTGGATGATGCCTGTGTTCTGGGCCGCAGCGGCAGCGGGCGTTACTGCGCTCTTCCACATGGGGATAGGCGGCGTGCTGTGGTCCATCTTCTTCGCGGTGATAGGCTACGGCGTCGCATGGCTTGTGCTCACCGAGGACGGCAGAAAACAGCTCTGCGCGCTTAAGGAACTCTTTAGGAGATGATTTTTTGGTAATGTCCAGAAAAACGAAGCTGCGCCACAGGGCGCGTGAAATCGCCCTGCAGCTCGTATATATGAACGACATGAGGCCCGGAGCCTCGCCTTCCGAAATGCTCGAGCTTTTCCCTGAGGACGAGGCTATGACGCTCTTCAGCGGCGAGCTGAAGCCAGACGAGGCAGACGCTCCGTCGAAGGAGGAGTTTCCGTTCGTCGGGGAGTTCGACCTGTCGCTCAGCGACGCTGAGAAGGACGAGGTTATGAGCTACGCTGCAGATCTTTTCCGCGGCGTCCGCGCCAACGGCGCGGCCATAGAAGACGTCATCCGCGTCAACATGGAGAGCAAGTGGCGTCCCGAGCGTCTTGTGTCGCTTGACAAGGCCGTCATCGCTCTCGCGCTTTACGAGGGGACTATTGCGAAAAAGGTCCCCGTCAACGTCGCCATATCCGAGGCCGTCGAGATAGCCAAGGCCTTCGGAACGGAGGAATCGGGACGCTTCGTGAACGGCGTGCTCGGACGCATAGTACGCGGCTCAGATGACGGCGGCAAACAATAAAATCATAACGGTAGACGAGATGACCGCCTCCGTAAAGGAGGCCGTATCCCGCGAACCTCTGCTTCAAAACCTTTCCGTGCGCGGCGAGCTGCTCGGCTTCAAGCTCCACACGAGCGGTCACGCGTACTTCACACTGCTTGGAGAGAATTCGCGCGTATCATGCGTGCTTTTCCGCTCGTACGCGAACTCCGTGCTCGTCTGGCCGAAGGACGGCGACGAGGTGCTCGTGCGCGGCAGGATAGACGTCTACGGAGCGCGCGGCTCTTACCAGATATACGCCGTGAGCCTGCTCCCGCTCGGAGCAGGGGCCAAGACGCGCGCGAAAGAGGCTCTTCGCATGAAGCTCGAACGCGAAGGGATTTTCGACGTCAGGCTCAAGCGCCCGCTGCCGCGCTATCCTGAGAGGGTAGCTGTCATAACGTCGCCCACCGGCGCGGCGCTTCAGGACGTGCTCAAACTTCATGCCCTGCGTTACCCGTGCGCCGAGATAGTGGTCGTTCCGAGCCTCATGCAGGGAGTAGGCGCGGCTGAGGAAATAGTCTCTGCCTTCGCGCGCGCGCGCCGCATACGCGGGCTTTCGTGCCTAATGCTCGTACGCGGCGGAGGAAACCGCGACGACCTAGATATATTCGACGACGAGCCGGTAGTGCGCGCTGTGCGGCTCTGCCCCGTTCCCGTCATAACCGGCCTCGGCCACCAGATAGACAGCACTCTTGCAGACCTTGCGGCCGACGCGGCGGCTCCGACGCCCTCCGGCGCGGCGGAAAGACTTTTCCCCGACCGCTCGGCGATATCGTCGGCCCTCCGCGACGCGGAACGTTCGATGCGCGGTCTTGTGGACGGACGCGCCGCGATGTTGTCGCGCGAGCTTGAAACCGCCGCGAAAAGCATGGATACCGCAATAAATCTGAATCACATCGCCCCGGCCTCGGCCTCCCTGAAAAGCGCGGAGGATGCGCTCGGCGCCGGAATATCCGCGAAGCTCAGGAACGAATCGTCGCGCCTCGCCTCTGACGCAGCCCGCCTCGACGGCCTCTCGCCGCTGTCGCTTCTTTCAAAGGGCTACTCGATATGCGAGGACGGAAACGGCGAAGTGCTTCGTTCGGTGTCGTCGCTCAGCGAAGGCGCGCGCCTCAGCATCATCATGAGGGACGGAACGGCCGGGGCCGTAGTAGAAAGCATATCAGGCGAAACGCCGTTTAAGGAGGACGTACAGCTATGCTGCCGCCCACGCTGAAATGGGACGGCGGCGCGCTTTATCTGCTCGACCAGCGCGCTCTGCCGCTAGAAACGAAATATCGCGTCTGCCGCGATTACAGAGAAGTCGCCGCGTCGATAGAAGACATGACGGTGCGCGGCGCGCCGGCGATCGGTGTCGCCGCGGCCTACGGCCTGGCCCTGGCCGAGAATGAGGACGAATTCCCCGAAGCGTCGGAAATGCTTGCTGCGACGCGTCCGACGGCCGTCAATCTCTTCTGGGCCATAAAACGCATGAAGGAATTCCGCGCCGCGCACGCGGAAGCAAAAAATCTCCCCGCGCTGCTTGCGCGCGAGGCCGCGAAAATCCACGAAGAAGACATAGAGATAAACAAAAGCATAGGCCGATTCGGCGCGGCCCTGCTGCCCGACGGATGCGCCGCGCTGACGCACTGCAACGCAGGCGCGCTTGCGACGGCGGGCTACGGCACTGCGCTAGGAGTTTTCCGCGCCGCCGCGGAGGCCGGTAAAAAACTGAAAATATACGCCGACGAGACGAGGCCGCGCCTCCAGGGCGCGTCGCTTACAGCCTACGAGCTCATGGCCGACGGCTTCGACGTCACCGTGATAACGGACTCGACGGCGGCCTTCCTTATGTCGCGCGAAAAAATAGACGCGGTTATAACCGGCGCGGACCGCGTGGCGGCGAACGGCGACGCGGCGAACAAAATAGGCACCTACGGCCTTGCCATAGCTGCGAAGCGCCACGGCGTGCCGTTCTACATCGCGGCTCCGCTCTCGACGTTCGACACAAACTGCCGCTGCGGCGCGGATATACCGATAGAGGAGCGCGCAGCCGACGAGGTGCGTAAAATCGGGGACAAATGGCTTACGCCGCCAGACGCTAATGTCTGGAACCCCGCGTTCGACGTTACGCCGTCGGAACTCATAGCCGGAATAATAACGGAACGCGGAGTGATTCGCGCGCCGTATAAGGAAAATATAGAAAAAATATTTCTGGAGGGAAACGCGAAATGAGAAACGAATTCAGGATAGCAGATATAGCGCTCGCGCCGGAGGGGCACCGCCGCATGGAGTGGGCGTGGGAATACATGCCGGTGCTTAAGCTCATAGCCGAGAAGGAGGCCGCGGGCCAGCCGCTCGCTGGCGTCGTCGTCGGAACCTGCCTGCACCTCGAGGCCAAGACCGCCTGCCTCCTTAAAGTCCTCCATCAGCTCGGCGCGACCGTCGTCACCGCGGGAAGCAACCCGCTCTCTACGCAGGACCCGATCTGCGCCGCTCTCGTCGAAGATGGCGTGCATGTATTCAGCCGCCGCGGCATGAGCGCCGAAGAATACAGCGACAACATACGCGAGATGCTCAAATGGGACCCGCAGGTGATAATTGACGACGGCGGAGACGTCGTATCGATGGTCATAGAGGAGCGCCGCGACCTCATCAAGAACATCATGGGCGGCTGCGAAGAGACTACTACCGGCATCAAGCGCCTGCGCGCCATGGCGGCGGAAGGCGTGCTGCCTTTCCCGATGCTCGCGGTCAACGACGCGCAGAGCAAGCACCTGTTCGACAACCGCTACGGCACGGGGCAGTCGGTCTGGGACGCGATACTTCGCACCACGAACCTCATAGTCGCGGGCAAGAACGTCGTCGTCGCCGGCTACGGCTGGTGCGGCAAGGGGACTGCTAAGCGCGCCGCGGGACTCGGAGCTCGCGTCATCGTAGTCGAGGTAGACCCGCATAAAGCGCTCGAGGCGCTCATGGACGGCTTCGAAGTCATGGACATGAACGCCGCGGCGAAGCTCGGCGACGTCTTCGTCTCCGTGACGGGCAACACGAAGGTCATCCGCCGCGAACATTTTGAGAAGATGAAGGACGGCGTGCTGCTCGCGAACGCGGGGCACTTCGACGTGGAAGTCTACGTCCCCGACCTTAAGGAAATGGCGGCGGAAGTGCGCCGGTCGCGCGACAACATAGACACCTACGTCATGCCCGACGGCCGCAGGCTTCACCTGCTCGGCGAAGGACGTCTCGTGAACCTCGCGGCGGGCGACGGCCATCCCGTCGAGATAATGGACCTCAGCTTCGCCATGCAGCTTCTTTCCGCTCTCTACATAAGCTCGCACAAACTCGAGCCGGGACTCTACAATGTGCCGGAAGAGCTCGACCGCCGCATAGCGGAACTCAAACTCGAGTCGCTCGGCATAACGATAGAAAAGCTCACGCCCGAGCAGGAAGAGTACATGGCGAGCTGGAGAGAATAAATAATGGGCAAACTCTATAAAAACGTAGTCGTCTGGGACGCCGAGTCGGAAAACGCGCGCCTCTGCGACGTGCGCACGGAGGGCGCGGAGTTCGCAGCCGTAGCCCCGGCCGGGACGCTCGAGGGCGAAGCGGCCTTCGACGGGCGCGGGACCACGGCGCTGCTGCCCGGCTTCGTAAACGCGCACGGACACGCGGCGATGACTCTGCTGCGCGGCCTCGGCGAAGAGCTCGCGCTGATGGACTGGCTTCAGAAAAAAATATGGCCCGTCGAAAACAAGCTCGACGGCGACATGATATACATGGGGACGCAGCTTGCGCTGATGGAGATGCTCTCGACCGGTACGACCTGCTTCGCGGACATGTATTTCTTCATGGACCGCGTAGCCGAAGCCGCGCTCGACGGAGGAATGCGCGCCGGACTCTCCCGCGGCATAGTCCCCGATGAGAACGGCGGACGCGGGCGGCTCGACGAGAACCTGAAGCTCGCGCACGACTACGGCGGCGCGAAGGGGCTCATAAACGTGCAGCTCGGTCCGCACGCGCCGTACACGGTTCCGACGGCCTTCATGACGGAAATAGCCGCGGCGGCGAAGGAAAACGGCCTCGGCGTCCAGCTCCACTGGCTTGAGACTAAAAACGACTGGCCTCTATCCGACGGCTCGAAGACCATGGACCCGGAAGAATATCTAGAAAAAACGGGGCTGACGGAGGCGAAGCACCTTCTGCTCGCGCACTGCGTCTGGATGGAAAAAGAGAAATTCCAGTTCTACGCGCGCCCGAATATAACCGTAGCCCACAACCCTAAGAGCAACTGGAAGCTCGGCAGCGGCACGGCTCCCGTCTGCGCGATGGCGGCGGCGGGTATCGCCGTCGCTCTCGGCACGGACGGCGCGTCGAGCAACAACCGGCTGGACATGTGGGACGAGATGCGCTTCGCGGCGCTCGCGCAGAAAGGGGCGAACCTCGACCCGACTCTGCTGCCGGCGCGCGACGCGCTGCGTATGGCGACCGTCGCCGGGGCGCGCGCCCTCGGCTTTGAAAAAACCGGCCTCGTCAGGGAGGGCTGGACCGCCGACTTCATGCTCGTAGACCTCGACCGGCCTCACTACGTCGGCTGGGATCTGGAAAACCTCCCCGGCTGCCTGGTCTACGCGGGAAGCTCCGCGGACGTCGCCGCGACTGTCGTTGCCGGCGAAACTCTCTATGAAAACGGAAATTTCGCACGCCTCGATAAAGAAAAAATAACGGCGGAGGCCAACGCCGCGCGCAAGCGTCTCACTGCACAGGCGTAACGCCCGCCGCGCTCAGAAATTTACAAAAGCCCCGGCACGTCCGGGGCTTTTTCAGTGCGTCCGCCCGCTTCGCGTGATCACACAAAATCTCCATAAATCGTTCATAAAATCGTCATAGCCTCTTGTTATCATAAACACGTCAAAGGGAACCGGACGACGGGCCGGATGAAATACAGAGGAGGAACAAACGAATGAAATTCAAAGTTCTGGGAGCTTTTATGTTAGTTTTGGGAATAGCCGGAGCCGCCGCGGCCTATCCGCACTACGGTTACGGATACGGAGCGCAGGGGCCGCGCGGAGATTGGCGCGGGCCGAGGCCGGAGCTGAGCCAAGAGGACCGCGCGCACTTCGACGCGATGCGCAAGATACGCACGGAGATCCGCGACGAACTGAATAAGGAGAAGCCGGACAAGCAGCGCGCGCGCACCCTCTTCGCGAAGGAGCTCGACCTTCGCCAGGAATACCGCGAGAAGGGCTTCCGCGACTGCATAGAGAATCACGACCACAGCCGCGGACGCTGCGGATGGATCGCCCGCCACGACAGGCGCATGGGCTACGGCAACACGGCGTGGGTGAACTTCATCAACGAAATCAGCAAGGACAACCCGAACAAGGTGCGCGCATGGGAATATTTCAGCGAAGCCGAGAAGACCTACCGCCAGTTTGAGACGGAGCGCTTCAACGCGATGCTCGACGACCCCGACGGATGGCGCGGCTGGCACGGCGGTCCCCGCGACGGGCGCTTCGGACCGCGCGGCGGATGGAACGACGGACAGCGCGACGGACGCTGGGCTCCCCGCCACCACTGGGGCGGACACTACCGTCCGGGCTGTGGCCCAGACGGTTGGCACGGAGGCCCGCGCTGCTGGGATGGCCCCGCGTACTAGAAACGGTAAATTTTGAATCGGACGCCCAAGCGGCGCTCCGGCGTCCGGCGGGAAGCTGCGCATAAAGTTTGGGCGGATTCTAAAATCCGCCCAAACTTATACAAACTTATAGGCGAATACATGAAAAAGAGAATATAATAGGGGGTCGGAGAATCCTAATGAGAGACGGTGACGGCATGAGAATACTTATCGTAGAGGACGAACGCGCCATAGCAGAGGTCGAAAAGGCTTACGTAGAGCGTGACGGATATTATGCCGAGATAGCCTCGGACGGGCTGGAAGGCATCGGCAAATTCAGAGAGAAGCCCTTCGACCTCGTGATTCTCGACCTTATGCTTCCCGGTATGTCCGGGCTCGACGTCTGCCGCGAGATACGGCGCGTCTCGAACGCCCCGATAATTATGGTGACTGCGAAGAGCGGAGAGGACGACATAGTAGCGGGGCTCGACGCGGGCGCGGACGACTACGTGGTGAAGCCGTTTTCCCCAAAGATACTGATGGCCCGCATCAGGGCGAACCTGAGAAAGAGCGGCTCGTCCGAAGATTCCGGCTCGGAACTCATCCGCGTCGGAGACGCGCTCGTCATTGACCCGCAGAATCTCACTGTCAAGAAGAACGGCGCGGAGGTTTCCCTGACGCGCAATGAATTTATGATTTTATCAAAAATGGCGGCCCGCCCCGACAAGACGTGGAGCCGCGACGACCTTATAACCTACGCGCTCGGCTACGAATACGACGGCTTCGAGCGCTCGATAGACAGCTACATCAAGAACATACGCAAAAAGCTCTCTGACCCGGAGCACGAGAACGGCTTCATACGCACAGTCCACGGCTTCGGCTATAAAATATCGGAATAGACGGCATGAAGCACTCGCTCCGCTCGCAGCTCATATTCCAATACATGGTCATCGTCATCGTCTGTATGCTCGTCATACCGACGGCGATCTCCAACCTGCTCGAATGGCAGTTCAAGAATTTCCTCGACGAGCGGCTCGACGAGTACGAGAACGAATTTTCCGAGTATCTCGCCTCGGCCTACGCTGAAAACGGCTCGTGGCGCGGACGCGGGACGCTGCCGCGCGGCTCTAACTTCCTTCGCTGGCCTGTGGCGATGGTGCAGATAACCGACTCCGACGGCGGCGTGGTGCGCGTCTACCGGCGTTTCGCAGTTAAGCCAGGCCCGATGCACGGCATGGGGCACCACCGCGGAGGCATGGCTCAGGCGGAAATAGAAGGGCTTATGGTTCGCCATAAGGAAATCGTAGTCGGAGGGACGACCGTCGGCAAGGTCAGCTTCTTCGTGCTGCCTTTCAACAAGAGCCCCGAAAATAAATTTTTGCAGCAGTTCAACAAAATCATGTATTACGCCGTCGCCGTCATGCTGATAATAGCGGCGATGATAGCCATATTCATGGCTAACAGGATAAGCAGGCCTGTGCTCGACGCGGCGCGCCGCGCGCAGCAGATAAGTATGGGAAAATACGCTGGCGAAGAAAACCGCGGCGCTTCCGACATCACAGAGCTTCAGACGCTTATCGAAAGCGTAGACCGTCTCGGCAAAGGGCTTGAAGAGCAGGAAGAGCTGCGCAAGCGGCTGATGAGCGACATCGCGCACGAGCTCCGCAACCCAGTCGCGGTGATAAAGTCCCACCTCGAGGCGATAGAGGACGGCGTATGGGAGCCGACACCCGAAAGGATACGCCTTACGGTCAGCGAGGTGGACAGGCTTTCGCAGCTTATATGCGAGGTCGAGAAGCTGACTCTTATAGAGGGCGCGGGGCATTCGCTCTCTATGGAAGAGACCGACGCGTCGTCGGTCGTCGAAAAGGCGGCTCTCGTATTCGACCCGCTCTATAAAAACAAGGGCGTCGAACTTAAGCGCGAAATAGAGCCGAACGTCATGACGCTGATGGACGGCGCGAAGATGCGCCAGGTGGTCGAAAACCTTCTCTCGAACGCACTGCGCTACACCGACCCAGGAGGCTCCGTAACGGTCTCGATGAGAGGCGCCGAAAAGGAGATAACTATCTGCGTGGCGGACACGGGGATCGGCATAGCGGCCAAGGACCTCCCGTACATATTCGAGCGCTTTTACCGCACCGACGTGTCGCGCGCCCGCACGAGCGGCGGAATAGGCATCGGCCTCGCGATAGTGAAGGCCATCGTCGAGGCGCACGGAGGCACGATAGAGGTGGAGAGCGAGCCGGGGAAGGGAAGCCGGTTCACAGTTAGGATACCAAGGAGAAATTACCTGTAAAGGAGTTGGCGCAGACTGATGAAATTAAAAATACTGCCTCTGGCGGCGGCTCTGACGCTTCTGTTCTCGGCTTCATCGTTCGCGGAGCCTCTGACGATAGAAGAATGTCTCGCGACCGCGATGAAGAACAACCCGGACCTGACCGCCGCGCTTGAAATGCTTAACGCCGAGCGCACGACGATAAACCAGGCCGCGGCGCCCGGCAGGCCGCAGCTCTCGGCCGGAAGTTCCTACAGACGGGGCGGCAGCGGAGACGACCATTCCGGCTACTACGACACCAGCATAGGCGTAGACCAGTCTATAAGCGACTGGGGACGGCGCGAGACCAACATCCGCCGCGCGCGCCTTTCTACGGACGCGGCCCGGGCGGACTATGAAGAGACCGTGGACACGGTCATTCAGAACGTCTACAGCGCCTACTACCTGCTCAACAGAGCCGTGCGCGACGTCGAGATAGCGCGGACGCGCTACGACAACTACCAGAAACGCCTCGACTGGGCACGTTCGTATTACGAGGTCGGCACGAAGGCCAAGATAGAGGTCACGAACGCGGAAGCCGACCTCGCATCGTCGAAGCTGACTCTGGTCCGCGCGCAGAGTTCCGTTGAACAGTACCGCGCGCAGCTCGCAAACGCGATGGGCGTGCCTCTCATGGCGATAACGGACGTCGTAGACATCCTCGACTACGAGGAGTGGGGGATCGGTCTCGACGAGGCCGTATCGGCGGCGATGAAGGAACGTCCCGAAATAGCGGCGAAAAGGCTGCGCGTCGAATATGCGGCGGAGAACGTCACGCTTCAGATGAAAGGGCTGTCGCCGTCTCTGTCGGCCTCCGCCGGGTACGCCTTCGGCGATAAGTCGTATTTCGACACCGACGAGTGGTACGCGCAGCTCTCTCTCTCGATACCGCTGACGGACGGCGGACTTACGAAAAGCCGCGTCGAGCAGGCGCGCGCGCAGCTCCGCCAGGCCGAGGCCGAGCTCACGAGCCTCGAAAATTACGTTACGCTCGAAGTGCGCACGGCGTGGGAAGATCTGCGCCAGGCCAAAGAATCCCTGACCTCCGCGCAGGAAGCCGAACGCGCCGCCAAAGCGACGCTCGACCTCGCGCTCGGGCGCTATCAGGCAGGCGTCGGCGACAATCTGGAAATATCAGACGCGGTGGACAGCTACGCCGTCGCGTCTACGAACACCGTGCTCGCGCTCTACGACTGCAAGAACGCGCGGCTCAACCTGGAAAAAGCAATAGGAGGGCTGGAATATGGCAAATAAATTTTCGGCGAAGGGCGGAAAATTCAAATTCGCCGCGGCGTTTCTGATAATCGCGGCAGCGGCCGGAGGCGGGGCCTACATGTGGCTCAACCGGGCCCCTTCGATACAGTATAAGTCCGTGCCTGTGGTGCGCACTACGCTGCAGTCCACGATACAGGCTACGGGGACTCTGAATCCGGTCGAAACCGTAGACGTCGGTACGCAGATATCGGGCACGATAAAGGAGCTGTTCTTCGACTATAACAGCGAGGTCAAGGCCGGGCAGCTCATAGCGCTGATGGACTCGGCGACTCAGACCGCGGCGGTCGCTCAGCAGGAAGCGCAGCTCGCCTCCGCCAAGGCCGACGTGCTAGACGCGGAAGCCGCGCTCGAGGTGGCGGCGAAGGACCTCAGACGCACGGAAGAGCTGGCGAAGCGAGACCTTATAGCGAAGGCCGACGTCGATTCCGATATGAGCACGTGGCTGCGCGCCAAGGCGAGCCTCGAGGCCGCCAAGTCGAGAGTGCAGCAGTACGAGGCGTCGCTTGAATCGTCGAAGATAACGCTGGGCTATACGAAAATATATTCGCCAGTAGACGGCGTCGTAATAGCAAAGAACGTCGAAGAGGGACAGACGGTCGCAGCGAGCTACCAGACGCCCAGTATAGCCGAGATAGCGCGCGACCTAACCCAGATGCAGGTAGAAGTCAACGTCGACGAAGCCGACATCGGCGGAGTTCACGAGGGACAGGAAGCGGAATTCACCGTAGACACATTCCCGCGAGACTCGTTCAGCGGCAGCGTCTCGCAGGTCCGCCTTTCTCCGACTTCGGAGGACAATATCGTCACTTACACTGTCATCGTCAAGGTAGACAACCCGGACGGCAAGCTGCTGCCCGGCATGACCGCCAACGTATCTCTGATACTCGACAAGCGCGACGACATCCTAGTCGTGCCGAACAGCGCCTTCCGCTTCAAGCCCGTGAGCGCCAGCCAGAGCGTCGAAGTCGGCCCGCCGCCGGGACCGGGAGGACGTAAAAGCAACGTCGCGGAAGTAACGGCTCCGACTGTCTATCTGCTCAACAACAAAAACCAGCCGGTCAAAGCAGAGGTAGAACGCGGCATCACCGACGGGCAGAATACGGAGGTCGTCTCCGGCCTCGAGGAAGGCCAGCGCGTCATAACCGGCGTGATCCTGCCGAAAGAGGACGCGTAAAAAATGGCTCTCGTCGAGCTGAAGGACATACGCAAAAGCTTCAATCTCGGCGGCGAACCTGTCGAGATACTCCACGGAGTAAACCTCAAAGTCGAGAGAGGGGAGTTCGTCGCGATGATGGGGCCGTCAGGCTCAGGCAAATCGACGACGATGAACATACTGGGCTGTCTCGACAGGCCTACGTCCGGCGAATATACGCTCGACGGCGTGAACGTGGAGGATATGGACTCCGACGAGCTCGCGCACATCAGGAACAGCATGATAGGCTTCGTCTTTCAGGGCTTCAATCTGCTGTCGAAGACCTCAGCGCTCGAAAACGTCGAGCTCCCGCTGCTCTACGCCGGCGTACCGCGCGCCGAACGTCATGAAAAGGCGAAAGCGGCCCTGATAGAGATGGGGCTGGCGGAGAGGCTGTACCACGAGCCGTCGCAGCTCTCCGGCGGGCAGCAGCAGCGCGTAGCGATAGCGCGCGGCATCGTGAACCGCGCCCCTATACTCATGGCGGACGAGCCGACTGGAAACCTCGACTCCAAGACCAGCGACGAAATAATGGCGCTCTTCACGAGGCTCAACGACGAGGGGATCACGATCATCCTCGTCACGCACGAATACGACGTGGCGCTCTACGCCAAGCGCATCCTTCACTTCAAGGACGGAGTGATAATGAAGGATGAGATAAACGAAAGGAGGACGCTCTCATGATAGCTCTGCCGGAAGTATTTTCAGCATCCGTCACGGCGCTGCGCCGCAACAAGACGCGCTCGATGCTCACGGCCCTCGGCATCATCATAGGAGTCGCGGCGGTAATAGCCGCCTTCGCCGTCGGGGCCGGCGCGAACAAGAGCATCGACGAGCAGATATCCTCCTTCGGAAGCAACTTCATAATGGTATTCCCCGACCGCTCAGCGCGTTCCACCACTGGCGTCACCCGCTATCTGACATACGACGACGCGCAGGCGATAGCGAAGGAAGTCTCCGGCATCGACGCAGTCGCGCCGATGATAAACCTCAGCGCCGTCCTAATATACGAAAACACCAACTGGGAGACGAGCGTCGTCGGAAGCACGTCGGAATACTCCTACGTGCAGGACTGGAGCCTCGCCTACGGGCGCGACATCAACTCAAGCGACGTGCGCCAGGGGGCTAAGGTCGCGGTAATAGGCGCTACGGTCGAGGAGAAGCTTTTCCCCGGCGTCAGCGCTATCGGCAAGTCTATACGCGTCAACAAAATCCCGTTCACTGTCGTAGGCGTCTACGAGGCGAAGGGACTTTCCGCGATGGGAAGCGATCAGGACGACTTTGTCCTAGTTCCGCTCACCGCTGCGCAGCGCCGCCTCGTCCGCTGGCGCACCGCGGGACGCATCGGAAACATCTACATCA
Source organism: Cloacibacillus sp. An23 (assembly GCF_002159945.1). Lineage (NCBI taxonomy): Bacteria > Thermotogati > Synergistota > Synergistia > Synergistales > Synergistaceae > Cloacibacillus > Cloacibacillus sp. An23. The sequence goes on along the minus strand of NZ_NFJQ01000010.1, from coordinate 115,806 downwards.
AAGGCGTCTCCATGACTGCGCTCAGCTATATCCAGAACGAAACCGAAGCGCTGCTGCGCGAGCGTCACAAGATAAAGCCGGGCGAACCGGACGACTTCGCCGTGCGCAACGTCTCGCAGATGCTTGAAGCGCGCCGTAAGACGACGACAATAATGTCGATGCTGCTCGGTTCCATAGCCTTCATATCGCTAGTCGTCGGCGGCATAGGCATAATGAACATCATGCTCGTCTCCGTCACGGAACGCACCCGCGAGATAGGCATCAGGATGGCCGTCGGCGCGACGGAGCGCGACATACGTATGCAGTTCCTCATCGAGGCCGTAGTGCTCTCCATGATAGGCGGCACGATAGGGATAATGGTCGGAGTGGCCGCCGGCTACGCGCTCGCCTCGTTCACCTCTGCTCCGCCTATATTCACCCTCGTCTCCATCCTGCTCGCCTTCGTATTCTCGGCGATGGTCGGAGTAGGCTTCGGCTACTATCCGGCTTACAAAGCCTCGCTGCTTAACCCGATAGACGCGCTGAAATACGAATAAAGGATGAAAAAGAGGGGCCTCTCAGCCCCTCTTTTTCATCCTTTCCGTCTGCTCTAGCTCGAGCGTCTTCGTGACCGCGTCGCAGACGCTCGGCGGGCCGTAATATTGAATGGCGCCGGGGAAGGTGTAGCATGTCTCGACGGCCCAGCGTCCGCGCCTCTCCGCGAAATAACGGAACGGCGCGCCGTTCAGATCGACGAGGGATTTTTTGATGACCGGCTTAAGCCTGCCGCTCCGGCGTTCGAGATTCATCATACCGGTCAGAGGGACGCCTCCCGCCCTCCACTCCGCGGCTGGACGCGCAAGATTGGAAATCGTCGAAAGATATCCTGTGTAGCTGTAGCTTATGAGCATAAAAGCGTTGTAGCCGAGCGAATAGCAGTAGTCCGCGTCGAAATTAGACGGGAAAGCGCAGCGCCCCTCGTATCCGAAGAAATGGCTGAGCGGGCTGAACTTGCCGTGATAGATCTCGTCGTGCTTCAGCTCGGCGAGCCGCTTTCGCACAAGCTCTATCAAAAGTTTCTCAGTCTCTATCCTGGAAAGCTGAACGTTGCCGTGCTGGTCGCGGTCCATAAGAAGCTGGTTCTGAATGTTCGACGGCAGCAGCGTGAACACTTTGTACGACGACGGCGAAAGCAGCGTTTCGAGGTAGGCGTACTTCTTCCATCCCGCGCGCGCGGCGAGCTCTTCGGATTTAGACGCGAGGACGTCGTTCAGCTCGGCGATGAGGTCCTTCAGCTCCGGAACGAATTCGATAAGGCTCTCGGGGACGATGACGACTCCGAAATTGTCCCCGCGTTCGGAGCGCGCGCATACGGAGCGCACTATCTGCTCCGTTATCTCAGTGAAGCTAGTCTTCTTCGCCTCTACCTCCTCGCTTATAATGCAAACGTTCGGCTGCGTGCGCAGCGCGCATTCCAGCGCCACGTGCGACGCAGAACGTCCCATGACCTTTATGAAATGCCAGTACTTGCGCGCCGAGCAGGCGTCGCGTTCGATATTGCCTATAAGGTCGGCGTAAGTCTTCGTCGCCGTGTCGAAGCCGAAAGATATCTCGACGCCCTCGTTCTTCAAATCTCCGTCGATAGTCTTCGGACAGCCTATCACCTGTATGCCGGCGTTCTCCCGTACGAAATATTCCGCGAGCATCGCGGCGTTCGTGTTCGAATCATCGCCGCCGATAACGACGACCGCCGATATACCCAGCTTCGCGCACACCTCCGCGGCGATTTTGAACTGTTCCTCGGTCTCGAGCTTGGTCCTCCCAGAGCCTATGATGTCAAAGCCTCCGGTGTTTCGGTAGCGGTCTATCAGATCGTCCGTAAACTCAATACAGCTTCCTTCAAGCAGGCCGGAAGGGCCGTTCTTGAAGCCGACGAGCCTGTTCGCCGGGTCGGCCTCCTTGAGCGCGTCGTACAGCCCCGTTATTACGTTGTGCCCGCCTGGGGCCTGCCCGCCGGAAAGTATGACGCCGGCGTTGATCTTCTTCTTCGGCGCGCAGTTGTCGCCTTTTCGGAAATATACGCGGTTCATGCCGAAAGTGTGAGGGAAAATATTCCTGATGGCCTCGCAGTCGGATGACGGAAGCCACGGTTCCCCCTCCGCGGCGATAATTCCGCACATCCCGTGCGTGTATATCTCCGGCAGCTTCGGCTTATATTCATAACGCGCCGTCTGAAGCGGCGATAAAACAGATTCCATTGCCTTTCCCCCTTCCGCCGCGCCGCGCGCCCGGAGTGACCAGCTTATACGATCCGTTTTCCGCCGGGCGGCGGCGAAGTGTTCAAAAAAATACGCGGCGTCATCCGCGCGTCATTGGCATAAAAAAGCGTCGAAAGCCACACAGGCCGTTCCAATCAATAATTTTACCACCGATTCTAAAATTTATAAGAATTGTCGCGCGCTCTTCGGCGCGTATTTCACGGATATCGCCGCTCTTCCGCCATCTCCACAAAGCCGACACAATCATCTGATATAATACTTCAAGTGAAACGTGAAAATATTGTTTTAACAGAGAGGTCTTCATTTGTTTGAGATATTTAGGGAAATGAACTGGATACTGCTTGGCTCGCTTATAGTCGTGAGCGCGCTCGTCTCCTGGGCCGGAGACGTCATCGGAATGCGCCTCGGCAAAAAACGCATAACATTTCTGAAGCTGCGCCCGAAATACACGTCGCGGATAATATCGGTCCTGACAGGCGTAGGAATAGCGGTAGCGACGCTCCTCGTGCTGAGCGCCGCCTCGGAACAGGTGCGCACGGCCCTATTCAGCATGCAGTTCGTACAGCGCCAGCTCACCGACCTTACCGCCGAACTCCAGAAAAACCGCGACACGATGGGGCAGATGGAAATCGACCTGTTTGAAAGCAGAGGAGACCTGGCAGAAAAACAGGAAGAACTCACACGCATAGAAGCGCAGCTCAAAGAAGGAGCCAACTCCCTCGCCGACGCGCGCCGCCAGTTGGAGGAAATGCGCTCGACGCGCGCAAAAATGGAAAAAGAGCAGGACGCCCTGCAGCGCGAGAACGACCGGCTGATGAAAGAAAGCACGGAACTCGCCGCCTCAGTCGAACAGATGAAAAAAGAATCTGAAACGCTGAAATCAGGGATACAGCGCCTGCGCGAAGGGCGCATCGCCGCGCTGTCCGGCGAGATACTAGCTCAGGGAGTGCTGACCGGACCGACGATAACCCCAGAACAGGTCGACCAATACATATACAGGCTTAGGGGCGAAGCGCGGGCGCTGCTCGCCTACCGTTTCGGCAAAAGGCCGGAAGCCGTAAGCCTTCCGAACCTGACCGTTGAATCTCAGCGCCTCGTAAAAGACAGAGTCGCCAGAAACCCCGGGCGCTGGCTGCTGCGCATCGTCGCCGAAGGCAACGCGGTCGAGGGGGAGGCCGTAGCCTCGAAGCTTGAATGCTACCCCTCGAGCCTGATATACAGAGAAAACGAAGTCTTATACACGCACACATTCGCACCGGAAACGCCAAGACAAGACATCGAAGAGGTCGTATTCCAGGCGCTCAAGACCTTGAACCAGAATGCTGTGAACGACGGCATACTGCGCGACCCCATATCAGGCAACGTCGGCTCTATAGACACCGCTGAATTTCTGGACGCGCTTGACCACATAACGGAAGTGGAGAATAATATCAACCTTGAAATCGTCGCCGCTAGGGACATATACACGGAAGGCCCCCTGCGTGTCCGATTCATACTAAAATAAAAGTGTGAAAGAAGCATTGAGATGTTGATACTATCCTGCCAGAAATGCGGAGAGCTGCAAGTGCTCGCGGGCTCGCCGGACGCGGACGGCAAGGCCCGCGCGATGTGGACCTGCCCGCGCTGCGGAGCCGGGCAGCTCATTGAGCTAAGCGTCGCGAAAGACGCGAGACGCGGCGACCTCAGAAAAATCGTCGGCGGCCTCGCTTTGACATCCGCGAAAAGCCCGAGAGCCTACGGCTTCATACGGGAAGGACTCGCCGATGAAATTAAATCCTGAATACTACTTCTACGACAGCAAACTTGCGGTAAAGCCGGCCGAACTTCAGGACCTTTACCGCTTCACGCGCTGGGGACGCAGCCGCTCGCTCGATCAGATAGCCAGAATGCTTGAAGGAACCAGCATGTGTTTCTCGATACGTCACGAAGGGAAACTGGTCGCCTTCTGCCGTATGCTCACGGACTTCGTATTCCGGGCCTCACTGTGGGACATTCTGGTACACCCCGACTACCAGGGCAAAGGCATAGGATCGCAGCTTCTCACATACGCTCTCGGCCACCCTGCAGTAAAAGACGTGCCCGTAATAGTGACCTATACGAGCGAACTCACAGAATTCATGGGTCGGCTCTCCTTCGAGCCCCGCGACGGCCTCCTCATCCTCCAGCGCCGCCCCATGGAGTACTCCTAAAAATTTTTCTGCCAGGTTTACGAAAAAATAACAAAAAGGGGCTTGCAATTTTTGCGGAAGCGTAATATACTTCCTTTTGTCGCCGCCACGAGGCAAGCAACAAACCGAAACGGCGATAAGCACCATGTCAATAGAATAGTGCATAAGGAAATTGTGAATTACACGATGTAAATCTGCAATTCCAGCGAGCGAGATTCAGGAATCAAGCGGAGAGTTTGATCCTGGCTCAGGACGAACGCTGGCGGCGTGCCTAACACATGCAAGTCGAACGGGGTTGTTTTAGAAGCTTGCTTTTGGGACGACCAAGTGGCGGACGGGTGAGTAACGCGTGAGGACCTGTCCCTGACAGGGGGACAACATTTGGAAACGGATGCTAATACCGCATAAGCCGAGAGGTGAAAGGAGCAATCCGGTTGGGGAGGGACTCGCGTTCTATCAGCTAGTAGGCGGGGTAAAGGCCCACCTAGGCGAAGACGGATAGCCGGACTGAGAGGTCGACCGGCCACACTGGAACTGAGACACGGTCCAGACTCCTACGGGAGGCAGCAGTGGGGAATATTGGGCAATGGGGGCAACCCTGACCCAGCGACGCCGCGTGGGTGAAGAAATCCTTCGGGATGTAAAGCCCTGTTGTGTGGGAAGAAGCAATGACGGTACCACACGAGGAAGCCCCGGCAAACTACGTGCCAGCAGCCGCGGTAATACGTAGGGGGCGAGCGTTGTTCGGAATTACTGGGCGTAAAGCGCACGCAGGCGGCCTGTTAAGTCTGCTGTCAAAGGCTGAGGCTCAACCTCAGTTCTACAACAGATACTGGCAGGCTAGAGTATGTGAGAGGGAAGTGGAATTCCCGGTGTAGCGGTGAAATGCGTAGATATCGGGAGGAACACCAGTGGCGAAGGCGGCTTCCTGGCACACTACTGACGCTCATGTGCGAAAGCCAGGGCAGCGAACGGGATTAGATACCCCGGTAGTCCTGGCCGTAAACGATGGATACTGGGTGTGGGGCAAGCAGTTGTTCCGTGCCGTAGTTAACGCGTTAAGTATCCCGCCTGGGGACTACGGTCGCAAGACTGAAACTCAAAGGAATTGACGGGGGCCCGCACAAGCGGTGGAGCACGTGGTTTAATTCGATGCAAACCGAAGAACCTTACCTGGGTTTGACATACACGTGGTATTGAAGTGAAAGCGGAAAGACCTTAGCTTGCTAAGGAGCGTGAACAGGTGCTGCATGGCTGTCGTCAGCTCGTGTCGTGAGATGTTGGGTTAAGTCCCGCAACGAGCGCAACCCCTATTGCCAGTTGCTAACAGGCAGAGCTGAGCACTCTGGCGAGACTGCCGCCGACAAGGCGGAGGAAGGTGGGGATGACGTCAAGTCATCATGGCCTATATGCCCAGGGCGACACACGTGCTACAATGGCCGGCACAGAAGGCAGCTTACGCGCGAGCGTTGGCGAATCCCAGAAAGCCGGTCCCAGTTCGGATTGTAGTCTGCAACTCGACTACATGAAGCCGGAATCGCTAGTAATCGCAGATCAGCCAAGCTGCGGTGAATACGTTCCCGGGCCTTGTACACACCGCCCGTCACACCACCCGAGTTGGGGGCACCCAAAGCCGCAGGCTCAACCCGCAAGGGGGAGATGCGTCTAAGGTGCGCCGAGTAAGGGGGGTGAAGTCGTAACAAGGTAGCCGTACCGGAAGGTGCGGCTGGATCACCTCCTTTCTAAGGAGCGGCTTGAAAAACAGCCGTAAATAAAAAATTAAACGCGAACCCTCGCGACAGACGGCACGTTTTCAACAAACGACCGCCTCCTCCTCATCCTCAGTCTCGCACCATGAAAAACTTTCGGAAGCGGGTAAAAGCGCCTGCAAGAGAAAGTCCATAAAGGATTTATGAGGTTAAGGTACACATAGCACGAGGGGAATGCCTTGGCGCTGAATGCCGACGAAAGACGCAGCAAGCTGCGAAAAGCTACGGGGAGGAGCAAGCGTCCCGTGATCCGTAGATCTCTGAATGGGGCAACCTTCATGGGGCAACCCATGAGCCTTTTAAAAAGGCGGCAACCGGGAGAAGTGAAACATCTCAGTACCCCGAGGAAAAGAAATCGTAAGAGATACCCCGAGTAGTGGTGAGCGAAAGGGGAGAAGCCCAAACCTGAGCCGTGCCAAGCCCGCAAGCGTTGCGGCACAGGGGTAGCGGGAGCTTTCATCAAGGGATGCGGCCCTTGAACGGAGTTACAAAGTTTTTCATCAACCGAACAGAGTTGGAACATCTGGCCGAAGAAAGTGAAAGCCTTGTAAGTGAAAATGAAAAACCTCCGGAAAGCCACCCAAGTAACACGGAGCACGTGCAATTCCGTGCGAATCCGGGCCGACCACGGTCCAAGGCTAAACACATTCAGCGACCGATAGAGAAACAGTACCGAGAGGGAAAGGTGAAAAGCACCCCTGGCGGGGAGTGAAACAGACCTGAAACCTCGTGCTAACAAGCAAATGGAGCTTCTTATGAAGTGACATTGTGCCTCTTGGAAAATGAGCCGTCGAGTTATAGTGCGTGGCAAAGTTAAAAACTACAAGGTTTGAAGCTGCAGCGAAAGCGAGTCTGAACAGGGCGCAAGTCTCGTACTATAGACCCGAAGCCATACGATCTATCCATGTCCAGATTGAAGACCGGGTAACACCGGTTGGAGGATCGAACCACAGCCTGTTGAAAAAGGCCTGGATGAGGTGTGGATAGGAGTGAAAAGCTAATCGAGTATGGTGATAGCTGGTTCTCCCCGAAATGCATTGAGGTGCAGCCTCGATCGAAGACTGCAGGGGGTAAAGCACTGACTAGGTAAGGGGGCGTTCAGCCTACCGAGCTTAATCAAACTAAGAATACCTGCAGATCATGATCGGGAGTGAGACTGCGAGTGCGAAGATCCGTAGTCGAAAGGGAAACAGCCCAGCCCGACAGCTAAGGTCCCAAAGCCCATGCTAAGTGTTACAAGGATGTGGGGATGCCCAGACAGCCAGGAGGTTGGCTCAGAAGCAGCCACCCTTGAAAGAGTGCGTAACAGCTCACTGGTCGAGCGTCCCTGCGCCAAAAATGTGGGGGGCTAAGCATGGCGCCGAAGCTTCGGATTCAGCGGTAATAACCGTTGACTGGTAGGGGAGCGTTCCATAAAGGACGAAGCAGGCCTGTAAGGGCATGTGGACATTATGGAAGTGAGAATGACGGCATGAGTAGCGCAAAGTGTGCGTAAAACACACTCACCGTAAACCCAAGGATTCCTGGGGAAGGTTCATCCGCCCAGGGTTAGGCGGGCCCTAAGGCGAGGCCGAAAGGCGTAGCCGATGGACAGCGGGTAGACAATCCCGCCCTCCGGCAAATCGTTTGACAAACGGGGCGACGCAGAAAGCTATGCACGCCGGGTGATGGAAATCCCGGTACAAAGCCGTAGGCTTGGGAGAGAGGCAAATCCCTCTCCCTCTAAGGCCGAGAGCCGATGTGGAGGAAATAATTCTGGAAGGTGCAAAAGCTCGGCTGCCGAGAAAAACCTCTATGGAGAAATGCCGGACCCGTACTTCAAACCGACGCAGGTGGGTTGGCTTAGAAGGCTAAGGTGAACGGGATAACCATTGTTAAGGAACTCTGCAAGTTGACTCCGTAACTTCGGGAGAAGGAGTGGCTGGCGGCGTGAATATTTTACATAGTAAGCGCTGTTGGTTCGCAGAAACCAGGCTCAGGCGACTGTTTAACTAAAACACAGGACTCTGCTCAAGGCGCAAGCCGAAGTATAGGGTCTGACACCTGCCCGGTGCTGGAAGGTTAAAGGGAGAGGTTAGCCGCGAGGCGAAGCTTTGAACTGAAGCCCCAGTAAACGGCGGCCGTAACTATAACGGTCCTAAGGTAGCGAAATTCCTTGTCGGGTAAGTTCCGACCTGCACGAAAGGTGTAACGATCTGAGCGCTGTCTCGACAGTGGTCCCGGTGAAATTGTGGTACTGGTAAAGACGCCAGTTACCCGCAGTAGGACGGAAAGACCCCGTGGAGCTTTACTGTAACTTGATATTGGATTTCGGTAAGGTATGTATAGGATAGGTGGGAGGCATAGAACCATGATCGCCAGATTATGGGGAGCCGCCCTTGGAATACCACCCTTACCTTGCTGGGATTCTAACCGCGAGCGTTGAAGCACGACGCGGGACATTGTCAGGCGGGCAGTTTGACTGGGGCGGTCGCCTCCCAAAGAGTAACGGAGGCGCGCGAAGGTCACCTCAGGGTGAATGGAAAACACCCAGAGAGCGTAAGGGTATAAGGTGGCTTAACTGTGAGAGAGACATCTCGAGCAGAAACGAAAGTTGGTCCTAGTGATCCGGTGGTCCTGAGTGGAAAGGCCATCGCTCATCGGATAAAAGCTACCCCGGGGATAACAGGCTGATGCCGCCCGAGAGTTCCTATCGACGGCGGCGTTTGGCACCTCGATGTCGGCTCATCGCATCCTGGGGCTGAAGCAGGTCCCAAGGGTTGGTCTGTTCGCCCATTAAAGCGGTACGTGAGCTGGGTTCAGAACGTCGTGAGACAGTTCGGTCCCTATCCACTGCGGGCGCAAGGTATTTGAAAGGAACTGTCCCTAGTACGAGAGGACCGGGATGGACGGACCGCTAGTGAACCAGTTGTCCTGCCAGGGGCATAAGCTGGGTAGCCATGTCCGGATCGGATAACCGCTGAAGGCATCTAAGCGGGAAGCCGGCCTTGAGATGAGATACCTCATTGCGAAAGCAGATAAGGCGTCCGGCAGACGACCGGATAGATAGGTTGGGGGTGTAAGAGGGTAACGCCCTTTGAGCCGACCAATACTAATACGCCGAAGCCTTAACCTCATAAATCCTTTGCGGACGTGCTGGAAGCAGGCTTTATCCGCGCATCACGGAGGGCAGAAGCCTCAGTGATGGGAAAAGATTTCCGGTGTTCATAGAGAGGTGGACACACCCAGTTCCATGCCGAACCTGGCAGTTAAGCACCTCATCGCCGATGGTACTGCGGAGGGTATCCGTGGGAGAGTAGGACGGCGCCGGAATTAGTTGAATGAGAGAGGGACGGCCTTAGGCCGTCCCTCTCTCGCTTTATGTTCCAGTTCATATACTCGCCTGTCTCAGTGCCTCCGTCTTTATGCTCTTGCCGTAGATGCCAACTGTAAATCTGCGTCATGCGAAATTCCGCCTGCGTCTCAATATATACACGCCTCTCAGCCGCACGTTCTTGCTTTACGGAGTGAGACGGCCGCTCCGCCTCACGCGCTTCGAAGCTGGCTTCATCTGCTTTAATTTCCATGTGCATCTCATGCCTCTCTGGCGCGCTTCGTCATGTGCGTACATACATGCACATGCTTTCAAACGGGCTTAACGAACCTGCTCGTCTTGCTTTACATCGTTTACAACAGCTGTGCTTACAACGAAACTTCGTCGTTATGCCTGTTTTATGTTCTTGTTGTGCGCTGAACGGAATATAGATATTGGCGTTAAGGTGCAGCCGCCCGTGCGCATGGGGGAGAGGCCGCCGTTACGTTAGGCCGCGCTTGGACCGGCATCCAGTGGCGTGGAATGACTGGATGCACTTGTGTTGTAAGGGGCTATCAAGCCGACCTGCTGAGTTTGTTTGAGCCAATAGACCCGTTTAAGGGTAAGCCGGTGGACGCAGGCAAAAAAGATTCCCGGCAAGCTCCTTTAGGAGCCGCCCGGGAAAATGGTGCGGTTGGCGGATTTTCAAGCTCGTTTAGAGCTGCCGGTAATATGCCCTTATAGGGCTGGGACATACCACCGGCTTAGCTGGTGGTTCTGATTTTATATACTTGTCTAAGTACGGCTGCTATCACGCGAACCGTGGGACGGCCAGGGAGCTAGGACGAAGATTTGCCGCACGAAGCACACGGCGAATTATGAGGTAAGTGAGACTGCAAGTCTATGATTTGCGTAGTAGAACTTAGCTTCCCCATTATTCGGTCGGTTTCTTCACTACTCTGTTGCGGCATGTGCTTGGATTTGGATATAATTACTTGGACATGCACTATTCATACGGCTAGAATCACGAGAAGCTTACACGTGTTAAACCATGGATCATTGAGACGGCGTATGGCGGTTGTATATCAACTTCATGGGCTATTTATTACTATAGCTCTAGTTACGTGACACAGAGTCACATAACGATTCGTTCTTGGTGACGCGCCGCAGCTCATCACGTACTTCCATAAGCGCAAAGCCTAGGAGGTTTTGTCCGCGCCACTTCAGAGGATTGGCAGCATCGGGCGCGTCTGCCTGCATGCGTATGCCCCATATTCCATCATAGGGGCTGGCTTCGACTAGTATAGCGTCGCCAGTCGATAGGAGGAATGTCTTCAGCGCCACATTTTGACTAAATTTGCACCAGTTCCCGTTAAGTACGATAGCGAATTTAGCCTTGTCCCATGTGACCTGCTCAAAGTCTTTAACTCGTCGTCCAAGTCCCTTGATTTGTTTAGGACTGCGGCTCTCTAAAATTTTTCCCCTTGTTTCTTGGTCATCGAATAGATCAGCTTTTCCAGCCATCATGTATTGCTCCATACAGCAATATGTTTGCCCCATAGCGTTGAAGTCAGTCATCCACCATTGGCTGAAGCAGCTTTTTGTTAAGGTTCCGTCATTAGCAGGCTTATGTCCACAGAAGAAGCAGAATTTATGTTGTTGGCCCTCTTCCGTTATTCTCTGTAGCCACGGTAGCGTATACTTAGGAGTTCCGTCCGAAGTCCATAGTGTAACAATAAAGTTGCCGTGTTCTAATATATTTGTAGCGTCAGTATCATTCCACCAGCCTGCCCATGTGACTGGTTCAGGGAACATGTCACGATACTTTTTTTGCTTCTCTTCCGGAAGCGAATAAAACCAATCTGAGAATTTATATAGATAATCTTCGCCGTATCCCATTCGCCAGCCAATGGAATAGCGTTCTATTTCGGGGTATGCAAGCCATGGAGGCGGCAATAACTTTTTGTGGTTTAATGACATGCTTTTTCCTTCCTGTGCATCGCTAATGACGGCAGTTCCCAAAGTTATTTATCATATGCAGATATTATACAAGGAATTTTTATTGTTTTTTGGCGGAGCAATGATGTTGCCGCTATTTATTACAAGAGGCCGTACTCTGTTCCTGTACGGCCTCTTGTGTGTCTTGGTACTTTGGGAAGTTTAATACGCTTCGTCCGGGGCGGCGGGGAGGTTTTCTAGTTTTTTGCGGCTGTCGCGGACTTTCTGGGATTCTTTGGCGGCGTAGGCTTCGAGCTTTTTGGTTAGCTCGCAGTCGGCAGCGGCTACAATTCTGGCCGCCATGAGGCAGGCGTTTTTCGCGCCGTTTAGGCCGACGGAGGCAGCCGGAACTCCTGGAGGCATCTGCGCTATGGAAAGGAGCGCGTCCATGCCGTCGATCGCGCCGCCTTTTACCGGGACGCCTATGACGGGGAGAGTGGTCGCCGCTGCGACTACGCCGGGAAGCGCGGCGGAGAGGCCGGCGACGGCTATAAGAGCCTGTATGCCGCGGGCGCGGGCTTTTTTCGCGTAGCCTTCGACGTCCTCTGGAGTGCGGTGAGCGGAGGCTATCGCAACTTCGTATTCTATGCCGAGTTCGTCAAGGACCGGTGTCCCTTTCTCGACGACTGGAATGTCGGAGGCGGACCCCATTATTATGCCGATTTTCGGAGATGCCATGTTATTTCCCCCTTTTCAGCGATTTGTCGCCGATGTCGTTTCTGTGGTGTTCTTTTTCAAAATGTATGCCGGCGATTCTGGCGTAGGCGCGTTCGCGCGCCGTCGGCAGGTCGTCCGCGAGTCCGACTACTGTGAGCACGCGGCCTCCGTTTGTAACGAGGCGGCCTTTGTCGTCGAGCTTCGTGCCGGCATGGTAGACGAATGTGTTGGGGACGTCTTCGTCAGTTCCGGTTATTACATAGCCTTTTTCAAAGGCTTCGGGGTATCCGCCTGAGGCCATGACGACGCCGAGCGCGGTGCGGACGGCTCCGGGCCATTCGACTTTGCAGAGCTCGCCTTTGGCGCAGGCCAGGGCCGCTTCGCCGAAGTCTCCGCCGAAGGCGGGGAGGACGACCTGCGTTTCCGGGTCGCCTAGGCGCACGTTGTATTCAAGTACGGAGAGGGATCCGTCGGGTTTTATCATTATGCCTGCGTAGATGACGCCGCAGAACGGTATTCCGTCAGCTTCGAGCCCTTTCAGCGTCGGCGTGAGCACTTCGTCGGTGACTTTTTTCATGAACACGTCGTCTACCCACGGGACTGGCGAGTATGCTCCCATGCCGCCGGTGTTGTTTCCTTTGTCGCCGTCGAGCGCGCGTTTATGATCCTGGCTGGAGGGGAGGATGCGCACGGTTTTGCCGTCTGTGAGGGCGAGGACTGTCATTTCCATGCCTTCGACGTAGTCCTCGACGACTATAATGTTTCCAGCCGTTCCGAGTTTCTGCTCTTCGAGCATCATGCGGCAGACAGCGACGGCTTCGTCATAGGTTTCGGGCAGGAAGGCGCCTTTGCCGGCCGCGAGCCCGTCAGCTTTTACGACGTAGGGGGCGCTGCGTTTTTTGAGCGCCGCTTCGCATTCGGCGAGGTTGGTGCAGAGGTCGAAGTCGGAGGTCGGTATGCCGTGTTTTTTCATGAATGTTTTGGAGAATGCCTTGCTTCCTTCAAGGCGCGCGCCGGATGCTCCGGGGCCTACGACGAGTATGCCGGCCTCGCGCAGCGCGTCGGCGGTGCCGGCGACGAGCGGAGCTTCAGGGCCGACGAAGACCAGTTCTATGCCGAGCCACGTGCAGAGATCTTTCATGGCTTTTGGGTCGCAGGGGTCGCCGGCGTGGCAGAGCGCGAGCTTCGCTATTCCGGGGTTGCCGGGGCAGCAGTGGAGTTCGGTGGTTATCTTCGATCTTGAGAAGGCGTGCACTACGGCGTGTTCGCGTCCGCCGCCGCCTAGTACCATGACTTTCATAGCTTTCACTCCATGTCCTTTAATGGCGGAAGGTGCGGCTGCCGCCGACGAACAGGCTGAGGCCGAGTTCTTCGGCTTTTTTGAATACTTCTTCGTCGCGTATTGATCCGCCCGGTTCGATGACGGCGCGGACTCCGGCCTTCGCGGCGAGCTCTATCGAGTCGGGGAAGGGGAAGAATGCGTCTGAGGCCATGACGGAGCCTTCGGCCTTGCCTTTCGCCATCTTTATCGCGTATTCGGCCGCGTCTACGCGGTTCGTAAAGCCGCCTCCGATTCCGACGGCCGCGCCGTCCTTTACGAGGACTATCGCGTTGCTCTTGGTTATCGCGGCTGTTTTCCAGGCGAATACTATGTCGTCCCAGAGCTCTGGGCGCGGCGTGCCGTGCCAGGTTCCTTCGGTTTCTTTCGGAAGCGCTGGGAGCTTGTCCTCTTCTATGAGCCAGCCGCAGCGGTTGGCGGAAATCTGGAATTTCGGCGCGTAGCCGGGGAGTATCTTGAGGACGCGGAGGTTGTGTTTCTTTTCGGCGAAGTATTCCGCGACGCCCTCTTCGAAGCCGGGCGCTGCGACGATTTCAAAGAAGGTTTCCGTTATCGCCTCAGCCGTTTCCATGTCCACTGCGCGGGTGAGGCCGATTATTCCGCCGAATGCCGACACCGGGTCGCATGCGAGAGCCTTTCTGAAGGCTTCAAGCGGCGTCGAGCCGTAGGCCGTGCCGCACGGCGTCGTGTGCTTGACTATGGTGCAGGCGCATACGTCCTGGAACACGGAGCAGCCGCGCAGCAGCGTGTCGAGGTCGAGCAGGTTGTTGAAGGAGAGCTCTTTGCCGGAGAGCTGCTCGAACGGGCGATGTTCGAGCGGAGGCATGAAGAGCGCGGCCTTCTGGTGCGGGTTTTCGCCGTAACGGAGCTCCTGCTCCATACGGAGCGGGATGATTTTGTCGTCTGAGACTTTCTCTTCGACGCCGAGCTCGCGGCAGAGGCCGCGGTATATCACCGCGTCGTAGGAGGATGTTGCTCGGAATGCTTTGAGCGCGAGCTCCTGTTTGAATTCGAGCGTGAATTCCTGCTTCTGCTCAAGCTCTTCGAGCACGCGTGCGTAGTCCGCGATGTCGGTCACTACGGCCACGTGGTAGTAGTTCTTCGCAGCCGCGCGGATGAGCGATACACCGCCTATGTCTATTTTTTCTATGAGCTGGTCGAGATCGGCTCCGCTTTTCGCGGTTTGTTCGAACGGATAGAGCGTGCAGACGACTACGTCGATGAGAGGGATGTTGAATTTCGCACGGTCTTCGTCGTCCTGCGCGAGGCCGCGTCTGGCGAGTATGCCGCCCATTATCGTCGGGTGGAGCGTTTTGACCCTGCCGCCGAGTATCGCGGGTACGCCGGTGAGGTCTACGACTTCTGTGACCTTGACGCCGCCCTCTTCAAGATATTTCGCCGTGCCGGAGCTTGATACTATCTCGTATCCGTGGGCGGCGAGACCTTTGGCGAGTTCGAGCGCTCCGGTCTTGTCCCATACTGAGATAAGCGCTTTTTTAGTTTCCAACATTCCAAGCCTCCATTTCGGGTTTGCGGGATTCTTTTCAAAAAATTCTTTCAGCGTTTTTTTATAAAGCTTGTGCTCGACGGCGTGTATCTTCGCCTCGAGCGTTTCTATCGTGTCGTCCGGCTCGCGTCTGACCTTTTCCTGGGCGAGTATCGGGCCGTGGTCGACTTCTTCGTCCACTATGTGGACTGTCACGCCGGTCTCAGGCACGCCGGCGTCCCATGCGTCGCGGATGCCGTGCGCGCCGGGGAAGAGGGGCAGCAGCGCGGGATGTATGTTTATGATGCGTCCCGCGAAGCGGCGCACGAACTCCGGCGAGAGTATGCGCATGAAGCCGGCTAGGACTATCCAGTCCGCTCCGGCCTCTTCCACTGCGAGGGCTATAGCCTCTTCCGCATCGGCTTTGCCTAAATTCTTGTATGAGAAGACGCGCGTCGGCACTCCGAGCTCCGCCGCCGTCTTCAGCCCTTTCGCCGCCGAGTTGTCGCTGCCGACGAAGGCCGGCACGGCCTCCAGCTCGCCGTCCCTTATAGCGTTGAGGATGGCGTGCATGTTGGTGCCCGTGCCGGATATGAGTATCGCTATTCGCGGGGCGCGCTGCATTTGATGACCTCGCCGATGACGGCCGGATGCTCGCCGAGCTTTTCTAGAGCTTCTTCGAGCGTTTTCAGGTCTTTCGGGTCTATTATGAATACGAAGCCGATGCCGAGGTTGAATACCTTGCGCATCTCTTCCTCGTCGATTCCGGCGCTCTGCACGAGGTCGAACACCTTCGGGCGCTTCCACGAGCAGAAGTCGACGTTGATGTCGAGGTGTTTCGGGATGACGCGGATGACGTTGCCGTACATGCCGCCGCCAGTGATGTGGGCCATGCCGCGCACGACTCCCGTCTCTATAGCGGCGAGCGCCGCCTTGACGTAGAGGCGCGTCGGACGCATGACTGCTTCGGCTACCGTTTCGTCCCAGCCTTCAGGCGTGGAGTCGAGAGCTACGTTCAAACCGTCTTTGCCGAGCGCGCTGCGCACGAGGCTGTAGCCGTTGCTGTGTATGCCGGAGCTTTCAATGCCGACGAGCAGGTTTCCTTCCTGGATGTCGCCGCCGTCGATTATTTTGTCTTCGTCCACTATGCCGACCGCGAATCCGGCGAGGTCGAAGCCGTCCGGTGCGTAGACGCCGGGCATCTCCGCCGTTTCGCCGCCGAGCAGCGCGCAGAGGCTTTCCTCGCAGGCGCTTATCACGCCGTCGACTATCGGGGCGAGTATTTTTTCGTCGAGTCTGCCGCATGCGGCGTAGTCGAGGAAGAACAGCGGGCGCGCGCCTACCGTGACGAGGTCGTTGACGTTCATCGCGACGAGGTCCTGCCCGAGGCCGCGGTAGAGGCCGGTCGCCTTAGCGAGCTCGAGCTTCGTGCCTACGCCGTCGGTGCAGCCTGCGAGGCATTTGCCGCCGCCTATTCTGTAAAGGCCGGCGAAGCCGCCGACTCCGCCGACGCAGTTTTTATCCTTGGGATGCTTGGCGAGGAGGGACTTTATCGTCTCGACCCACGCGTCGCCGCCTGAGATGCTTACTCCTGATTTCTCGTAGCTGAGCTTGCCCAACAGAGTTCCTCCTTAATATTTTTCGAGATATTTGCCGCTGAAGCAGGCCGTGCAGAGACGGTCCTCCGGCAGACCGATCGCGGCGACGAGGTCTTCCTCGGTCAGATAATCGAGCGAGTCCGCGCCGACCTTGCGGCAGAGCTCCGTGAGAGTCATGCGCACCGCTGCGAGGGTCTCCTCCTTGCGCGTGTCGATGCCGTAGCGGCAGGGGTGGAGCACGGGCGGCGAGGCTATGCGCAGATGCACCTCGCCCGCGCCGCAGCTTCTTATCATCGTTACGATGCGTTCCGCCGTCGTACCGCGGACTATCGAGTCGTCGACTATGACGGCGCGCCTGTCTCTGAAAAGCTCCGCTATCGGGTTAAGCTTTATCTTGACGCCTAGCTCGCGCACTTTCTGCGTAGGCTGTATGAAAGTGCGCCCGACGTAGCGGTTGCGTACGACCGCCATCTCAAACGGCGCTCCGGCAGCCTGCGCGTAGCCTATCGCCGCTATCGTGCCGCTGTCCGGCATTCCGGCGACGAGGTCTGCGTTCGCGCACGGCGCCTTCAGCGCGAGACGGCGGCCCATCTCCTTGCGCGCCTCGTAGACCGAGCGCCCGTCGATTATGCTGTCCGGGCGCGCCGTGTAGACGTACTCGAACGAGCAGTGCATACAGCGTGAGGGGCGTTCGTGACGGACGCGCAGGCTTTTCATGCCGCGTCTGTCTATTATCACTATCTCGCCGGGCTCTACGTCGCGCAGCAGCTTTGCTCCGACGATGTCGAGCGCGCATGATTCGGAGGCCGCGTAGTACGTTCCGTCGCGTTCGCCGAGAACGAGCGGCTTGAAGCCGTAGGGGTCGCGCGCCGCGACGAGCGCGTCCTCGAGCAGGACGGCTATCGCATAGGAGCCCTCGAGGCGCTTCAGAGCGTCTACGATGGCGTCGACCGGCTCCATGTGCGACTTCTGCGCTACCATGTGCAGTATCGCTTCGGAGTTCGTCGCGGACTGGAATATCGCGCCGCGCGCCTCGAGCTGCGACTTCAGCTCGCCGACGTTGGTAATGAGGCCGTCATGGGCTATCGCTATCGGGCCGCGCGCGTAGTTCGCGCAGACCGGCAGCACGTTGTGGAGCTGCTGGCTTTCAAGCGGCACGTAGCGGACGTGGCCTATCGCGCAGTTCGCCTCCTCAAGCGAGAGTTTGTGCTGGTCTATCGCATTGTGGAGAAGCCCGAAGCCGCGCGCCGAGGCCGCGTGCCCGCCGCGCGCCCAAGCTATGCCCGCCGACTCCTGTCCGCGGTGCTGAAGCGCGTATAGGCCGAGATAGATCTCTTCGAGTACCGTTTTGTTCTTGACGCTGTAAGCGCCGAAAATACCGCTCATATTATCTTACGCGGATATCCTTCTCCATATCTCCTCGTAAGCGCCGAGCACGTTGCCGAGGTCCTTGCGGAAGCGGTCTTTGTCGAGGTGGTCGCCGGTCGACTTGTCCCAGAAGCGGCAGGTGTCCGGCGATATCTCGTCGGCGAGGATGAGGTTGCCGTCGCAGTCCTTGCCGAACTCGAGCTTGAAGTCCACAAGCACGACGCCGAGCTTCGCGAAGTAGTCCTTGAGTATCGAGTTGACGCGGAGCGAGGTCTCCTTAATCTTGTCGAGTTCTTCTTTTGTGGCCCAGCCGAAGAGCAGCGCGTGGTCCTCGATGATGAACGGGTCGCCGAGGGCGTCGTCCTTGTAGCACATCTCGAAGAGCGGGCGCGGAAGCTCCATGCCTTCTTTCACGCCGAGGCGCTTGCAGAGCGAGCCGGTCGTGATGTTGCGGACGATGACCTCAAGCGGTACGATCTGAACGCGCTTGACGAGCTGGTGTGTGTCGTCTATCTGCTCGACGAAGTGCGACTCGACTCCGTTGTCGGCGAGAAGCTTAAAAAGCTTTGAGGATATCTTGTTGTTGAGGACGCCCTTGCCGCTCATGGTCGCCTTCTTCTGCCCGTTGAAGGCCGTGAAGCTGTCCTTGTACTCGACTATGACGTACTTCGGGTCCTCGGTCGTGTAAAGCCTCTTTGCCTTGCCTTCGTAGATGAAATCTTTCTTCGTGAGATTCATTTATATTTCCTCCGTTAAAATATTATTTCCGGGACCGCAGCCCCGGATGCATTAAAATCCAAGAAGATCGTTCTTTTCTTCTTCCTCGAGATAATCGCCGTCGAAGCAGGCCGTGCAGAGCTCGTCCTTCGGAAGACCTATCGCGCGGCAAAGCTCGTCGCAGCTTATATATTCCAGCGAGTCCGCGTCGATTTTGCGGCAAAGCTCCGGCACTGACATCTGCGCCGCCATCAGCTCGGCGGAGGTCGGCGTGTCGATGCCGTAATAGCACGGGAAGCGCACCGGCGGCGAAGCTATGCGCATGTGGACCTTTGCCGCGCCGCTGCCGCGTATCATGGAAACTATGCGTCCCGCGGTCGTGCCGCGCACGAGGCTGTCGTCTACTATGACCGCCTCCCTGCCGTCGAATATCCCCGGCTGCGGATTGAGCTTTATCTTGACGCCGGCCTCGCGCACGCGCTGTGTCGGCTGTATGAATGTGCGGCCTACGTAGCGGTTGCGCACGACGCCGGCCTCGAAATCCGCCCCCGCCTCTTCCGCGAGGCCTATGGCGGCTAGAGTTCCGCTGTCCGGCATCCCGGCGACGACGGCGTTCTTCGGGCAGCCGCCGCAGCGCGCGAGCGTTGCGCCGAGCTCCTTGCGCGTCCTGTATACCGAGCGCCCGTCTATGACGCTGTCGGGACGCGCGAAATATACGTATTCGAAAGCGCATCTGTAATGGCGCGGCTTCGGAGGCCGTTTGCGCGAAATTATGCCGCGCTTGTCTATCACCAGTATCTCGCCCGGTTCGACGTCGCGCACCATCTCCGCGCCGATTATGTCGAAAGCGCAGGACTCTGAAGAAACGAAATAGTCTTCGCCGCGCCTGCCGATTGCGAGCGGACGGAAGCCCCACGGGTCGCGCGCCGCGATAAGGCAGTCGTTCAGGAGGACGACGAGGCTGTAAGCTCCCTCAACTTTCGAGAGTGCAGTCTCCAGCGCTTCAAGAGGCACCGCGCCCGGCTGATGCGCGATGAGCTGCAGTATCGTCTCAGAGTCGCAGGTGGTCTGGAATATTGCGCCCTTGTAGGCGAGGTAAGCCGCGAGTGCGCGCGCGTTTGTCAAGTTGCCGTTGTGCGCGATAGCTATCGGGCCCTGCGCGTAGTCCGCGCCGAGCGGCTGACAGTTCTCGGGGCGCGTCCCGCCCGCCGTCGCGTAGCGGACGTGGCCTATCGCGGCGTGAGCGTCTATTTTCGCGAGCTCGTTCTGCGACAGGGCCTCGTGGACGAGGCCGAGTCCTTTTTTGATGCGTACCGTTCCGTCATCTGTCCACGCGACGCCGGCGGAGAGCTGGCCCCTGTGTTGGAGCGCGCAGAGGCCGAGATATATGTCTTCAAGTACGGGGCTCCCTTTCGTGCTGTAAGCCCCGAAAACTCCGCACATACTTTAATTTTCCCCCGTGAACGCCGCGGTCAGCTTCGCGAGCGGCAGGTTCATTATTCCCTGCCATTCGAAGGAATCACCGCCGGCTTCGCCTATCTTGGCGCAGCCGAGGCTTTCCCATGTCTTCTCAAACGCAGCGGCATTCTCGGGCGCTACGGAGTATACCGCGCGCGGGCCGCCCTCGGAGAAGAGCAGCGCCTCGAGCGATGTTTCCGGGGCGAGCGCAAGCTTCATGCCCGTTCCCGAAGCTATCGCTTCGTTGGCGAGCGTAGTTGCGAGCCCGCCTCCGGCGACTACGCGGCCCGACTTCGCAAGCTGGCCGTGAGCCGTTGCGAGCGCCGCGTCGCGGAATTTCTTCTCTGCTTCGCAGTCGGGCGCCACAGTCTTGCCGAGCGGCCTGCCGTTCTTGGCCTCCTGATAGCGCGTCGCTCCGAGCGAGCCTTCCTTCGGCCCGACGAGGTAGAGGAGGTCTCCGGGCTCGGTTTTTCCGGCGCGTACCGTCTTGTCGCGTTCCACCGCGAGGCCGGCCGTCACGACGAGCGGCGTCGGATATATCCTGTCGTTCGCCGTTTCGTTGTAAAGGCTGACGTTGCCGGAAACGACGGGGCAGTCGAGAGCGCGGCATGTGTCGGCGAGACCGCGCAGGCATTCCTTGAGTTCGTAGAATTTCTCGGGGAACTCCGGCGAGGCGAAATTAAGGCAGTTCGTCATGCCGAGCGCGTCGGCCCCGGTGAGCCATATCCCGCGCAGCGAGAGCGCCATCGCCTCGGCGGCTCCGGTGTAAGGATCGGTCCAGCACTTGTAAGGCTCGGCCTCCATCGTGAGCACGCAGGCGCGCTCCGTCTGCGGGACCTCGACTATCGCCGCCGGTTCTCCCGGGCCGGCTATCGTGTGGAGCTGCACCATAGAGTCGTACTGTTCCCAAATAGCGTTCTTCCTGCGTCCGTTCGGGCAGGAGAGCATCGCGAGCAGCTCTTCGCCGGCGTCGCCGCATTTCAGCGTCGAAAGGTCGAGCGCCTGACGCTCCGGCAGATCCCTGGGTTCTTCGGAGGGCCAGTGTATCTCCGGCGTGTCGCCGAGTATGGAGGTAGGAAGGTCGGCTTCGAGCGCGCCGTTCTTGTAGACGCGGTAGCGTCTGGTGTCAGTCATCTCGCCGACTATCGCGCAGTCTAGTCCGTAATGTTTAGCCATGTCGAAAACCGGCGCGAGCTTTTCTTCTTCG
Source organism: Cloacibacillus sp. An23 (assembly GCF_002159945.1). NCBI lineage: Bacteria > Thermotogati > Synergistota > Synergistia > Synergistales > Synergistaceae > Cloacibacillus > Cloacibacillus sp. An23. The sequence goes on along the minus strand of NZ_NFJQ01000010.1, from coordinate 94,491 downwards.
ACGATAAGGAGCATACGCTCCTGCGACTCTGAAAGGAATATCTCCCACGGCTGCATATCGGCCTCGCGGAGCGGGATTTTCTCGACCTGGATGTTTATGCCGCAGCCGCTCTTGTGGGCTATCTCGCTCGACGACGAGAGAATTCCAGCCGCGCCCATGTCCTGCATCGACGCGATAAGGTTCTTGTCGAGCAGGTCCATGCAGCACTCTATCAGCAGTTTTTCCTCAAACGGGTCGCCTATCTGAATCTGCGGCTTGCTCGCGCGCGCGTCCTCGTCGAGCTCGCGCGACGCGAAAGAGGCGCCCGCTATGCCGTCGCGTCCGGTCTTCGAGCCGAGCAGCACCGCGTAGTCTCCCGGCTTTGCGGTCTGCGAGCTCGCCATCTTGTCGAGGCGGACGAAGCCGGCGCTGAAAGCGTTTACGAGCGGGTTGTCGTTGTAGCACGGCGAATAGAAGGTCTTGCCGCCGACGACGGGGACGCCGACCGAGTTGCCGTAAGAGCCTATGCCTTCGACGATGCCCTTGGCGAGGTTCTGCGTCTTGCGCAGCGAAGCGTCGCCGAAGAAAAGTCCGTCCATCGACACGGACGGGCGCGCGCCCATCGCGATGATGTCGCGGATGATGCCGCCGACCCCAGTCGCCGCGCCTTGGAACGGCGCTACAGCCGAAGGATGGTTGTGGCTCTCGACCTTGAAGGCGAAGCCCCAGCCCTCGCCCATGTCTACGACGCCTGCGTTCTCGCCCTGTCCCTGAAGCACGTACTTGCCCTTGGACGGGAAGGTGCGCAGCAGCGGGCGGGTGGATTTATAGCTGCAGTGCTCGGACCACATTACGCCGATGAGCTCGAGTTCGAGGTCGTTCGGCTCGCGCCCGAGCAGCTCCTGTATTCTCTTATATTCGGACTCAGAAAGCCCGACTTCGCGGAAACCCATCAGCAAGCGCTCCTTTCTGCGAAACCGCGCGCGATAGAAAGCCAGAACGCCGCGCCGTCCGTGCCGCCGTTCAGATGCGAAACCGTGGCGCGCTCGGGGTGCGGCATAAGGCCGAGGATGTTGCCTTTTTCGTTGCATATTCCCGCTATGCCGTTCAGCGAGCCGTTGGGCGCGTACTGAGCGCCGGCCTCCCCGGTATTTGGGTCGGCGTAGCGGAAAACGACGCGGCCCGCCTTCTCAAGTTCTTCGAGTTCGGCGGGCGGCAGGAAATACAGTCCTTCGTGGTGGGCTATGGGATACTGTACGACTTCTCCCTTTTTGAGCCCGTATGTGAAAAAGTTATCCGTTTGTTCCACTCGGATGTATGATCTCTTACATATAAATGTGGTGGTCGTGTTGGTAAGGAGGGCTCCAGGAAGCAGCTTCGTCTCCGTAAGCACCTGGAAACCGTTGCATATGCCGAGCAGGAGCTTGCCGGCCGCGGCGTGCTCCTTTACCGCCGCGATTATGGGCGAGCGCGCGGCCATCGCGCCTGAGCGCAGATAGTCGCCGTAGGAGAAGCCGCCTGGAAGGATGACGAGGTCTGGTTCAGAGGCGAACTTAGTCTCCTCGTGCCAGACCATCTCGACCGATGTCTTTAAGGTCTCGGAGACTGCGCGCTGAACGTCGCGGTCGCAGTTGCTCCCTGGAAAAACGACGACGGCTGTCTTCATCTTAAGCTTCCCGCACCGATATCTTATAGGTCTCTATAAGGTCGTTGGCCAGCAGATCCTGGCACATATTCTTCACGGCCTCCGCCGCCGCGTCGCCGCTTTCGGCGTCGATGCGCATCGTCACGATGCGTCCGACACGGACTTCTTCAAGCCCCTTATAGCCGAGATGCGTAAGCGTTTTTTCAACGGCTTTGCCCTGTGTGTCGAGGACTCCCTCACGCGGAGTGATTATGGCCTCTGCATGGAAAATCATATGACGACATCCTCCTTGAGATGTTTATTTGATATTTGTTAAGTGGAATTGTCCACCAAGTTGCTCATAATATAGCGTTTGAATCGGTAAAAGTCAATAATTTAAGGTTAGGAAATACGCATAACCGGAAATTGACGATAATAAATAAAATAGTATAATATTAGCCAGAGCAAAATTTTTATTTCTTCGCTCATATTGTAAGGAGGTAAAGTGTTCATGAAGAAGCGTGCTGTAACTGTTGCTATGTCCGTTTTTTGTGCCGCCTTTTTAGCCACTTCGGCTTTCGCAGCCGAAGAGATCAAGATAGGCGCCCTGTTCCCGCTGACCGGTCCCGCCGCCGTCTCCGGGCAGAACTGTATCAACTCCGTCCTTGCCGCGGCTGACTTCATCAACGAAGCCAACCCCGAAATCAACGCGCCTCTTGCCGCGGGCGAAGGACTTCTCGGCGGAAAGTACGTCATCAAGATAGTCCAGGCCGACCACCAGGGCAAGCCCGACGTCGCCAAGTCGGAGGCCGAGCGTCTTTATAACCAGGAAAAAGTTTTCGCGATAATCGGATGCTACAACAGCGCCGCTACGAAGCCCGCGAGCGCCGTCGCCGAACGCGCGAAGAAAATATTCCTCTGCGGATGCTCGAGCTCCGCTGAACTCACAGAGCGCGGCTACAAATATTTCTTCCGCCACGCTCCGACCGACGCCATAGAGTCGGTAGAGTTCGTAGACTACATCGACTATCTCAACAAAGAAAAGAACGCCGGCATAAAGACGATGGGCCTCATCTATGAGAACACCGAGTTCGGCAAGCATGCCGCCGCGGAAGCGAAAAAGGCCGCCGCGAAGATCAACCTCGAAGTCGTTGCGGATGTACCGTTCAACAACGGCGCCACGAACCTCAACAGCGAAGTCCAGAAGCTTAAGGCCGCCAACCCCGACGCGGTGTTCGGCGCGGCTCTCGGCGGCGACTATTCGCTCTGGGTCCGCACGATGAAGCAGCTCAACTGGCTGCCGAAGATCGCCCTCAACTACTGCACGGGCTACCAGAACCCGGCGGTGCAGAAGGAGCTTGCTGACGACGGCAACTTCTTCATGGGCGGCATGGGCTACTCGCCGGAACTCGCCGCGAAATTCATGCCTGAAGCCATAAAGATCCAGGACAAGTACTACACGCCGAGATCCAACCAGCCGTTCGACAGCGACTCCATCCAGGAAGCCGTCATGCTCATGGTCCTCGCGCAGGCGATAGAGAAGGCCGGCGGCCCCGATACCGAAAAAGTCCTCCAGGTTCTAAAGACCGAAGAGTTCCCGTCGGTGATGTCGCTCTCCGGCTCCGTCAAATTCGGCGAGGACGGCCAGAATATAAAGGCCCTCTCCGTCATAACGCAGCTTGAGAGCCAGAAGTACAACACCGTATTCCCGCTTAAGTACAAAGATGCCGAGCCCACGTTCCCGATGACCCCGTGGGACAAGAGATAAAGCCGTCCAAACACAATCATCTATCGAAAAACAAAAACACATGAAGCGGGCGGGGCATTCCCGATGCCCCGCCCTTTTTAGAAGCAGTAAGGAGGTCTTTGCATGAGCAGTTTTCTGCAGGTCCTTATAGATGGTATATTGAGCGGTCTCCTTTACGCTCTCGTCGCCGCCGGACTCAGCATGATATGGGGCGTCATGGACGTAATCAACTTCGCCCACGGCGAATTCCTCATGGTGGCGATGTACGTCTGCTACTGGCTCGGATTCATCCTCGGGCTCGACCCGCTGTTCACTTGGATCGCATCCGGCATATTCCTGTTCGTCATGGGAGCCCTGACGTATAAATTCGTCATAAAGCACAGCCTCGGCAAAGCGGCTATGGCTCCGCTGCTCGCTACGTTCGGCCTTTCGATGCTTTTGAAGAATTTCTGCATGAACCGCTTCTCCCCGAATTTCCGTCTCCTCTCGGGCACGATGCTTGACGGCAAGACGTTTGAAATCGGAGGCGCCATAGTATCAGTACCGCAGCTCGTCACCGGGATATTCGCGCTCGTGATACTCGCCGCGCTCTACTGGCTCATCAAGAAAACGCGCCTCGGCTGGGCTATACAGGCCACCGCGATGGACAAGGAAGCGGCTGAGCTGATGGGCATAGACACTGAAAAAATCTACCTGCTCGTATTCGGCATCGGCGGAGCCTGTGTCGGCGTCGCGGGCGGGCTTATGACCACATACCTCGCCGTCCATCCGGAGGTCGGCGCACTCTTCAGCCTCATCGCGTTCGTCGTCGTCGCGCTCGGCGGCTTCGGCAGCATCCCGGGGGCCCTGGCCGCCGCCCTGCTCATCGGCCTTGTAGAGTCTTTCTCCGGATTCTACATCGCCGCGGTCGTCAAATACGTCGCAGTGTTCGCCATATATCTGATAGTTATACTTGTACGGCCCAAGGGCCTCTTCGGGTGGTGACGGCTATGAGTATGACGAAAAAAGACAAGCTCTGGTACGCGTTTATAATTATAGCCGTCGCGCTGCCGTGCATACCCGGCGTCATAGGCGGGTCGTTCTTCGGACACGTAGCGACTATGGTTCTGCTGTACGCCTCCATGGCGCAGTCGTGGAACATCATAAGCGGCTACGGCGGACAGGTCTCGTTCGGACACTCCGTATTCTTCGGCATCGGAGCTTACGGAGCCGGGCTCGCCGTCGTCAAATTCGGCTCGCTGCCGTGGTTCGGCGCGCCTCTCGGAATGCTGGCAGCCGCGGCCGTTTCTATAATAATCAGTTATCCGTGCTTCCGGCTCAAAGGGCATTACTTCGCCATAGCGACCTTCGCTATAGTCGAGATATTCAACAGGCTCTTCATGATATGGGACGCCGTAGGCGGAGCGCTCGGCCTTGACTATCCGATACTCCCCGACGGCTGGCTGAACTTCTCGTGGTCGAGCACCAAGACGGGATACTACATCGGAGCTCTCGCTATATTCCTGCTCGTATTCGGCATCGTCCGCCATATTGAGAAAAACCGCATGGGATACTATCTGCTTGCCGTCCGCGAAGGACAGGAGACGGCAGAATCGCTCGGCGTCAACAGCACCGTCGTCAAGCTCGGCGCGATGGCGACGTCCGCCGCGCTCGCGGCTCTCTGCGGCGCTTTCTTCGCTCAATACAACTATCGCGTCGATCCGCCGATGGTCATGTCGCTCGACATGTCGATGAAATTCGTGCTCATTACGATACTCGGCGGACTCGGAACCTTCTGGGGGCCGTTCCTCGGCGCGCTCGTACTGATACCGCTCCAGGAATATACGAGGGCCTACCTCTCTCACCTCGGCCCGGGTGTGGACCTCATAATCTTCGGGCTCATCATCATAATAGTTATGGTCAAAGAGCCGCGCGGCATAATGGGGCTTCTAGGCTACATCTCGAGGAAGCTCGGCAAAACGCAGGATTCTGCTGAAAGAGGAGGGGATCGCTGATGGCGCTTCTTGAGGTCAGAAACCTTACGATGAAATTCGGATCGTTGCTCGCAAACAGCGACGTCTCTTTCGATGTGGAAAAGGGCAGCATCGTCGGACTGATAGGGCCGAACGGCGCGGGCAAGACGACTCTCTTCAACTGCGTTGCGGGGCTGTACAAGCCTACTGGCGGTAAAATTTTCTTCGACGGGGAAGACGTCACCGACCTTCCGGCGTACAAAATGGCCAGGCTCGGCCTAGCGCGCACCTTCCAGGTCGTGAGGCCCCTCAAAGAGATGTCCGTCTTTGAAAATATCCTCGTCGGAGCGTACATGCGCACTAGCGACACCGCGAAGGCGAGCGAGGTGGCGGAGCGCTGCATGGAGCTTTGTTTTCTCTCTGAGCACAGAAATAAACTGGCGGGCGGGCTGACCATAGGAAACAAAAAGAGGCTTGAGGTGGCCCGCGCCCTCGCGACTGAACCGAAGCTGCTGCTGCTCGACGAGGCCGTCGCCGGACTGACTTCCACAGAGGTCAAAGAGATGGTCAACGTCATCGTCCGACTTAGGGAGCAGGGAGTAACCATACTGATGGTCGAGCATATCATGGAAGCGATAATGCCCATCGCGGATAAAATAGTCGTCCTTGCCAGCGGGAAAAAAATAGCCGAAGGCAAGCCCGCCGAAATCGTACACGACCCGGTGGTTATAACGGCGTACTTCGGAGAGAAGTTCAGTAAACGCCTGCACGGGGAGGGGAAGCAGTAATGGCGCGGATGCTCGAAGTAAACAACATATTCTGCTCTTACGACCATGTTCCGGTTCTTCACGGAATATCGCTTCATGTCGAAGAAGGAGAGATCGTCGCTATACTCGGCGCAAACGGCGCGGGAAAATCGACGACGATGCGCACGATAGCCGGACTCATGCACCCGGAATCCGGAAGCGTCTCGTTCTGCGGCGAAGACATCTCAAAAAAACCGGCGTTCGAGATAATAAAGCACGGTATAAGCTATGTCCCGGAAGGACGCAGGCTCTTTTCCAAATTGACCGTGCGCGAAAATCTGGAGCTCGGCGCATTCAGCGTGACGGACAAGAACGTTGTGGCGCAGCGCATCGAAGAAATGTACGAGCTTTTCCCGATACTCAAAGACCGCTCCGGCCAGACCGCCGAGACGATGAGCGGCGGCGAGCAGCAGATGTGCGCCATCGCGCGCGGCCTCATGTCGCGCCCGAAGCTCATACTGCTGGACGAGCTTTCGCTGGGCCTCCAGCCGAGCCTTGTCGAGCGCGTGCTTGAAACCGTAGGCGAAATTCGCAAGCGCGGGGTCACAGTCCTGCTGGTAGAACAAATGGTGCAGGAAGCTCTCGAAATAGCGGACCGTGGCTACGTAATCCAAACGGGGCGCGTAGTGCATGAAGGCACGGCCGAAGAGCTGCTAAACTCCGACGAAGTGCGTAAGGCTTATATGGGGATGTAGAACTACAGATTCCAATTTTTTTATTGACATGTAATTCGCGCCCGGCTTTTCTCCAGGCGCGAATTACATGTGTAAGTGCATACGCTTTGCTTTATCCGAAGAACTATGTGTTCTCGTGCCATCTATAGAAAACGATCAATCGGAATCTGTCGCTGTCTTTGTTTATAGGGTCGAGTCCCAGCTTCTTGCGGATTTGATTCACTCTGAACACCATCGTGTTGCGATGTATGAAAATAGAACTGGCCGCCGCGTTCATTTCCATGTTATTTTCCGTCAGAGCGCCAAGCGTCTCGCAGAACCACGGAGTCTTTGCCGCATAATCCAGCTCTCTCTTGAAAAAATGCTCCAGCTTCTGTTTGGGAACATTATTCGCTATGTGCTCAGCAAGGAAGTCTGTCGCAAGAAAAACATTTCTCCCCTCCTTTACGTATCTCTCGGCGAATTCCAAGGATTCCGATACGAATGGAAAGTAGCCCGGATAATCGGAGATCGAATCGCACTCCGGCCCTATGTCTATAAAATAATTGGCACCACTCGGGATATTGTCCTTCAGTATATTTATAAAATCGCGTTCGGATTTTTGCCCAGCGTTCGCGTGGCATATTACGATCTCGTTTTCTCTGAAAGAGCCTGCGATGTCCTGGCTGCTTATGGATGAAACAGCGGCTTGGATATTGTTTACCGACAATGAAAACATTTGTTTATTTTTAGTTTGCTCAGCGTCAGTATCTAAAAAGCGGATGACGTACATCACACGTTTCACAGACATGTCAAACCCCAGGTCAGCCGCCAGCAGCGAGGTATATACGTCAGTATCGTTCCTGTCCGCGTGCAGTATACGCTCCAGCAGCATATTGACGTTGCGCTGCCTAGAGTATAGCTCGTTCTCCATAGAAACCGCGTTTGAATACCCGATTATAGATTCCGCCATTTTACCTGCCGTTAGGACGTCGCAAGGGATATTTACCGGAATATAGATATTTATACGTAACGAACGCAGAGGGAGGGAAATTTTGTAAAAAGCCGAGCCGTTTTCATCCGCCACTGTGGTTATGCTTTTATATTTATTGGGGAAGGCTTCTTTATTGCTCTGTGAAAAGGGCGCTGCGTCTGAATCCCATATTATTTTGCCGCCTGGCGATACTGCGCCGATATGGGCGTACGGAAATGCGTTCTTCAGGTCGTGGATAAGGTTTTCTATGACGGCGTCAGTGTCTAAAGTCATTGCGGACCTCCATGATTTTTTGCAGGAACGAGCGGTGAGGATACGAGGCGTATAGAAAATCCGCGTATTTTTTCCACATATCCTTCTGCTCGCCGGAAATTTCCAGTATCTCCATCTGATGCTCCGAAACCAGCGCGCTCTTTGCCTGCTGGTTGATGACATAGTGCTGCTCCCGGAATATCCATTCCGTCGCTTCCTTAGCCGCTCTCTTCAAAAGCTCTCTGTTTGTCTGCGAAAGGCAGTCCCAGGTTTTCTGGCACATATACAGTCCCTCCGTGTCGAGGTAATATTTGAGGCGTGTTATATAGCGCTGCTCCTCGTAAAACCTCATTCCTAAGATGTTATGGTACGGATTTTCCTCGCAGTCGATGATCCCGGCGCGCAGGGCTTCTCTGACCTTGCCGTAAGGGATATGGATCGGGACAGCTCCTATGGATTTAAAATATTCGTATATAGATTCCGTAGACATTATGCGGATCTTTTGCCCAACAATGTCCGACGGAAGGCGTATAGGCGTTCTGGATGTGATGTACCTCCACCCCATCGACCATATGTTGAGGCATTTGATGCCGGTATCTTTCAGCGGATCTTCTATCCCGCTCAAAAAGGCCGAGTTGAGGACATACATCGCCTCTTCATTTGTTTCGAAGAGAAATGGAAAATCGATCAGAGCCGTGAGCCCGTCCGTGAACTTGTTCATCACTCCTGTCGCGGCGACGACCATGTCGAGAGTCCCCATGCGCGCCGTCTCAAACAGCATCGCGTTGTTGCCCGAGACGGAAAGAGTATGTATGTCCATGTCTATGCTTCCGTTTGACTCGCGCTCTATGATTTCCGCGAGTTTCTGCATTCCCAGGTGGAGTATGGAATTTGGCTGTATCACTATTCCGACACTCAGCGTGACCTTTTTGTTGCGGTTGAGCGCGAAAGCCCTCAGCAGCATCCTGTCCCGGTCGCTGTTGGCCGGATCAATCCCCGCGGCCGCCTTGAGCCTTGTAAATCTTTGTATCATAGTGTTACGGTGGACGCCGCATTTCTCCGCCGCCCTGGTCGTGTTGATCCCATTTCTGGATAATTCTATCGCCGCGCGGAGCATGCCGCTGCCGTCCGGGAGCGCCTCATCGATGGAGCGGAAGCGCGTCCGCCAATTATCAAGACCGGCGACCTCGGAAAGGTATTCAAATATGAAGCCGTCTATGTGCAGTACCCTATTGCCGGCGGCGTTATTGAGATATTCGAAGTTTGAGAGCAGGAACGAAGCTTCCAGATAGCTGTTTCGCAGGTCGAATATATTATGATAGACGCTGCCTATCCCGACTCTGCATTCGTAGCCCGCGACATCGGCCATCGCCCTCAGTATGATGCGTGCGTAGTCTTGAATGTACTCCGTCATTTCATTTTCTTTGATAGAGGATACGTCTTTATAGACCATATATCGTTTTGAAGTGAGGAAGCCGTATATGTCTTCGCCCGATAAGCTGTGCGGCGATTCGTTTATTAGCGATTCAAACGGCGGAGGTGAGAAGTCAAAATTATTTTCGTCGCCGCTGCGCAGCCTGGTTATCTCAAACAGCACGGCGCATCTTCTACAGACACGGGAATACCCAAAATCCTCTATTAGTGCCGAAAACTCCCGGCTCTCCGCGTTTGTGCCGGATATCTGGTTTATCAGTATGTCCCGCGTATTCACCGAATTATCGTAAGCCTGCCTTTTGCTGCCTCTGAGCAAAATGTCGGCCAAGGTCTTCATATAGCTGATGATAAAGCGGGCGTTGGCATTTTTTATTATGAATATGCAGAGAGGGCTGCCGTCAAAGACATATTTGTAAACGGTCAGGTCGCCGCGCGGGAGGGCGGCGATGTTCGCAGCGTCCGGCGCGGAGTATCGGTCGAGCTCCCTCTGTATGCCTTCACTCTCCGCGTCGTGCCTGGGTACAAGGATTTTGAAACTCAGGTCCGCGATAAAAGCGCGTACCCCGCAGACAGAGCGTATATTTTCCACTAATTCGTACATAATGTTTTCAGGTAATTTCACGGTTGTTTTCTCCCATGTTTCGCGGTGCGGAATCTCTTAAATAAAATATGCTTTAAATACAATGCCTTGCTATAAAATTCATGCACCGCACATGGCGCCGAATCACGAGGCTTAAGTCAGACAGACCGCAGCTCACGGCTGATTATATCAGCATTTATCGTTTTACGACAGCGCCAGGACGGCGCGTGTTTGACTTTTCAGATGCCTTATTGTGCATTAAATACAATTATTTATCGAGTTTTTTATCGCTGCTGAATCTTGATATGTTTTTTTATGCGATGGTAACATTACGCTAAGACAGGCATCTATCAAAAGATTACAGGAGGGGTACAATATCATGAAAAAATTGAGTGTTTGTCTGTTGGTTCTTATGGCTGCGATAGCGGCGTTTATGCCGGCTGCCTGGGCCGCGGAGGATGCGGACCCGACCAAGGGTGAAAAAGTGGTGATCAAGATAGCGCACGTCAGTCAGGCTGGGGTGCCTATCGACGTCGCATCTAACAAACTTGGAGAAGATTTGAGCAAGAAGACGGACGGAAGGATCACGGTGCAGGTGTTCCCTGCTTCTGCGCTTGGCAACAACACGGAGCTGCTGGAACAGCTCCAGATGGGAACGCTAGAGATGGCTATATCCTCAGTTGCTTTCCTTGGTGCGTTTACGGATTCTACGAAGCTTTTGGATCTTCCGTACCTGTTTGAGTCGGACGCGGCCGCGGAAGAGGTTCTCGACGGCCCGGTCGGTCAGAAAATATTCTCTCAGCTCGAGCCGTCCGGCTTCAAAGGGCTCGCGTGGCTGGCTACCGGGTGGCGTCACGTAACGTCGAATACTGAAGTCAGAAAGCCTGAAGATATGCAAGGGCAGAAAATCCGAGTGATGGAGAACCAAATGCACATAGACCACTTCAATGCGCTCGGCGCGTCCGCGGTGCCTATGGCTTTCTCGGAGCTTTACACAGCCCTCCAAAATAAAACGATGGACGCCGAAGAAAACCCTTTTGCCAACATCGACGGCAACAGGCTGTATGAAGTGCAGAAGTACATAATCAAGACAGGGCACATATACGACACGAGTCCGCTGCTCGCCTCCAAGGTCTGGTGGGACAAGCTCTCGAAGGCAGACCAGGAGCTCATACAGGGATGCGTCAACGACATGCTGAAGTTTGAGCGGAAGCTGTCCGCGGAAAACGAAGCGGAGCTTGAAGCGAAGATAGGAAGCAACGGCAAGAACGTGATCATTACGCTGACCCCTGAAGAGCGCGCCGCTTTTAAAAACGCCGCGAAGCCGGTCTATGACAAGTATGGGCCGCAGATAGGCGAAGATCTGATCAAGCAGGTAGAAGAAGTCAATAAAAAATATAAATAGGCATCGGCGGGTATTCGTGTCCGCGCCGGCTGGCGCGGACACACCGTAAAAATACGGCGGGTTTGTGTATAGGCGTGTGTTTATCCACGGCCCGCCGTTTCTGCGCCTTAGTATCGGTGAATGGAGGAAAGAAGAACGATGGACGGAACGGCGAGAAAAGAACCGTTTTATAATCTGATAGAAAAATATCTTATCGTTGCGATGCTCATAGTAATGACTGTGATAATATCGTTCAATATCGTTACAAGATTTGTATTCAACTATACGCTTTCATGGGGAGAACAGCTCGCGCGTTTTCTGCTTGTATGGAGCTCCTTCGCCGGAATAAGCTGGTGCGGAAGGATAGACGTGCATATGAGGGTCACGGCGATAGCTCTCGCGCTGAAGAAAAGCCCGCAGACCTTCCAGAAGATATATCTGCTGGGCGACATAGTTGCGATATGCTACGGCTTTTATATGTCCTATGAAATATTTCAGGTCATGAGCTTGGTTAAGGCGCAGGGGCAGGTTTTATCGGCGCTTCCGCTTATACCGAAATGGACTATGTATCTTGCAGGCGTTCTCGGCATGGCCGGAATGTCGCTGCGTATTATCCAGAGGCGTGTAGTCGCGGTGAAGTCCGGTAACCATATGGAAAAGGAGGGAGCTGAATAAATGACCGGTATGATGATAGGCGTGCTGTTCGCGTGCCTTATGCTGACAGTGCCTATAGCTGTTAGCTTGGGTATAAGCTGTGTCTTCGCTTTTTCACTTTTCAGCGGCGGCGCAAATATGGTGCAGATGTTGGCGCAGTCTACGGTGACGAGCATAGATTCTTTCTCACTGCTTGCGGTGCCGTTTTTCATGCTGGTAGGAAGTCTCATGGAGTACGGCGGCATAGCCAAAAAGCTTGTAAACGTAGCTGAACTTCTTACAGGAGCGATGCCGGGCGGACTCGGTATGGCGGCTATACTCGCCTCGATGTTTTTTGCAGCGATTTCCGGCTCCGGTCCTGCGACAGCCGCAGCGATAGGCAGCATCATGATAGGGGCTATGACGGCCCAGGGATATTCCAAGGGATACGCCGGAGCGCTGATCGCCGCTGGAAGTACGATAGGTCCCGTCATTCCTCCGTCCATCCCGATGATAATGTACGGAGTGACTATTGGAGTGTCGGTCAGCTATATGTTTATCGGAGGCATCATTCCCGGGATACTTATGGGAGTCGTGCTCATGATATACAATTATTTCGAGAGTAAGAAGCGCGGCTATAAAGGCAAAGAATCTAAAGCAAAGACGTCAGCGGAAAGGGCGCGTGTGTTTAAGGAAGCTATCCCGGCTATCCTCATGCCGCTGATAGTGCTCGGCGGCATATATTCCGGCGTTTTTACACCTACGGAGTCCGCCGTTATAGGCGTCGTCTACTCGCTGATCGTCGCCGTGTTCGTCTACCGCCAGCTCACATGGGAACGTTTCTGCAACGCTATGTTCGAAGCTACGATAACATCCGCCACGATCATGATACTTTTCGGAGCGGCGAATACCCTCGGCAGGATACTCACCATAAACAGCGTCCCGACTCATATCACTGAGTGGATGCTGTCCATCACGTCATCAAGCGCGGTCATAATGCTGATGCTGAACATCGCCCTGCTGATTATAGGTATGTTCCTAGACACTATCTCTTCCATCGTGCTCTTCGCGCCGATATTCGCCCCGATAGCTTCCGCGATAGGCTACGATCCGCTGCATTTCGGGATAATAATGGTCATAAACCTCTGCATAGGCATGATAACCCCTCCGATGGGCGGGAATTTGTTCGTGGCCCAGAGGGTGTCAAACACAACGTTCGAAGAAATATTCAAAGACACGTTCCCGATGATCATAGTGCTTTACGCGCTGTTGGCGGTGCTGGTCATATTCCCCGACATTACGCTTTGCCTCCCTAAGCTTCTGGGATATGTATCAAGTATATAAGAGGTAAGACAAATGTTCAAAAATTTAGAGCTTCTCGTCGGCGATAAACTCATCAGGGGAGACGCCAGAATACCGGACGATGGCGGGCGTTTTCCTGCGGTCTGTTTTTTCCATGGTTTCAGCGTAGACCGAATAGGCTTGATGCGCCTTCACGAGCTGTTCGCCAGGCGCTGCGAAAAAGCCGGGATCGCATGCGTTAAATTTGATTTTTACGGATGCGGGGAGAGCGACGGGGATTTTTCCGAGATGCGCTATACCGGCGAAAAGCAGCAGGCCCGAGCTATTTACGAGTGGACGAGAGAGCAGGAATGGTGCGACCCCTCAAAGCTGTTTTTAGTCGGCCACAGCCTCGGCGGGGCGATAGCCTCCAACATCGCGCCCGGCCTGCGCCCCAAAGCGATAGTTCTTTGGGCTCCCGGCAACTATGTGTATTACGACATCAGCAGCAGGGTGCACGCCGTCCCGGGACGCTACGAGGAGTTTTACGACGTCGGCGGTCTGAAGCTTTCGGGAGAGTTCATCTCCGAGGTGCGCGGAATAAACATAGTAGAAGACGCCAGAGGGTATGACGGCAGCGTTCTGATAATACATGGAGAGGAAGATGAAAAGGTCCCCGTATACGCCTCCGGGCTATATATGGATATGTACGGCCCTCAGGCGGAGCTTGAAGTGATTCCGGGCGCCAACCATCAATTCAGCTCCGTCGCGTGGAAAGAGAAAGTGTATGATCTGAGTATAGATTTTATAAAGAAACACTGCTAATAACTGTGTACGATGTTGCGAGAGCGGGCCTGAACAAAGGGCCCGCTCTTTTGCCATGTCTCTCTAACTTTGTCTTTCCCAGCAGTCAATGCAGAGCAACGTGCTGTCTTTCACTCTCAGCCACGGCTCCGCCGTTTTTTCGCCGCAGGCGGCGCAGGGATGTGAGGCGTATATTTTCGCCTTCGCAGGAAGAGGGAAGGGGGCTTCGCCGAGGTCGAATATCTCATCAGAGCGGGCGTTCAGCATGAACGCCTTTTTCGCTTCTTTGTCGGCGAACTCCGTTTCCTTCAATACGATGCGGAAAGCTTTGCCGCTTTTTCTTTCGTAGAAGGTGAAAGCCTGTTTTCCGCGCAGCCGGAATATCAGATTTCCCTTGCCTGCGGTGCAGCCGAGCAGCGCCTGTATCGCGTCTACGCCGCAGGCGTCGTTTTCTGCGACGCATACAATCTCTTCGTCCCCGGCGCGTCTTTCGAGGCCGAAGTATTCCATCGCGTACAGCGCGGCCCGAAACCCGATAAGCAGCCCGCCGCACGAATGCCCGTGAAATTCTACGCATTTTTCGTATAAACTTTCTTTGTCAGCCATTGCGCAATCAATCCTTTGCTGAATTTTCTATTATAATATCGTAGGTTGTATTATATGATCGGATTGAAAATTTGCAATTCATATCAAATAGAGATAAACTGTTGCAGTTGCAGGACTCGGAGGTAGAATTATGAAGGAAGATATTTTCGAACGTTCGCTTGAAATGCACAAGGATTTAAAAGGCAAGCTTCGTATTGAATGCCGTAAGCAGATCGAAAGCATGGAGGATCTTTCCCTTGTTTATACGCCAGGGGTGGCGGAGCCGTGCCGAGCCATAGCTCGGGACGAGGACGAGCTGTGGAACGTCACTATAAAAAACAACCTCGTAGCGGTGATAACAGACGGCTCCGCCGTACTTGGGCTCGGCGACATCGGGCCGGCGGCTTCGCTTCCGGTGATGGAGGGCAAAAGCTGTTTGTTTAAACGTTTTGCAGGGATTGATTCTATTCCTCTCGCGGTATCGACCAAAGACGTCGATGAGTTCGTGGAGACGGTTTCGAGGATCTCAGTTTCGTTCGGAGGCATTAACCTGGAGGATATTTCCGCCCCGCGCTGTTTTGAAATAGAACGGAAGCTGCAGGAAAAGCTTGATATACCGGTTTTTCACGACGACCAGCACGGCACCGCGGTCATCGCTTTAGCGGCATATAAAAACGCTCTTCGCCTTACGGGACGGAGCCTTGAGGATTCGGTACTTGTGATAAACGGAGCGGGAGCGGCCGGCAGTTCGATAGCGCGCTATTTCCTTGCCGCCGGAGTTAAGAACATAATCATGTGCGATATTAACGGCGCGCTATGCGACGGACATCCGGATGGGCTGAACCCAGCGCAGATCGAGCTGGCCAAAATTACGAATCCTGAGCACAGGCGCGGCGGGTTGGCCGACGTCATAAAAGGTGCAGACGCGTTTCTCGGCGTTTCGCGCCCGGGCCTTTTGACAGGAGATATGGTGCGCAGTATGGCTAAATCACCCGTCGTGTTCGCTATGGCAAACCCGACTCCAGAAATTTTCCCGGACGAGGCGCTGGAAGCCGGAGCTTCGGTCGTTGCAACGGGACGCAGCGACTTCCCGAACCAGGTCAACAACTGCCTCGGTTTCCCAGGAATTTTCAGGGGAGCGCTTGACGTTCGCGCGCGCCGTATTAACGAGGCTATGAAGCTTGCGGCCTCCGAAGCGCTTGCGTCTCTCGTTTCCGATTCTGACTTGTCGCCGCAGTATATAATACCTTCGGCCCTTGATGAGCGCGTCGTCCCGGCCGTTGCTTCGGCCGTGGCTAAAGCCGCGCGTATGACCGGCGTTGCCAGGATTTAATATTCGGAGGGGCGCGATGTTTTTAAATTATGAGGAAGTTTCTGAAATAACGGCGGAGTACGGTTCTCCCGTATACGTTTACAGCGAGGCGGTATTGAGGGATCGCTGCCGCACGCTTATGGACGCGTTCGAGGGGAGGATACACCCCAGCTTTTCTGTGAAGGCCAACAATAATCTCACTCTGCTCGATATAATACGCGAGGAAGGCTACGGGGCAGACGCTATGTCGCCTGGAGAGATTTATCTGCTTGAAAGGGCCGGTTTCCAGAGCGACGAGATATTTTATATAGGCAACAACGTTTCGGAGGACGAGCTGCGTTTCTGTATCGACCGCGATATAACCGTCAGCGTCGATTCCCTGTCGCAGCTCGAGCGGTTCGGGCGCATCAACAGAGGCGGGAGCGTCGCCGTGCGCTTTAACCCCGGTGTCGGAGCCGGACACTGCGACAAGGTAGTGACGGGCGGCAAGAAGACGAAATTCGGCGTCGAGCCTAAGTATTGCCGCGAGGTCAAGGAAGTTATTGAAAAATACGATTTGAAGCTCGTCGGCATCAATCAGCATATAGGCTCGCTGTTTCTTGACCCGGCGCCGTACGTCGAGGCCGCGGCGAATCTGCTCGATATGGTGGCGGAAAATTTCCGCGGGCTTGAGTTCGTGGATTTCGGCGGCGGCTTTGGTGTGCCGTACCGCCCGGAGGAGAAACCGCTCGATTTCGTCGCTCTGCGCGACGCCCTCTTCCCGCTGCTCGACGCGTTCGTCGGACGCTACGACAACAAGTTCGTGCATTTCAAGTGCGAACCCGGGCGTTTCGTCTGCGCCGAGTGCGGCGCGCTGCTCGGCACGGTTTTCGCCGTTAAGGAGAATTACGGAGAGACCTACGTAGGTACAGACGTCGGCTTCAACGTGCTTATGCGCCCTGTGCTCTACGGCTCATATCACGAGGTCGAGGTCGTCTCCGCCCGCGGCGGCGAAGAGCAGAGCGGCACGAAGAAGGTGAACGTCGTCGGCAACATATGTGAGAGCGGCGACATAATAGCGAAGGATCGAGAGCTTCCGCGCGTGGAGGAGGGCGACTTCATCGCCGTGATGAACGCCGGGGCCTACGGCTATTCTATGGCGTCGAACTATAACTGCCGCCTGCGTCCGGCGGAGGTGCTTAAAACTCTCGACGGAGGCTTTAGGATGATACGCGCTGCGGACACCTTCGAAAGCCTAGTGGAAAATTTCTAAATCGATACACGAAAATAAAAAAAGCCGGAGCTTCTCACCGACGCTCCGGCATTTTTACGTCTTGCGGCAGTAGGTCGCGTACGGATCAGTCCAGTTCCGCGCGGCTGAATAAATCTGCAATCAGCGGCCGGTTCTCGCACGCTTCCTTAAATTTCAGAATAAATTCCATGAGCGCCTCCGCGTCCTCGGAATATGCGCAGAACATGCTTCCCTCGGGGTCGAAGTCAACCTTGCCTAACAGGCGCGGACATTTCTCATTGAGGAAAACCTGCGCGAGGCTTGCCCAGTCGTAGCCGTTTCCCTCAAAGCCGTCGCCTGAGCGCGCGTCGAAAACGTCCTGTAAATATTCGCCGACGTTCAGACACACTGAGGCAGATTCGTCGTGCCCTATCCAGAAGAAGGGCGCTATAGTCCGCTCAAAATTCTCAGTGATTTCCATAATTTTGCTCCCCTTTCGGATTTATGCGCGCGTGAGTTTGATTTATCCGGGCGCGCAGTTTATTTGATTGAGAACAGCTCTCCGCCGGTCGTTGGGACGACTATTCTGCCGCCGGCGATCGCTGGGGCCGCCGTTATGTCGCCGCCGAGTTCGAGCGACCACTTCGGTTTTCCAGTAGCCTCGTCGAGAGCGAAGAGCTTGCCGCCGTTCGCTCCTACGTATATCGTGCCGTCGTGATATGCAGCGGATGAGAATACGGAGCCTCCCGCTTCGAACGTCCATAACTTCGCGCCGTTCTGCGCGTCGAGCGCCGTCACCTTACCAGATATGTCCCCGAATACCACCCTGTTTCCGGCGACGAGGGGAGAAGTCTCTATCTGCGCCTTCGCGTCGTAGCTCCATATCACAGCCTCGTGCTTTATCCTTGCGCAGTATATTTTGCCGTCCTGGCTCGTGAAGTAGAGCAGTCCGCCGCTTACCGCGGGGGCCGAAGTGATGGGGCCGCCGACTATCGCGCGCCATTTAAGCCGTCCCGTCGCGCAGTCTACGGCGTAGAGCTTGCCGTTGCGGTTGCCGACGTAGACTACTCCGTCCGCGACTACGGGCGAGCCGGTGACGGCCGCGTCGGTCTTGAATTTCCATTTCTGCCATCCCGTCTTTATCGTGACGGCGTATAGATATTCGTCGTCCGAACCGAAGTAGACTACGCCGTCCGCCGCCGCCGGCGAGCTTTGGATGTTGTTCGAGGTCGTGAACTGCCATATCTGGTCGCCGGTGAGCGCGTCGGCGCAGTATAGCCTGCTGTCGTAGCTCGTGACGAACACCTGTCCGCCGTAGACGGCCGGGGCTGTCGTTATCCAGTTGCCGGTGTCGAATTTCCAGCGGACTTCGCCTGTCTTAAGGCTGTAGGCGTACATGGCTCCGTCGTTGGAACCGGTGTATATCGTGCCGCCGTAGACGGCGGGCGACGACGACGCGCCGGCCGGTATCGGCGCGCTCCATTCTATCTTTCCCTCAAAGGTGTATGACGCCTCGGTCTTCGGGTGGGCGCTGCCGCTTCTGCCGGCATCGCACTTGAACAGGGGCCAGTCCTCGGCGCCGGCGCTTCCCGCGGTCATGAGCGCCGCTGCCAGAAGTATGCCAAGAGTCTTTTTCATCGCGTTTTCCTCCTTTTCCGGCGCTGCCGCGCCGGTGTCAGTCTTTGTAGTCGCCGCGCTCCGTCACGACGCGGTAGCCTATTTTTTCCATACGGCGTTCGAGAGCCGCACGCGCTTCGGCGGCCTCCTCGCCGGTGCTGAGCTTGTTGTCGTATAGCATGTATTTCTTTCTCACCGAGAGCGGCGAAAGGTTTGGCATGACGACGTTGCAGCCCGCGAGGACGCCTCGTTCGCGCCCTCCGTCCTCTATGGTGCCGAGCGCCGTCGTCGCGGGGAGCAGAACTTTCGGATTCATCAGCCTGACGACGGAGAGCAGGAATACGGTCAGCTCCGCCGCGCCCGCCGGTTTGTCCGCAAACGGAGTGTCGTGGTGCGGGATGAAGGGGCCGATGCCGACCATCTGCGGAGAGAAGCTCTTTATGAACATCAGGTCGTTCACGATGTCCGCAGTCGTCTGAAATGGCGAGCCGACCATGAAGCCGCAGCCTGTCTGGAAGCCTATCTCTTTGAGCGCGCGCAGGCATTCCATGCGGTTTTCGAGCGACAGTTCCTTCGGATGCAGCTTCGCGTAGTGCTCCGGCGTCGCCGTCTCGTGGCGCAGAAGGTAGCGGTTCGCTCCGGCGCGGAAGAGCTTCTCGTAGCTCTCGCGGCTTCGTTCTCCGAGCGACAGAGTTATGGCGCAGTCCGGGAAGCCCGCGCGTATCGAAGCCACGATGCCGGCCGTCACGTCGTCTGTGAAGAATGCGTCCTCGCCTCCCTGCAGCACGAAGGTGCGGAAGCCGAGCCCGTATCCCTCGCGGCAGCATTCGAGAATTTCGTCCTTCGTCAGACGGTAGCGCTGCGCTTTTCCGTTGCTTCGTCTAATGCCGCAGTAGAGGCAGTCGTTTTTGCAGAAGCTCGATATCTCTATGAGGCCGCGCACGTATATCTTATTGCCGAAATTTTCAAGCGCGCGCCGCCGCGCTAGAGCGCTCAGCTTTTGCGCCGTTTCCTCATTTCTGCCGTCTATGAGGAATTCGAGCTCGCCGCGCGAAGCTTCGGCGTTTTCGTAAAGCTTTTCGATTATCTTCTCCGTGTTCATCGTACGCACCTCCCGCCCGGCGTCACGTTATTATAGCCTATATTGGCCTCCGCGGCTCGCCGAGGCGTGCTCTTATGGCGCGCGCGCGGCTCGGGTGATAATATTGAATCGGAAGCGTATTCTGCGGCCGCGGCGCTGTTTATATTTCGCACGATTTTTGAACGCGGCTGAAAAGACGCGCGGCGCGCCCGAAAATACCGGCGCGGCGGCGCGTGCGTAACGTAGGGGGGCGGACGTGTGGCTATAACTGTGAACAGTTATTTCACGCTTGCGGACAGAAGCGGCGATTTGACGGATATTTATAAAAAAAGCGGAGGCGGCGCGATATTCATCGTGCCGGCCGGGCTCGACCGCGACGCGCTGCTCGAGCTTATATGCGGAGGAGCGCCGAGCTTCGGCGCGCGTCCGGCGGTATGGACGGCGGGAGATCTGCTGTCCGAGCTCCAGCGCGCGGACGGAAGCGCCGCGCGCGTCATCGACCCGCCGGATCATAAGCTTATATTACGGTGGCTGCTCTCGGACTTTCTCTCCGAGGCCGCGGAGAACGGCACGGAGCTCGCGCCCGGCTTTTATCACGACGGCTTCGTATCGGTTCTGGGAGAGAATATAAAAGATCTGCTCGCCGAGGAGGTTTCGGCGGAGGCTCTGCGTTCCGCCCTCGGCGAGGGTGCGCGCGGAGGCGCGCCCGGGGCCGTCCTTGCAGAGCTTTACGAAAGATACACGGATTACCTCGCCGAGTACGGCCTCGCGGACGCGGCGCAGATTTTCACGCTGGCGCGCGGCCTGCTGCTCACGGACGCGGGGCGCGGGCTCGTAGCGGGGCGTCCCGTGGTTTTCGCGGGTTTTCTGTCGTTCGCGTCGTCGCAGCTCAAGCTTGTAAAAACGTTGGGCGAGCTCACGAACGTGACGATGTTCCAGCCCGAAACGGGGCTGGACCGTTTTCACGACGGGATCAAGCAGCTAGGCGTGGAATATAGTAAGAGGCCGGCGTGGGACGTCCCTGTCGTGAAACTGGAAGCGGGCAGCCCGCAGCTCGAGCTCGAGGCCGTCGCGCGAGAGCTGGCGCTCTGGGCCTGCGGCGAGGGCGGGCTGACGCCGCTTGGAGAGTTCCGCGGCTACGGGGATATAGGGCTGACCGTCGGCCCTGAGCGGCTGCACGTGATGGAATACGCGCTTTCGCGGTACGGGATACCTTACAACGTACAGGAGGGCGGCACTGCTGGCGATACTCTGCTCGGCGGCCTGCCTTCGCTGATCTGGCGGGCGAGCCGTTCCGGGTGGAACAATTACGAGACTTCGGCGCTTCTTGCGAATCCGCTGCTCTTCGGCGAGGGAGGGCGGCTTCTCGAATACGACGGAAGCGCGCTGCCTGACGGCATGGATGCGTGGCTCGGCGTTCTGCCGCGTGAGGCCGGCGAAGTGATCCGCCGGGCCGAGGAAATGTGCGCGGAGTTTGAAAAGGGCGTTTCGCCGGAGCGGTCGCTGTCGCTCTGGTACGATTTCCTCCGCTCGGAGCGCGCCGCGGAGCGCGCCGCCGCGTCTGCGGCCTCCATAAGCGCGCTCGACGACGGAGTCAAGGCCGTAGCTTCTGCCATCGACGAACTTGATAAAAAGATAAAAAAGCTCTCCGACGATTCAAAAAACATAGGCCCGGCGGCGTCCGTAACGCTTTACGGGGCGGAGGCGGCGGCGTTCATAAACGACTGGAGCCTTACCGCGACCCTGCCGGTGCAGCTTCCGCAGAGCCGCTCGCTGACAGTCTACGCCGGGCCGCCTCCGACGCTCGCCTCTCACGGCTGCTGGATAATGACCGGCGTCGATTCAAGCCGCTGGCCCGGAGTGATACGAGAGTCGATGCTGCTGCGCAACGACGAAAAGGCCAGATTCAACGCCGTTTCTGCCGGTGGAGAGGAACCGTCGCACCTTCCGGAGCTGCATGAGGAACGTGAGCAGAAGGAGGCCGTCTTCCGCCGAATACTGGCGACGGGACGGCGCGCCGCCGTAATAACGCGAGCCGTTTTCAACGAGAACGGCGAGGAGTGCGGCGAATCGCGCTTCGTGACGCGCGCCCTCGATGACGGGCCGCGTTCGTGGAAACCGGCGGGAGTTATAACTTACGATGCGGAGCGAGCCCTGCCTGACGGCGGCGGGCCGTGGTTCCCGCAGGCCGAAGTGCTGTGTACGCCGGTGAGCCGCGGGCGGATGGAGGAGCCGCCCGCGGGGCGCGCGCCGCTTTCGGACGAGCCGCCCAAAATACGCGTGAGCGATATAGACAGGTGGAATGTCTGCCCGTATATGTACTGGTGCGAGCGTGTGCTCGGCCTTGAGAGCGTCCGCCCCGGGCTCTACGACAACCGAAAAGCAGGGAATCTGACGCATAAGGTGTGGGAACATGTTTTTCGGGTGAAAAACGAAAATCCGAAGCTCTCCATACACCGCTGCGTCATGGACAACTGGGGGGCTTTCAAGGCCGCGGAGTACCCTGAGCTCGACGGCGATCCGCGCCTCGCGCGATATGAGAAACGGCTCCGTTCGCAGATGTTCGGCATGGCCGCGGCGCAGGATGATATCGAGCGGCGCTTGGCAGCCGTCCCGAAAATAAGGACTGATACGGAGTCGAAGCTCGAAGGCGCGGAGTTTGGCGGAGTGCTCTTCGCTGGGCAAGCGGACAGGATAGACCGCTTCGACGGCGGAATAGTGGTGCTCGACTACAAGCTCGGCGCGGCGGGCAGCCACGCGAGAGAGCTTCAGGTCGCCGCCTACTGTGCGATCCTCGGCGCGGCAAGCAAGGAAAAGATACTG
This sequence comes from Cloacibacillus sp. An23, assembly GCF_002159945.1. NCBI lineage: Bacteria > Thermotogati > Synergistota > Synergistia > Synergistales > Synergistaceae > Cloacibacillus > Cloacibacillus sp. An23. The sequence continues at coordinate 71,740 of NZ_NFJQ01000010.1, read as the reverse complement.
GGCTTCGGATGGTTCGGCCATGCGGGGCCGTCCTTCTGCGGTTATTTTAACGACGACAGATATTTCGATCTGTACGCGCTCGACGGTACGACGAAGAAAAAGGCCTCAGCCGATACAAAGATAGAAGAGGCTGCGGCGCTCATGGGCGAGATGGCGGAATCGGTTAAAAATGGCGAATATCCGCCGGGCTACAAAGTGAAGGAACGCTTATGCAAAAACTGCGCCTACTTCACTCTGTGCCGCAAGCGGGAAAAGCGCGTTTATATAGAATCTCTTACTGAGGAGGGCGGAAGCGATGACGGAGAAGAATAGCGTCCCGGCCTGGCACTCTCTCGTCTCGGGCACGGATGACCAGCGGGCCGCGCTGCAAAGTGAAGCGCCGCTGACCGTGGTAAGCGCCGGAGCCGGTACAGGAAAGACCCAGACTCTTTCACAGCGTTTCGCATGGCTGCTCGCGTCGGATCCTTCGTGCGGCATCGGCGAAATACTCGTGCTAACCTTCACCAAAAAGGCCGCCGCAGAAATGCTCGAGCGAATTAAGAAAACTCTTTCCGCATGGTACTCCGCCTACCCCGACGAGCTGTCCCACCTGAGAGAAAGAATAGAAAGCATCGACGACGCCTACATATCGACGATACACGCCTTCGCGATGAAGCTCATACGCGAGTCGGGCCTCGCGCTCGACATCGACCCGTCCGCCGCGATGATGCCAGCGCCGAAAGAGGATATATGGTGGCGCGAGTTCACCTCGGCGCTTTCGTCATCATCCTTCGGCAAAATATCCCGAGCGCTGCCGGGCGAATGGCGCGGACGTGCGGAGGAACTGTTCGCGTCGCCGGATTTTACCGACGTGATGAACGCGCTGACGCCTGAGGCCGTCGCCGGCGCCGCGCGGACATGCACGGAAAAGCTCTACTGCGCCGGGCAAAGCCCGGAAGAGCTGTGGGACAACGACGGCTCCGCGCTCGAGACCTCGATCGCTTCCATGAAGAACGTAAGGCGCGACATATACAGTCTTTGGATGAACGGCATATTCCCGGCGCTCGAGCTGAACGGTGCTCTGGGCGGCGGAAAGAAAAAAACGAAGACTCAGGAGCGCCTCTGCGCCTTTCTCGAACGCTGGCGCGGACACGCGCCGCGTGACGATGGCGAGCTGACGGAGTTCTGCGCCGGGCTCTTCGACGACGTCTTAAAGCCGCTGCCGTCGGGAGGCGTAAAGAAGGATATCGAAGACATAATAGACCGCCCGCTCTCGGCGTGGCGCGGCGAATTCGCCGGCAAGCTGGCGCTGCTTGAGCCGCCGTCGGAGGCGGAGAAGAGGATAAACAGGCTGCTCCGCCGCGCCTGCGCCGTCGGCTGGGCCTGCTGGGACGAGTTCCGACGCAGGGAGGGGCTTATCTCGATGGCCGACCTCATCTGCTACGCCTCGAAGGTCGTCGAATCGTCTCCGGAGTACAGGACGAAGTTCAAGCATATAATGGTCGACGAATTTCAGGACACCGACCCGCTGCAGAACGCGCTCATAGAATCGCTGTGGAACGGCGGAAGGGACGGCGCGACGCTCTTCGTCGTCGGAGACCAGAAACAGTCCATATACCGCTTCCGCCACGCCGATCTCGAGCTCTTCCGCGGCTACACGGCGCGCGCGCGCGGCGGCGGGACTGCTAAATATATTGTACTCGGGCAGAATTTCCGCACTGCGAAGAGACTGCTTGAAAAATTCAACGGACTCTTCGGCGGAATGTGGAAGGGCGAGTCGTCGGTGCTGTACGAAGCGCTGACCGCCCCGGAGAACGATGCGGCTTCGGCGCGGCGCGACGGAGCCTCCGTGCCCTATCCGCGCTTTTCCGTCCTTCGCGCCGTCTCGCCGTATTCAGACGAAAAGGACGAAAAGCCGGAGAAACGCTCTGACGCCGCCGCGCTCCGGCTTCGCCTATACGCGGGGCTCGGACGCAGGTTCGCGGCGATGATGGAAGAAAAAGCGCCGGTGTGGGACAAGAGCGCCGAAGCTTTCCGTCCAGTCCGGTGGAGCGACTTCGCCGTGCTCGTGCAGACGCGCGCGGAATACTCCGACATCGAGCGGGCCTTTGAGCGCCTCGGCCTGCCGTATGTGCTTTCGACGAGCAAGGACTATTTCGGACGCGGCGAAACGGGCGATCTCGTTAATATGATCTCTCTGCTCGCATCGCCTGACGATCCGCTGTTCCTCGCCGGCTGGCTGGCGTCGCCGTTCTGCGGGCTGAGTGCGGGTGAGGCCGGGGCGCTCATCGAAGCGGCATACGCGGAGCGCGGGCGCCGGGGGCCGCTTCCGCTCGCCGCCGTCGTGAGGCGGCTGCGGCCCGACGTATGGGAACGCCTGGACGGGATGCGCCGCCGCGCGCTGCTCGGCGGAGTCTCGGCGGTGCTGCTTGACCTCCTTAAATCTCCAAGCTTTCTGGAAAATTACGCAGGGCTTCGGCGTCTGCGCGTAAACGCGAACGTCGTCTACCTTGCCGGCATCGCGGCGGAGTACGAGCGCTCGGAAGGGAAGTCGCTGAAGGGCTGCGCCGAATATCTGCTTACTGCATCCTCGTCCGGAAGCGCCAAGGAAGAGCCGGAGCTCTTCGGAGACGGCGTGGACGCCGTGCGCGTGATGACGGTCCACGCATCGAAGGGACTCGAGTTCCCGGTAGTGGCGCTTACTGTGTCCGACAAGGGGAGAGCGGCCCTGCCGCCTGTCTTCGTCTCGAAAAAGTACGGAGTCGCGGCGAAAGACTATCCCGAGTATCTCGAAGGAGCGGGAACGGCGGATGGCGACGGCAGGACCGCCGCCTACAGATGGGAAAAAGCGGAGGAAAGCGCGGCTGGGCGCGAGGAGCTTGAAAGGCTCTGGTACGTCGGCTTCACGCGCGCCCGAGACCGCCTGATACTGTGCGGAATCTACAAGGAGCCGAAGGACAAAGACGCCGCGCCGCCGAACTTCCTCGGCTCCGTGATGGAAAGCGGCCTCTGCGACGAGTGCGAGGAGCTGACCGAAGACGACGCCGGGCTGCCGAAGTACGCGCGTTACGAATCGCCGTCCGGCGGCGCGGCTCTAGAGCTGAAAACGGTAAGTCCGGCTAAGCTCGCGCGCATCTCAGCCTCCGCCTACTCGCTGCTGTCATGGTGTCCGGCCGCCTACCGCATGATATACAGGCAGGGGCGCTCGGCTGGATGGATAGTCAAGGGCGGCGGCGCGGGTTCGGACTTCGGCGTGCTCGCCCACTGGGTGCTCGCTCGCTGGGATTTTCGCGCGGACGGCGCCGCGCAGTGGCTGCCGGAGAAGCGTGGCGCCGAATGGCGGCGCGTATATTGGAGGCTGCCGGCGCCCCTTCGCGGTGAATACGGCTCGGGCGCGAAGCGTGCCGAGCTGCGCGAAATGCTCGTCCGCTTCGCCGCGACGGAAGAATGCGCGCTTCTGGCCGAGCTTGACGGAAAGGGCGGCGGCCTTCTTCAAAGGGAGACTCGCTTCCGCGTGCCGCTCAACGGCACTGTGCTGATAGGGACGACGGACCTTTTCTGGCGCGACTCCGGCGGCCTGCACCTTCGCGACTGGAAGACGGCTCCGGAGGAGACCGCGCCGTCGTTCTATTACGAGAAACAGCTTGAGTTTTACGCCTGCGCGCTGAACAGGTTCCTCGAATCGACTGGAGAGTGCGGCGCGCAGATAGACTCGGCGCTCATATATCTGCGCGGAAGCGCCGCGGCTGCGGCGCGCCGCTACGTTCCCGGAGATTTCGCCTCGATAGAGGAAGAGATAGAAAAGGCCGCCGTCCGCGCCGTTTCGGGAGACTTCCGCGGGATAAAGGAACGCTGCGGACGATGCCCGTGGCGCGGCGATTGCCCTGAAAAATAACCTATCCGCGCGCGTTCTCCGCGCCGCCGAAAAATATGCCGGCGGCGCGGGATTTTTTGTATTGACATAAACATAATTTTGGCTATAATTATCTCCGTGCTTTGGCAAAGGCAGTAGTTGCGCCTGTAGCTCAGTTGGATAGAGCAACTGCCTTCTAAGCAGTGGGCCGGGGGTTCGAGTCCCTTCAGGCGCGCCACTTTTAGCCGGAAGCAGAAGTTATGGTGAGTGTAGCTCAATTGGTTAGAGTATCGGATTGTGGTTCCGAGGGTTGCGGGTTCAATTCCCGTCACTCACCCCAGTATGATGGATCGTTAGCTCAACTGGCAGAGCATCTGACTCTTAATCAGGGGGTTACAGGTTCGATTCCTGTACGATCCACCATTTTTTAAAATTAAATATCTTCTTTCATGTGGATCGTTAGCTCAACTGGCAGAGCATCTGACTCTTAATCAGGGGGTTACAGGTTCGATTCCTGTACGATCCACCATTTTTTTTTTTGCCTTTTCCCGATTATGCCAATATCAAAAACGCCGCGCCGCATTGACTTCCTCTGTATCGCGCTGAGCCGCGGGGCCATGCCGTCTTGTCTCGGCGCTCTTCCTGCTATAATATTTTTATCGGACGACGGTTTTTGCCGGCAGTTAATACGATTGAAAAGGGGTTTTAGCGATATGGAACGTTTATTTCTGAAGCGCGCGCGCGGAGTGGGCGCGGGGGGCGCGCTGCTGCGATGCTGCGCCTTCGCTCTGCTCGTCCTCTTCGCTCTGGCCGGTCAGGCGGACGCGATGTCGGCGCGAGAGTTTTACCGCTATGCGAAAAAATACAAGTGCCCGAATCCGTTCGCTGCGACCGTACACAGCGCGCACGAAACTGCGCAGTGGACGAGCGAACTTTGGGTGAAGGCGCGCAACGGAGCCGGGATAAAAGCCGACAAGGAATGGAAGGCGGCGCGAAAGCCGGTCTACAACAAATCCAGCGCCGAGCATGTCGGCAATAAGACCGTGCAGCGCGTTTCCGCTTTCAGAAAATATTCGAGCACGCAAGCCTTCCTCAAAGATTATTCCAAAAAGATAAGAGAGGATTATCCGAATTCCGCGAAGCACAAGGATAACGTGTGGCTGTATTTCGCCGGGCTGTATAAGGGACGGCACGGCAAGTGGGCGACGGACCGCAGCTATTATCAGAAGCTCGTAGCCAAGACGGTGAAGATAGCGCCGGAGATATACGGCTCGAAGTGGAAGACGAAGCTTCGTTCGCAGTACCGCAAGGCGCAGAAATCTCTCGAAGCGTGGCAGGCTCAGGCCGTAAAGAAAGCCATAGGTTAAGCGAATGGTTCTTGGCATAGGAGTAGACCTCTGCGACATAGCCCGCATGAGAAACGCGGTCGCGCGCGACGGCTTCGCCGCGAGGGTTTTCTCCGACGGAGAAATAAAATACGCCGAAGGCAAGTCCGACTCGGCCGCCCATTACGCCGCCGCGTTCGCCGCTAAGGAGGCTCTGGCGAAGGCCGGAGGTTGGGGACTCGGCTCTATGGGGCTGGACTCATGCGAGGTCGTCCGTACCGAACGCGGCCCCCGCTTCGACTTTTCGGAAAAATTCCGCCTCCGCCTCGACAGCGAAGGAATAAAAAACGTTTTCTTAAGCATATCGCACGAGTCCGGCATGGCCGTCGCGATGGTTGTTCTGGAAGGGTGAGAAAATGCAGAAATTCTATATGCCGTCTGACGTGCGTGAAGCCGACAGTATAGCGGCGGAGCGCTTAGGCGTGCCTTCAGTCGTGCTCATGGAGAACGCGGCGCGCGCGGCCGCGGATGCGGCCTTGTCTATGAGCGGCGGAAGAGGGCCGTTCGCCGTGCTCGCCGGACACGGCAACAACGGCGGAGACGGCTTCGCCGCAGCGCGCCATCTGATGCTGCGCGGACACGGAGTGACCGTCATAAAAACCGCCGCAGACGACAAGTATAAGGGCGACGCCGCCGTCAATCTCGGCGTAATCCGCAAGCTCGAATGCGCCGAGCTTGTCATAAAAGACGCTTCCCGCCTCGACGACGGAGAAATTTCGGCGATACTCGGCGGGGCTGCTGTGATAGTAGACGCCCTGCTCGGAACGGGAGCTTCCGGCGCGCCCAGAGGAGAAATCGCGCGGCTGATACGTCTGACCGATGGGTACGAAAACATACTGTCGCTGGACATCCCCTCCGGCGCGGATCCAGACGAAGGAGGCTGCGCGGTTCCGTGCGTGCGCGCGTCAGCCACAGTCACTTTCCTAGCTCCGAAGAAAGGCATGGCCTTTTCTCCGGCCCTTGAGGCATGCGGAAAAATCACCACGGCGGATATCGGCGTTCCCGCGGCGCTCGTTCTTCCCGAAAATCCGGCCCTCACCATTTATTGTGAAAAAGACATACGCGGAATGCTTCCGCCTGTCATGCGCTCTATTCACAAAACGGAGCGCGGCTCACTGCTGATATGCGCCGGAAGCGCCGCTTATCGAGGGGCTCCGCTGCTCGCCGCGCTCGGGGCGCTGCGCGCGGGAGCTGGGCTCGTGTATCTCGCAGTGCCGGACTTCATCGCTTCGGAGGTTTCCGCGGCGCTGCCCGAGGCCGTTATACTTCCCCTTCCAACGGACGGCGGGGCGGTCGACGCGGCCGCGGCGGCGCCGATGATAGCTGAATGGATGCCGAAGTGCGGCGCGGCGGCGATAGGCCCCGGCATGGGGCGCGGCGAAGAGGCCGGCGCGCTCTTCTCGTGGTTTTGGGAGAACTGGCGCGCGCCGCTGCTAATCGACGCCGATATGCTTTACTTTTTCGCGCGCGAACTCGACGGGCTTGAAGAGCGCGACGACGCTCTGCTCACGCCGCACGGCGGCGAAGCTGCGCGAATACTCGGGCTCAGCGCGGCGGAGGTCGAAGCGTCGCGCGAGGCTTCGGCGAGGCTGCTTACAAGAAAGGCCGGCTTCGCCCTCCTGAAGGGCAGGAACACGCTGATAGCATCTGCGTCAGGCGAGCTGAGAATGATCGGCGCCGGTTCTCCGGCTCTCGCCGTTCCCGGTTCCGGCGACGTACTGAGCGGCGTTATAGGCGCGTTGATGGCCTCCGGCCTCCCTGTGATGGACGCGGCCGCCGCCGGCGCTCTAGCCCACGGCGCCGCCGGAGAACGCCTCGAGGAGAGGAACGGCCTTCGCGGCACGCTGGCGAGGGAGATAGCCGATGAGATTACTCAAATCCTGCGTTAATTCCTTTTCTATAATAAGCGAAAGCCAGGACGACACTTTCGCGGCCGGGCGCGCGCTCGGAGAGGCGCTTTATCCCGGGCTGCTCGCGCTTTTGAAAGGCGGGCTCGGAATGGGGAAAACGCGCTTCGTGCAGGGCATAGGCGGCGCCGTAGGCTACGACAGGGTGAAAAGCCCGACCTTCGTGATAATGAACGAATACGACGCCGCTGTTCCGTTTCTCCACGTCGACCTGTACCGTCTGGAAAGCGAAGAAGAGATAGATGCGCTCGGCATAGAGGAGTATCTGGACGACGGCTTCGCCGCCGCCGTGGAATGGGCGGAGAGATGGAGCGAGCGCCCGGAAGACAGGGTGGAGATCGAATTTCTGCCCGTGCCCGGCGACGAAGATGCGCGCGTACTGGTGTTCGAGGCATTCGGAGAGAAAGAGACGGAGCTGCTCGCGCTGGTGAAGCGGGCGCTCTTTCCCGGGAAGGATGAATAATGGCTGTTCTTGGCATAAACTGCGCCGGGCGCTGGACCAACGTCGGCGTCGCGGACGGATGTGAAATACTTGCGGAAACAAATCTGGAGCTTGCGCGCCGCCAATCCGAGCTTCTTCCTGCCATGACGGAGGAGGCCGTGTCGAAAGCCGGGCTTTCGCTCGGCGACATATCCCTTATCGCCGTCGGGACGGGGCCCGGCTACTACACGGGCATAAGGGCCGGCATAGCATACGGCGCCGCGCTCGCCTTCGCCTTAGGTGTGAAGGTCGTGCCGCTGTCGTCGCTCGAGCTTTTTGTCTGGGATATGAGGAATGAGTACGGCTTGCTCGTCCCCGTGTTCAGGGCGCGCGCGTCTCACTGCTACGCGGCCCTGTACGCTGCCTCGGGTGATGCGCTTAAGGCGGTCGTGCCTCCGTCGTTCATGCGCGTGACGGAGCTGTCGGCGAAGCTGCGCGATTTTCCGCACGCCGCCGTCGTGTCTCCCGATGCCGGGCAGTATCCTGAGCTCGAAGCGTGCGGCTGTACCGTGATTCCGAGAGAGAGTGCGTCCGGCGGCGTCTGCGCCGTGATGGGCGGCGAGAGGCGGGACGCCGCGGTCGCGCCGGAGCAGATACGCGGGACGTATCTCCGTGCGCCAGACATAGGTCCCTCAAGTTTCTAAAATTTTTTCAATAATTGCAAGCTGTCAGAAAATAGAGAATTCACGCTTATCCTTGAATAAGCCGTAAAGATTTGGCATAATTAGCCTAGTTATGCCAATCAAATCACGTTACTCTGGTTGACAGACAAATCGATTAGATGTGTGGAAGGAAGGTGGGTCTTTTGGCGAAGAAGTTCAGCATCGAAGTAATGGAGAAGTGGTGCAAAGGATGCGGCCTCTGCGTCTCTATATGCCCCAAGAAGGTTCTCGAGCTTAACGATCACGTTAAGTGCGAAGGCGTGCGTCAGGACGACTGCATCGGCTGCCGCCAGTGCGAAAACATCTGCCCGGACCTGGCAATCACAGTGAAGGAGCGTGAGCAGTAATGGCTCAGAACGAATTCTGGCAGGGCAACAAAGCCATAGCCATGGGCGCTATAGCCGCCGGATGCAGATTTTTCGGAGGCTATCCTATCACCCCGTCGACTGAGATAATGGAAGTCATGTCCGAAGAGCTTCCGAAGCTCGGCGGAAAATTCGTCCAGATGGAAGACGAAATCGGAGGCATCGCCTCTGCCCTCGGCGCGTCTATCGCCGGCAAGAAAGCGATGACGGCGAGCTCCGGCCCCGGAATCTCGCTGAAGCAGGAGCTTCTCGGCTACGGCTACATCGCGGAAATTCCGCTCGTCGTCGCCGACGTTCAGCGCGGCGGCCCCTCGACGGGACTTCCGACGAAGGTCTCCCAGGCCGACGTCATGCAGGCGAGATGGGGCACCCACGGCGACCACGCCACGATAGCCTACGCGCCGTGCTCCATCCCCGAGTGCTACACGCTTACGATAGAAGCCTTCAACATGGCCGAGCGTTTCCGCCAGCCCGTGCTCATAATGGCCGACGAGGTCATAGGCCACATGCGCGAGAAGATAACCATTCCGGAGCCCGGAAGCTTCAAGGTCGTCGACCGTAAGAAGCCGACCGTCGCTCCCGACGACTTCATACCGTACCGCCCGGACGAGGACGACGTTCCTCCGATGCCGGCTTTCGGCGACGGCTACCGCTGGCATGTCACTGGACTTACCACCAACGAGTGGGGCTTCCCGACCAACGACGCGCCCGACATAGACCTCAAGGCCAACCGCATCATCCGCAAGGTCGAGCGTTTCCGCGACGAAATAGTCGCCTACAGAGAGGACTTCATGGAGGACGCCGAGATAGTCGTCGTCTCCTACGGCTCCGTCTCCCGCTCGTCGCTCCGCGCCATCCGCGAGCTTCGCGAAGAGGGCGTCAAGGTCGGACACTTCCGTCCCATCACCATCTGGCCGTTCCCGGACAAAGAAATCGCCGCGTTCTCTAAGAACGTCAAGCACATCATCGTCCCCGAGCTCAACGCCGGACAGCTCGTCCACGAAGTCGAGCGCGCCGTCAAAGGCAACTGCGAAGTACACGGCAAGAGCCTCATCAACGGCGAACTCTACAAGCCTGCGGAAATTATGTCCTTCATCAAGGAGGTGGCGTAACGATGCCACGCGAAGACGTTAAAAAACTTCTGCGTTCCAAGTTCATGCCCCATATCTGGTGCCCCGGCTGCGGACATGGAATCATTATGCACGCCATACTCCGCGCCCTTGCCGACCTCCAGATACCCAAGGAGCAGATATGCATTTCGTCCGGTATCGGCTGCTCCAGCCGTATGCCGGGATATATAGACGCCTGCACGCTTCACACGGCGCACGGACGTTCGCTCGCCTTCGCGACGGGCGTCAAGATGGCCAACCCCGAGCTCACGATAGTCAACGTCATGGGCGACGGAGACGGCACCGCCATCGGAGGCAACCACTTCATCCACGCATGCCGCCGCAACATAGGCATTACGGCCGTAGTCATGAACAACAACATCTACGGCATGACCGGAGGCCAGGCTTCCCCGACGACGCCGGAAGGCGCCTTCGCCGCGACCGCGCCTTACGGAGCGATCGATCCGGTGTTCGACGTCTGCAAGCTCGCCGAGGGCGCCGGAGCGACCTTCGTCGCGCGCGCCACTGTAGCCAACCCGATGCAGTGCGAGCAGATACTCAAGAAAGCCATCGAGCATCAGAAGAAGGGCTTCGCCGTCGTCGAAATCGTCACCTACTGCCATACGCAGTTCGGACGCAAGAACAAGCGCAGCCGCCCGACCGACAACATCAAGTACCTCAAGGAGCACACCGTCCTCAAGGCCCAGGCCGACAAGATGTCGCCCGATGAGCTCAAGGACAAGATAGTCGTCGGCGAGTTCGTCAACATAGAGACCGCCCGCGAGTACACTGACCGCTACAACGACGTCATTGCCCGCGCGCAGGGAAAGGCATAGGAGGTTCGGATCATGGGCGATCGTTTTGAAATTCGTGTTGCTGGATCCGGCGGACAGGGTGTCATCCTCGCCGCGGTGATCCTTGGTGAGGCCGCCGCGCTCCGTACTGAGGGACTCAACTCCGTACAGAGCCAGGCCTACGGCCCCGAAGCCCGCGGCGGCGCTTCGAAGTCCGAGGTCGTCTACGACCGCGGCGAAATAGACTACCCGAAGGCGGCCCACCCCGACCTTCAGATAATACTCACGCAGAAGGCGTGCGACACCTACAGCCACGACACGGCTAAAGGCGCCACCGTCATTCTCGACGACTTCTTCGTCACCGATCCGCCGAAGCTCGACGCCGACATCTACCTCCTGCCGATCGTGCGCACCGCGCGCGAGAAACTCGGCCGCGAGATAGTCGTCAACATGGTCGCGCTCGGCACCGCCGCGAAAGTTCTCGAGGACAAGGGCCTCGTGAAGCCGCAGGCCGTGAAGGACGCCATCCTCGCCAGAGTCCCGAAGGGAACCGAAGAGCTTAACGAGAAAGCCTTCGAAGAGGGCTACAAGATGATGTCCGAGGCTGTCGCCGCGAGAAAGTAACGGCTCGCAGTTTAGCACGAACTTTATAAATGCCGGCCGGGATTTTCCGGCCGGCATTTTCGTCTTCCACTATCTGCGGCTTTCTACCGCGCCCGGCTGCCTCCGGCGCCGTCGGCCTTTCGCTCTTACTCGGCGAATTCTCCGCTTTTGCCGAAAAGTTTTTCGTATATACGAAGGGCTTGTTCGTCGAACAATACGAGATAGACAGTCATGTCGTTTTCACGAAGAAAGCTGTTTATAGTTTCGACTGCGACCCGAATAGCCTCGTCCTTCGGGTATCGGTAAACTCCCGCGGAGATAAGCGGGAAAGCCACGCTCTTGCAGCCGTGCTTTTTTGCGAGCTCGAGCGACCTGCGATAGCACGAGACGAGCTTTTCTCGCTCGCCGAAGCCGCCTCCGCGCCATACCGGCCCGACTGTGTGTATCACGTACCTGCACGGCAGATTGTACGCGCCTGTGATCTTCGCGTCGCCCGTGCCGCATCCGCCAAGCCCGCGGCACTCTTCGGCCAGCTCCGGCCCAGCCGCGCGGTGTATGCATCCGTCCACGCCGCCGCCTCCGAGCAGAGAACTGTTCGCCGCGTTTACTATCGCGTCCACCTTCATTTTTGTTATATCATTGCGCACAATTTCAAGCGGCATAGATCATACCTCCGTATTCACCCTTTATTTGCAACGCCAGCAGTCAGCAGAGCGAGCACAGCCAGCCCAGCGCCGACTATCAGCCATACGTCGGCGGCGTTTATCCACAGTTTTCCGAAAAACGGTGCGGTTACCGGAAGCCATTCCACGACGTGGCCATAGACGACGCGGTCGGTCAGATTCCCCGCGGCTCCGGCGGCGAGCAGTGCCAGCGGCGCCCGCATAAGTGAACGGCGTGAGTCGTGCAGCGCCCATACAAAGGCCGCCGATAAAACGGCGCAGATGGCTGCGCTCATCACAAGCGCCGCAGTTTTCCCGTCGCCGCCGAGCAGCCAGAAAGAAATTCCGGAGTTGAGCGACACGCCGCCGCCGAAGGCGATGACAAAGCGCTTGCTCGCGACGTCCGCAGCGTAGAGGACGAGAGCGAAAATTATATAAAATATCCATGCGAAACGCTTTCCAGCCATCTCAACCGCCCCTTCTTCACACCGCGTCCGCCGCGAAACTTATAGCGCGGCGCGGCACGTAATGTTATAGTATCACACATGAGACAGGGAGATATATTAAACGTAACTATAACGGGACTCAACAACGAAGGCGAAGGCGTCGTCCGCGCCGGAGACGAGGGCTTCGTCCTCTTCGTGCCGGGCGCGCTGCCCGGAGAAAGCGCGGAAGTGCGCCTCGTAACGAAAAAGAAAAACTACGGCGTGGCGAAAGTGCTGAGTCGCGGCGGCGATTCGCCTGCGCGGGTAAATCCGCGCTGCCCGCTATTCGGGCGCTGCGGTGGCTGCCAGCTTCAGCACATTTCGTACGAAGAACAGCTTGCGATGAAACACAGAACGGTCGAAGAGGCGCTGCGGCGCATCGGAGGATTCGACAAACCTCCCGTCGCGCAGTGCGTGCCGTCGCCGTCCGAGTGGAACTACAGAAATAAAGCCTCGCTGCCCGTGCAGTCCGCGCGCGGTGAAAACTTCGTCTCCGGCTTCTACAAAACGCGCAGCCACGAAATAGTGCCATACCGCGGCTGTCCCGTGCTGCTTTCCGGGATAGACGATGGCGTGAAAAAAATCGCCTATGCGCTGCGCGAACGCGGCTTCCGCGGAGTGCGCGAAAAGGGCGGCCCCGCATCTGGACTCGTGCGCCACGTCGTAATGCGCCAGGCCCGCTTCACAGGTGAAAAACTATGCGCAGTCATCGGCTCAAGGCCGCTCTCGAAAAAAGAGACTTCGCTCCTGACGGAAGCCGCAGCCGGAATCAAAGGGCTGACCGGCCTCGTCTACAACGTGAACCCGAACCACGGCAACTTCATCTGGGGCGAAAAAACTATTACGATTTACGGGAAACCCACTATAACGGAAAAACTTGGCGAATATTCGTTTACTTTCGAGGCATCGTCCTTCTTTCAGGTAAATTCGGAACAAACGCTTGCTCTGTACCGCCGCGCTGCCGCGCTTGCCGTGGAAGGCGGCGCGCGGAAAATTCTCGAACTCTACTCCGGCGTCGGAAGCCTGACCGCCTTTCTCGCCGCGCACGCGCGCCATGTGACAGCCGTTGAAAGCTGGCAGCCGGCTGCGAAATACATAAAACAGAACGCCGCGCAAAACGGGCTTGACAATATTGAACCTTATACCGCGCAGGCCGAGGACCTTGCCGAAGAACTAAGCGCGCGGAACTTCGACACGGTTGTGCTCGACCCTCCGCGCACCGGCTGTGACGAAAAAGTAACAGACGCAATACTAAAAATATCCCCCGAGCGCGTCGTCTACGTATCATGCAACCCCGCCACCCTGGCCCGCGACGCCAAGCGCCTCGCCGCCGGAGGCTACAAACTCGCGGAAGCCGCGCCGTTCGACATGTTCCCCCAGACTGGGCACGTGGAAACGGTCGCTCTGATGCGCAAAGGAGTAACCGGCGCATCGGAACAGGTGGAGACAGACCAATGACATATAAAAACGGCTTTTTAGTATGGGACGAGGAGTTTGAACGTAAAATCTTTACGCCGGAAGAAATAGCGGCCAGCAATATCAGAGTCGCCGTCATGCAGGAGCTCGTCAAAGCGCGCGACAAAGGCGTAAAGATAAAAGATATTGCAAAAAAGACAGGCGTAAAGAAATCAAAAATAAAAAAACTTGCCGGGTGGGAGAAAGAACCCAAGTTTGAAACAGTTATCAACGTTCTCCTCGCTTTGGGAAAAACTCTCGCTATAACGGATTTTGACAGGGACGGCGGCGCGGATAAAGCGAACGAAAACGCGGCGGACGGGAAGGAGCCTCGCAATTGATCACAGGCGTCATAAAAAACAAAGTCGATAAAATATAGACGGACATCTGGGCGGGCGGGATAACCAATCCTCTGACCGTCATAGAACAGCTCACGTATCTGATGTTCATACGCTCGCTCGACGAAAAGGAGCTCGAAGCGGAAGAAATGGAAAACGCGGGCGGCGGGGCGATGCCGCGCATATTTCCGCAGTCTGAGGCGGGGCAGTCGATGCGCTGGAGCCGCTTCAAAAACAGAGACCCGCGCGAAATATACGACGTCGTCTCGCGCCGCGTCTTTCCCGCTATAAAAGCGATGCGGGGCGGACGTCTGCCGGACTTCGACGAACGCGGCGAACTTATAGAAATCCGCGGCGACACGGGCGCGGAGGACAACGGAGCTTTCGCGCGCTACATGAGCGACGCAATGTTTCTCATTCCCACGCCGCAGGTTCTCCAGAAAATAATAACGGGGCTCGACGACCTGTACGAACACGACCTGACGGGGCTCGACATGCAGGGCGACCTCTACGAATACATGCTCGGCAAACTCTCCACCGCTGGCCACAACGGGCAGTTCCGCACGCCGAAGCACATACGCGACATGATGGTGGAGCTCACGCGCCCCACGCCCGACGACGTTATTTGCGACCCCGCCTGCGGCACGGCGGGCTTCCTCGTCTCCGCTTCGGAATACATACGCGCCCATTACGAAAGCGAAATGACGGCGGAGCAGTGGGAGCGCTTCGAAGGGCCGGCCTTCACCGGCTTCGACACCGACAGGACGATGCTGCGCATCTCCGCGATGAACCTCATGCTCCACTCCGTAACGCGGCCCGAAATAGACTACAAAGACAGCGTTTCCAAACAGAACGGCATAAGCGACAAATTCACCCTCTGCCTCGCAAATCCGCCCTTCACGGGAACGGTGGACGCCGAGAGCATAAGCGACAGCCTCAAGGCCGCGGCGAACACGAAAAAGACCGAGCTGCTCTTCGTCGCGCTCTTCCTGCGGATGCTGCGCAAAGGCGGGCGGTGTGCCTGCATCGTGCCCGACGGCGTGCTCTTCGGCTCGTCGAAGGCGCACAGGACACTGCGCCGCGAGCTCGTCGAGAACCATCAGCTGCGCGCCGTCATATCTATGCCGTCGGGCGTATTCAAACCGTACTCCGGCGTGTCGACCGCCGTCCTCGTCTTCACCAAGACCGGAGCGGGCGGCACGGATAAGGTCTGGTTCTACGACATGAAGGCCGACGGCTTCACGCTCGACGACAAACGCGCGCCCGCGGACGAAAACGACATCCCTGACATAGTAGAGCGCTTCCGAAATCTCGACCAAGAGGCGGCGCGCGAGCGCACCGAACAGAGCTTCCTCGTGCCGAAGGAAGAGATCGCCGAAAACGATTACGACCTCTCCGTCAACAAATACAAAAAAGTCGAATACAAACCCGTCGACTACCCGCCGACCGAGCAGATAATGGCGGAACTTCACGAGCTCGAAATGGAAATAACGTCGGGGCTCGCGGAATTGGAGGAAATGCTGTGAGGGGGAGGCTGGGGGACATTTGCGAAATTTTAGACAGCCAGCGCGTGCCAATAACGGCGTCAGACCGTAAGCCCGGCCCTTATCCGTATTATGGCGCAAACGGCGTTCAAGATTACGTTGATGATTATATATTCGACGACGAATTAGTACTATTGGCAGAAGACGGCGGTAATTTGGGCTCAAAAGACAAGCCGATAGCCTATCGTGTCTCTGGAAAATGTTGGGTAAATAACCATGCGCATGTTCTCAAACCAAAAGATTGCGTTGATGTTGATTATCTATGTTATTCTTTGATGTTTTATGACGTGTCTGGATTAGTCAACGGTGCAACGCGCAAAAAGTTGACGCAGGCTGATATGCGCAAAATGGAGATTCCGCTTCCGCCGCTCAATGAACAGCGCAAAATTGCATAAAGTCAGCGAACTGACAGCCAAACGCCGCCGCCAGCTCGACAAGCTCGACGAACTCGTAAAATCCAAATTTGTCGAGATGTTTGGAGATGTTTCACTTGATGAAAAAAATGGCAAAAACACCAGCTTAGTGAGATTGCCGAAATAGTAGACCCGCATCCGAGTCACAGAACACCTCCATTTTCACAAAATGGTATTCCATATATCGGGCTTACTGAATGTGACTATAATATGTATCGTATAAATTTTAATAAAGCTAGAATGGTAGGAAAAGAGATCTTAGAAGAACATATCATTGAATTGGGAATGAAATCTACATCGCAACCTGCATTTGGAATACAAAAAGCACGAGAAATTACAATTCCATTACCACCAATGGAATTGCAAAAACAATATTCTCGTTTTGTTAAGTATATTAATGGCATTATGTTGAATGTCCAAAAAGGCTTTGATACACTTAGCATGTTAAGGAAGTTGTTAATGCAAAAATATTTTTGTGCTGACATAGAGGTTGTAGAATAATGTGGAAAACTGTTGAATATACTAAGAAACAAATAAATACCGCCGGTAATAAAATCGCTTCTGGACATGCCCAAGGGCAAGAGCTTCAAGAATGTTTACAAATAATAGATAATTGGCGAGCTGCGCATGCATTTCCAATGAACACATTCGCAATTAACTTGAAACATCAAATTGATGGTATAAAAGGTGCCATAGTTGTTCAACGTCTTAAAAGGTTAGAAACTATTATTGGTAAAATACAACGCTTTCCTGAAATGCAATTATATCGTATGCAAGATTTGGGGGGATGCCGTGCAATACTTCCTAATGTAAACGCAGTATATGCTGTAAAAGAAAAACTACAAAATTCACGTATTCGTCATGAGTTACATAACGAGAAAGATTATATTGCGTTGCCTAAAAATGAGACTGGTTATAGAGGAATTCATCTCATATATAAGTACAGAAGCGATAAAAGAAACGACTATAATGGATTACTAGTTGAAATACAATTAAGAACCAAACTACAACATTTGTGGGCTACTGCTGTAGAGACCGTTGGCATATTTACACAAAACGGGTTAAAATTCAACCAAGGGTCAGAACGCTGGTTAAGGTTTTTTAAAGTTGTCTCTGCGATATTTTCTATACAAGAAGGTACAAAGGTTGTGGAAGGTATTTCAACAGACGCAAAAGTTGTAGTAGCTGAATTGATGGCAATAATGAAAGAACTTGAAGTTATTAATAAGCTTTATACAATTGGACTTGCAACATCATATATACCTCGTACTACAAAAAGTCAAAACCCCGGATATTATTTGCTTGCACTAGATGTGAACGATGCATTGTTAAAAGTTAATCGCTTTAGCGGAATTGAGAAAGCAACAGAAGAATATAATAAATTAGAATTGCAAAATGGAGCAAAAAAACTGGATATTGTTTTGGTCTCAGCGCAGTCCTTTGATGCTTTGACTCATGCTTACCCCAATTATTTTGCAGATATTAAAGAGTTTACAAATGCATTAAACAGGTTGATAAGAAAATACAATAAATAAGAAAGGGTAATACATATGCCCAACTTCACATTTTTAGAGCAAAAGCCCGAATATTCGCTTTTCGCCGCGGCCTGCGCCGAGGCGGAAAATATTCTCGCGGCCTCTCCCGCGCTTTGCGCCGTGGGGTGCCGCAAGGCGCTCGAGCTTGCGGTGAAGTGGGTATACGCGGCGGACAAGACGATGAAAATGCCCTACCGCGATAATTTGCAGTCGCTGATCCACGAGTACACTTTCCGCGGCGCAGTCGATGAAAAAGTGTGGGGGAGGCTGCCTTTTATCGTGAAGCTCGGCAATCTCGCGGTACACACGGGGCGCGGCGTGACTCATGAGGAAGCGCTCGCTTCGCTGCGCGCGCTCTTCGAGTTCGTGGAATGGATAGATTACTGCTACGGCGCGGACTACGAGGAACGGAGTTTCGACGCAAGTCGGATTCCCGCATCTCGCGGCGCGGAGGCGGAAAAGAGGGCCGCGGAGGGCGAGCGGCTGCTCGCCGAGAAGGATGCGCGTATCGAAGAGCTTCTCGGACAGATTCGCGCGATGTCCGCGCGCTATACCGCAGAGAAGGAAGCGCACCGCGAAACGCGCAGGTTCGAGCCGGAGGATATTTCCGAGTTCCGCACGCGCAAGATTTACATAGACGTGGATATGAAGGAGGCCGGATGGACGTTTTCCGGCCCGGGCGCTAACGTCGCGGAGGAATACGAAGTCGCGGATATGGCCGGCGTTCCTGGGCAGGCCGGATTCGCCGACTACGTGCTTTTCGGGCGCGACGGGCTGCCGCTCGCCGTCGTGGAGGCGAAGCGCGCGAGCCGCGATGCGAACGCGGGACGCACGCAGGCGAAGCTCTACGCCGATGCGCTCGAACGGAAATTCGGGCGGAGGCCGGTGATTTTTACGACGAACGGCTTCGACACGTATTTCTGGGACGACATGAGCGCGCCGCAGCGTCGTGTGAGCGGGATATTCTCGCCCGGCGATCTGCAGAAGCTGATCGACCGCAGGGCGGAGCGCCGCCCGCTTTCTGAAATAAAGATAGACGACAAAATCACCGACCGCTATTACCAGAAGGAGGCGATACGCGCCGTCTGCGCGCAGATAGAGCGCGGCGCGCGCAGGCATCTGCTGGTGATGGCGACGGGGACGGGAAAGACGCGCACGGCGTCGAGCCTCACGGACGTGCTGAGCCGCGGCGGTTACGTGACGAACGTCCTGTTCCTCGCCGACCGTGTGGCGCTCGTGAAGCAGGCGAAGGACGATTTCAAGAATTACCTGCCGGATATGTCGCTCTGCAATCTCTGCTCAAACAGGGACGACAAAGAGGCGCGCATAGTCTTTTCGACCTATCCGACGATGCTGAACGCGATAGACTCGGCGAAGACGGAGGACGGGCGGCGGCTTTTCACTCCCGCGCATTTCGACCTTATCATCATTGACGAGAGCCATAGGAGCATTTTCAAGAAATACCGCGCTATTTTCGAATATTTCGACGCGGCGCTCGTCGGCCTTACCGCGACGCCGAAGACCGACGTTGACCGCAACACCTACGACTTTTTCGAAATG
Organism: Cloacibacillus sp. An23; assembly: GCF_002159945.1. Taxonomy (NCBI): domain Bacteria; kingdom Thermotogati; phylum Synergistota; class Synergistia; order Synergistales; family Synergistaceae; genus Cloacibacillus; species Cloacibacillus sp. An23. The sequence goes on along the minus strand of NZ_NFJQ01000010.1, from coordinate 52,610 downwards.
GAGCACGGCGTGCCGACTTACGCATACGACTACGAGACGGCGGTGAATACGGACAAGGTGCTCGTGCCGTACTACAATTACGAGGTCAGGACGAAGTTCCTCGAAGAGGGGATAACCTACGACGACCTTTCCGAAGAGGATAAAGAGCGCTACGAAGAGGATTTCGCGGAGGACGACGGCTCAATGCCTGATTTTATACCCTCCGCGCAGCTCAACAGGTTCGTCTTCAACGAGGAGACGTGCGACGCCGTTTTGCAGGATCTGATGGAGAACGGCATACGCACGGCGGGAGGCGACCGCATAGGCAAGACCATTATTTTCGCGCAGAACACCAGACACGCGGAGTTTATCATACAGCGCTTCAACAAGCTTTATCCACGGCTGAAGGGCGGATTCGCGCAGCGCGCGGTCTGCGCCGACGCATACGCGCAGAAGGTCATAGACGATTTTAAAATCGCGGACAGGGAGCCTCACATCGCCGTTTCCGTCGATATGATGGACACGGGCATAGACGTGCCGGAAGCCGTGAATCTCGTATTTTTCAAGAAAGTTCGCTCGAAAACGAAATTCTGGCAGATGATAGGGCGCGGCACGCGGCTCTGCAAAGGGCTCGGCTGCGTAGACAATATTGACGGCGAGTACACTGACAAGCGCCGTTTTATAATTTTCGACTACTGCGGGAATTTCGAATATTTCCGCGCGCACAAGGAAGGATACGAAGGGCGCGAGACGAAGTCGCTCGCGGAGAGCGTTTTCTGCAAACGGATACGCCTTTGCGCCGCTCTCGAGGACGGCGCGTATTCGGACGAAGATTTCCGTAACTGGCGGCGCGAGCTTGCGGAAGGCTGCCGCGAGCAGGTGGCGGCTCTGAATACGAATCTTGCGAGCGTGCGGCTGCGCAGGCGCTACGTCGAAAAATATAAGCGCGAGGAGGCGTTCGTCCATATCGGCGACGAGGACAGGCACGAGCTGACGCTGTACGTCGCGCCGCTCGTCTGCGGCGACGGGCGCGACGAAATGGCGGGCCGCTTCGATAATTTCATGTACGGCCTGATGCTCGCGCGCATCGAAAATTCCCCGGCTTTCCGCCGCGCGAAGGCGCAGCTCTGCTCCGTAGCCTCGGCGCTGGAACGCAGGGCGAGCATACCTCAGATAGCCGAGAAGCTTGATTTTATCCGCGAAATAGGAACGGAGGAATTTTGGGCGGCGGGGGATATTTTGATCTTTGAAAAGGCGCGGCGCGAACTGCGCGAGCTTATCAAGTTCCTCGACGACGGCGGCGACGAGCGCAGGCTCGTGGTGACGAAGCTCGCCGACCCGGTGCTTGAACGGCGCGAGGGAGAGCCGCTCGGCGAGCCGTATGATTTCGAGAACTACCGCGCTAAGGTGAACCGCTATATCAACGAGCACGCGGACATTCCTGCTATCCATAAGCTGACGCACAACCTGCCGCTGACGGCGGAGGACTACGGTACGCTGGAACGCATCCTGACCGTCGAACTCGGCAGCGCCGAGGATTACAGGCGCGAATACGGAGAGACGCCCTTCGGCCTTCTCGTGCGGCGCATAGCGAAGCTCGATCACGAGGCGGCGATGAAGGCGTTTTCCGCGTTCATCGACGACCAGTCGCTGAATCAGAACCAGATAACTTTTATACGCAAAATCATCAGCTATATAGAGCAGAACGGATATATCGAGGGCGCAGAGCTTCAAAAGCCGCCGTTCGACAAGCCCGTGAGCTTCGTCAAACTTTTCGACGCCGGCAGGCGGACCGCGCTGCTTGCCGCAATCAAGAGCGTACGCGACAACGCCGCGGGCGTGCGGACAAGTGCGTATAGTGAGTAAACTTTACAAGGAAAACGTTTTTCCGTCATGCCGCGCTCCGACGCGGCATCCAGTGACTTGTGTTCACCGAGGCCTCATGAATTTAAAGACACGAGATTCCGCGTCAAGTGCGGAATGACGATGAAAGCAGCTTTTTTATTAGTTAAACAACTATAAAAGCTCCGCAAAATATACGAAATCCGGCGCGTCGGAAAATTTTCCGCATCGCGCCGGATTTTTGATTATCCGATGTATTTTTTCAGATAGTAACCGGTCTTGCTCTCCGCGCAGCGGCATATTTCTTCAGGCGTGCCGCGTGCTACTATCGTGCCGCCTTCCGCGCCGCCGCCGGGGCCCATGTCTATCACGTAGTCGGAGTTGCGTATCACGTCGAGGTCGTGTTCTATGACTATGACGGTCGCGCCGCTGTCTATCAGATTTTTGAAAACTTTCAGCAGCGTCTCAACGTCGAGGGGGTGCAGGCCGATCGTCGGCTCGTCGAATACGAACACGGAGTCGGACTGTCCTTTTCCCATTTCGCTCGCGAGCTTCAGCCTCTGCGCCTCGCCGCCTGAGAGGCTCGGGGTTTCTTCGCCTAGCGTGAGGTATCCGAGGCCGAGGCCGTGCAGCACTTCGAGCCTGCGCTTCACGTTCGGAAGGTCGGCGCAGACTTCGAGCGCTTCGTCTATGCTCATGTCCATGAGCTCCGGAAGCGAATAGCCTTTTTCTGATTTTTTCGGGAAACGGCGGACGAGGCCGGCTTCCTTGGAGTAACGCGAGCCGCCGCACTCGGGACACGGAATGTCCACATCCGGCAGGAACTGTATGTCGAGGCTTATTTCTCCCGTGCCGTCGCAGACGGGGCAGCGCAGCTTCCCGGTGTTGTAGGAAAAGTCGCCCGCTTTGTAGCCCTTCGCCTTCGCGTCGGGCGTGCGTGCGTAGATTTTGCGCAGCTCGTCATGCACGTCGGCGTATGTCGCTACGGTGGAGCGGACGTTGACGCCTATCGGGGTCGCGTCTATCAGTTTGACCTGGCGGATTCCCTCCGCCGTTACGGATTTAACGTGCGGCGGCAGTTTAGCCCCCTTTATCTTCGCTTCGAGCGCCGGGATGAGGCTTTCGAGTATCAGCGTGGTCTTTCCGGAGCCGGAGACGCCTGTGACCGCCGTCATGCGCCCTTTCGGGAAATCCGCGTCGAGCGGCTTCACAGTGTGTATGTCGGAGGTCGAGAGGCTTATCGTTCCGAGGTCGAACATCTTGCCGGCCGGGACGTGGTTCCCCACGTCGATGACGCGCTCGCCGGTCAGGAATCCGGCTATCTTCGACGCAGGGTTCTTCTCGACTTCTTCAATGCTTCCCTGCGCGATGATCCTTCCGCCGCCCGCTCCGGCCTCGGGGCCGAGCTCGACGAGCCAGTCCGCCTCTTTCAGCACGTTCACGTCGTGGTCTACGAGGATCACCGTGTTGCCGTCGGAGAGAAGGTCGCGCATGACTCCGGTCAGCCCCTCCATGTTCGACGGGTGAAGACCTATCGACGGTTCGTCGAGAACGTAAAGCACGCCCGTCGTCCTGTTGCGCACGGCGCGCGCGAGCTGCATGCGCTGGCGCTCTCCCGTCGAGAGGGTCGAGGCGGCGCGGTCGATGGTCAGGTATGAAAGGCCGAGGTCGGTCAGCCGTTTCGCCGCGCCGTGGAACGAGTCGCAGATGCTTTCGGCCATCGGGCGCATCTCCGTCGGAAGCGAAGCGGGGACGCCCGCGACCCACTCGGACAGCTCTGCGAGCGTCATTTTGCATGCGTCGGCGAGCGATATTCCGCGCAGCTTCGGCGCGCGCGCGGCCTCGGAGAGCCTCGTGCCGCCGCAGTCCGGGCAGACGTCCTGGCACAGGAATTTTTCGACGCGTTTCATGCCTTTTTCGTCCTTTACGTGAGCCAGAGCGTTTTCCACCGTGTACGTCGCGTTGAAGTATGTGAAATCCATGTCTCCCGCCGCACCGCTCGTCTTGTTCTGGTAGATTATCCTTTTTTTGACGGCGGGGCCGTGGAATACGATGTCGCGCTCCTTCGGCGTGAGGTCTTTGAAGGGCACGTTCGTCCTGACGCCCATCTCGCGGGCGATGTCCTTCATCAGCGACCACATCAGCGTCTGCCACGGTGCGACGGCGCCCTCGTTGATGGTCAGGTTTTCGTCCGGCACGAGCGTCGATTCGTCTACGGTGCGGACGACGCCGGTGCCGTCGCACCGCTTGCACGCCCCCTGGCTGTTGAATGCGAGCTCCTCCGCGCTCGGCGCGAAAAAGTGCGCGCCGCACACCGGGCAGACGAGCTCGAGTCCCGCCGCCACGTTGAGGGACGGCGGAAGATAATGGCCGTTGGGGCATCTGTGGCTCGCGAGCCTCGAATACATGAGGCGCAGGCTGTTCAGCAGCTCCGTCCCCGTGCCGAACGTGCTGCGTATGCCTGGGACGCCGGGCCTCTGGCGCAGCGCGAGCGCGGCGGGGACGTAGAGCACGTCGTCTACCTGCGCTTTCTCGGCCTGCGTCATGCGCCGCCGCGTGTATGTCGAGAGCGCCTCGAGGTAGCGCCGAGAACCCTCAGCGTAAAGAATGCCGAGAGCCAGCGACGATTTCCCGGAGCCAGATACTCCGGCTATCGCTACGATTTTCTGAAGAGGTATGTCCACGTCGATATTTTTTAAGTTGTGTACGCGCCCGCCGCGTATCTCAATATGCGACGGGGCGTTTATTTTTTCTGTTTCCATTTGGTTCACTCCCGCTGCCGCTCGCTTAAGTTTATGTTTTCGTGTCTGCCGCTTTATCCGCGCATAGCGCTTTCATCATACTATTTGCAGCCCGTTTTTGCAAAGCGCCGTGGGCGGGCCGGCTTCGCTCGAAGCCGGCGTTGACCGAAAGAGCGGTTCGTGTTATCTTCGTAACATAAATAGGGTAAATGCTTCCTCCGCCACCGGGCGGAGGGTGAAAAGCGTCCACGGTCTCCCGTAGGTACGGCGCGCTCTGCGCGTTACAAGGGAGCCGCGGGCGCTTTATTTTTTATAAGGAGGGTTCTGCATGTATATCAAGCCGTTTGAAGTGGAGGAATGGATGAACGCATGGGAAACGGGGGCGAAATACAATATAGCTGAAACGTGCGTCGATTCCGTCTCTCTCGACCAGCTTTTCGAACTGACCGGAGAAAACAAGGAAAAATTTCTGAACGCTCTTTCGGCGAAACGGCTGACGTACGGAGACATCGCGGGGCAGCCGGCTTTTAAGGAAGGGGTCTGCGCGCTATACCGAACGATAAGGCCGGAACAGGTCGTCCCGACGCACGGGGCGTCCGGGGCGAATCATCACGTGTTCCTCTCGCTGCTGTCTCCTGGCGACAGCGTGGTCAGCGTCATGCCGACGTATCAGCAGCTATATTCAATTCCGGAATCTCTCGGCGCGGAGGTCTCGATCCTGCGTCTGCGGCGGGAGGACGGATATCTGCCCGATTTGGGCGAGCTGAGGCGGCTGGCAGGACGCGGCGTCAAAATGATATGCGTCAATAACCCCAACAACCCCACCGGTGCGCTGATGGACGCGCGGATGCTTGAGGAAATTGCGGACATCGCGCGAAGCGCCGGGGCGTGGGTGCTCTGCGACGAGGCGTACCGTCATCTGACGCCCGGTGAAGAATGGAGCGAGTCGATGGCGGACATCTACGAGAAAGGGATTTCCGTCAGCGGCATGTCGAAGGTTTTTTCGCTCGCCGGGCTTCGCCTCGGCTGGATTGCGAGCCGCGACGAGAGCGTGATAAAAAGCTGCCACTCGCACAGGGACTACAACCTCATAAGCTGCGGGATGCTCGACGAGTCGGTCGCGGCGCTCGCGCTTAAGCACGGTGAAAAGCTGCTCGAGAGGAACCGCAGCATAGTGAGCGAAAATCTTGAAATCCTGGACGAATGGGTCTCCGGCGAACCGCTCGTCGATTACGTGAAGCCGCGCGGCGGGACGACGGCGCTGATACGGTACGGCGCGGACATGCCGTCTTACGAGTTCTGCGAAGCTATGTATAAGGAGACCGGCGCGTTCGTCACGCCGGGCGACTGTTTCGGCGAGCCGCGCTGTTTCAGGATAGGCTACGCCTGCGGCAAAGAGACGCTGAAAAACGGCCTTCGCGCCGTGAGCGGGTTCCTTCGTGCGCTCCGCGCCATGTGAGGCGCGCCGGCGCAGATGTTTCGCCGGCCTTTTGCGCAAAGCCGTATATAAAAATTTTCGCGCAGATGTTACAATAACCGAAGTATCATAAATCCTTACGGAGGTGTTTGAATTATGAGCAAAGAAAGGTATCTCATTTCGTCTGAATCGGTGACGGAGGGACACCCTGACAAACTCGCAGACCAAATATCCGACGCCGTCCTCGACGCCATCCTCGAGGCTGACCCGATGGGCCGCGTCGCGTGTGAGACGCTTGTGACGACAGGGCTCGTCATGGTGGCCGGGGAGATAAGCACGAACTGCTACGTCGACATTCCTAAAATCGCGCGCAAGACCGTCAAGGAAATAGGCTACACGCGCGCCAAGTACGGTTTCGACGGAGACACTTGCGCCGTCCTAACGACGATAGACGAGCAGTCCTGCGACATCGCGCTCGGCGTGGACAAGGCCAAGGAAGCTAAGGAGCTTTCCGATGACGAGATCGACGCCATAGGCGCTGGGGACCAGGGGCTTATGGTCGGATTCGCGTGCAACGACACGGAAGAGCTTATGCCGCTCCCGATATCGCTCGCGCACAAGCTCGCGCGCCGTCTTTCTGAGGTCCGCAGGAACAAGACTCTGCCGTATCTGCGCCCCGACGGAAAGAGCCAGGTAACTGTCGAATACGAGAATGGAAAGCCCGTCCGCGTTGACACCGTGGTCATCAGTACGCAGCATCACCCCGCGATCGACCAGAAGCAGATCGAGGCGGACATCATAGAGCACGTTATCAAGCCCGTCATCCCAGCAAATCTGATTACGTCGAAGCTCCGTATATTCGTGAACCCGACGGGACGTTTCGTCCTCGGCGGCCCGCAGGCCGACAGCGGCCTCACCGGGCGCAAGATAATAGTCGATACATACGGCGGCGCAGTCCCGCACGGCGGCGGCGCGTTCTCCGGCAAGGACCCGACCAAGGTGGACCGCTCCGGCGCGTACATGGTGCGCTACGCCGCGAAGAACGTCGTGGCGGCTGGGCTCGCCGACGCCTGCCAGATACAGGTGGCGTACGCTATAGGCGTGGCGAGGCCGGTCTCGATAATGGTCGAGACATTCGGCACGGGCAAGATAAAGGACGAGGAAATCACGGAGCTGCTCCGCGAAAACTTCGACTTCCGCCCCGCGGCGATAATCCGCGACCTCGACCTGCGCAAGCCGCAGTACAAGCGTCTCGCCGCCTACGGGCACATGGGGCGCATCGACCTCGACCCGATGCCGGCGTGGGAGCGCACGGACAAGGCCGAGACTCTCAAAAACGCGGCGAAGCGTTTCGCGTAAGCCGTAAATTTACCGGGCGGCCCTAGGGCCGCCCATTTTGCTTGATTTTGCGCCTTCCATACGTCTTCGGTGAACTTCTGCACATTATCTTTCCAAGCAGCTGTCCGGCCTGCGGGCGTCTTGCGGTGCCTTTCTGCGAAGAATGTCTGAACGACGCCGCGTCGCAGCCGCCGCCTCCGTTCTGCGCGGAGTGCGGCGGGCCTTACGGCAGGCCGTGCTGTTACGGCGGCGTCCCGTGCTACGCCGCGGCCTTCCACGAGGGAGCGGCGAGGGATTTCATTCTCGCTCTCAAATATAGGAACATGCGGGCTCTCGGGCTCGCGATGGGCGCGCGCATGTCGAAGCTTGCAGAAGGAATAGAAGCGGACTGCATCGTTCCGCTCCCGCTGCACAAAGGCAGCCGGCGCGCGTACAATCAGACCGAGCTGCTGGCGCGCGGCATAGCTTCGCGCCGCGGGCTCGACGTTGAGGCCCGCGCCATGTCGTGGGCCGAACGCCGCGCGCCGCAGAGTGGACGGAACGCCGCCGAACGCGCGGGCGTCTCCGGAGCTTCGTTCAGAGTTTCTGAACGGCTGCGCGGGAAACGCGTTATACTCGTCGATGATGTATACACAACCGGCGGCACGGCGCGCGCCGCCATCGCGGCACTCAGAAAGGCCGGCGCCGTTCCCGCCGCCGTAATGCTATGGTCGCGCAGGACGCGCGGCTCTGCCGAAGCCTCAGACGGCCCGGAAGAGCCGCAGTATCTGTTATAATATCTTCGTGTAAACGGAAAAGAGCGGGCAAGGAGGATAAAAACATGCTTCGAAGGATTGGTGTGTTAACAAGCGGCGGCGACGCGCCGGGGATGAACGCTTCGATACGCGCGGTTACGCGCACGGCCTTGTATCACGGGCTGGACGTTATAGGCATAAGGCGCGGCTTCGAGGGGCTTCTCGACGGAGACTTCGTTCCTCTGACTCGCAGCTCGGTCGGCGGCATACTGATGCACGGCGGCACGATACTGCGCACCGCCAGATGCGCGGAATTTATGCGTCCCGAGGGCGTCAACGCCGGGGCTGCAAAACTTCGCGAGAACGACATAGACGCTCTGGTCGTAATAGGCGGAGACGGATCGTTCCACGGCGCGCTCGAACTGCACAAACGCGGAATACAGGTCATAGGCGTTCCCGGTACGATAGACAACGACATGGCAGGGACCGACTGCACAATAGGCTTCGATACGGCCTGTAACACGGCGCTTGAATGTATAAGCAAACTGCGCGATACTGCGTCGAGCCACGACCGTATGTTCATCGTCGAGGTGATGGGCCGCAACGCCGGCTTCCTGGCGCTTGAAACGGCCGTCGCGTGCGGCGCGGAATTCGTACTTGTGCCGGAGATACCGGCCGATATAGAGGCGATAATAAAAAAGGTTCATTACGCGAAGGAACACGGTAAAACGCATTCGATAATCGTGCTTGCCGAGGGCGTAATGCCGGCGCACGAGCTCGCCGACAAACTCAAGGGCAAATGCGACTATGACCCTAGGATAGTCGTTCTCGGACATATCCAGCGCGGAGGTTCACCGTCGTGCTTCGACGCGGTGCTCGCCGCGAAGCTGGGATATGCTGCGGTAGAGTGCCTGCTGGACGGCAAGATGGGCATGATGGTAGGACGCATAGGCGGAGAAATAGTCGCCTCCCCGCTCCAAAAAGCATGGGAAGAGCGCAGGCCGCTGGATAAGGATATGCTCCGCATAATGGAGACTCTCAGCATATAACGGCGGCGCGCGGTAAATCCCGCGCCGTTCCGCCAAGAGTGGCGAAAGGAGGACGCCGGCGTGGACGAAGCATTGTTAGAAAGCTTCGCGCAGGAGCTTACGGCGCTCACCGCGCGCGACGCCGCAGGCCGCGGCGCTTCGAGGCTGAGCAGCCCGCGCGAGCTGGCGCGCGCAGCCTCGGCTTTTGCGCCGCTTAGCAGCGTCGCCGTCGTTTCTGGATTTTACATCCCCGCCGCCGGCGCGCCGGAAACGGACGGACCAGGCGGCGCCGTCGCGCTGGCGAGGGCTTTTCTTGCGGAGGGGCGCCGGTGCGAGATATGGACGGACTCTCTGTGCATCGACGTGATGAGAAAATGCGCTGAGGCCGCCGGATGCCCTGAAAGAACGGTGCGGGAGGCCCCCCAGACTTTGAAAGACGCCGGGCTGGAGGGAGTCATATTCGTCGAACGCCCCGGGCGTGCTTCGGACGGACGTTACTACAATTTCAAGAAAAAAGATATATCCGCATGGGCCGCGCCGCTCGACGCGCTGGCGCTCGAGGCGGACATGTTCGGAATCCGTACTATCGGAATAGGCGACGGAGGGAACGAGGCCGGAATGGGAAATTATTTCGCCGGTCTGTCGGCGCTTCTCCCGGACTACGTATCGTGCCTCTCAGTCGTGCGCGCCGAGTTCGCGCTCACGGCTGACGTAAGCAACTGGGGGGCATATTCGCTCGCCGCCGCCCTGTCGTTTATCTGGGGACGCTGGCGCGGTATGGAACCCGGCGACGAAACGAAAATCCTGCGTGCCGCAGCGGAGGCCGGAGCCGTAGACGGCATCAGCGGCATAAGCGAGCTTTCTGTGGACGGCTTCGGCGCGCCCGCCCTCGAGGAAATGGTTTCCGACATCAAGGCACTGTGGAAGCGCGCCGCGCGTGGCTGAAAAAATTAAATTGAAAGATTTTGACGGATATTGCACCTTAGTCTATATATTTTCTAATAAACTCATGTTAGAATAACATTCCAGAGACTGGTGGCACAGATGGAACGAGATTATGTAAAAGGTTCTGGACGGCGGCCCCTTTTGTTGCTCGGAGCGGCGGTCGTTGTCCTGGTAATATTAAGCGTTGTTAGTCTGAGAACAGGTCTCCTCGGCAGCACCTTCACCATAGACAAAGCCGTCGTATGCGTCGAATTGGATAAAGACAGGCTGCCTCACAAGGTGAGGAGCTCGATACAATACGGAGTGCGCCAAGTATGTCTGTGGTTTCAATATTCCTCCGCTCCCGAGGGCAACCACCTGGAAATTTCATGGTACTACGAAAACGAAAAGGTGCTCTCCGAGTCCCTGAAGCTTATGGCGAAGGACGGAGTGCGCGCGTTTTACCTGCTTCAGGAGGAAGGCACGCCGCTTCCGGCGGGTAATTACAAGGTAACCATTTCATCTTCAACGAAACTGCTCAGCAGCCTTGATTTTGAGATTGTCAGAAAACAATAAAGTAAAAAGAAATAAGAAATATTAAACGGAGGCTATTAACTTGCCAAGAAGAAAAACTGAACAAGACGACGAAACGACCAGCGTAAAGCGAAGAAGCAGAGCCGCCGCAGACGCCGGAGAACAGACCGAACAGAGCCAGGAGCGGCCGTCCGCTGCAGAAGATGGCGGAGAAGAGGCGCAGGTCAAGAAAAGAAGGACGTCCGTAAGAAAAACGTCCGAAGCCGGCGAGGCGGAGAAGCCGCGCCGCGGCAGAAGGAAAAAAGAAGAATCGCCATCCGCGCCGCCGGCTGAAGCCGGCGCGCCGGAAGAGGAGCATAAACCGATAAAGCGCGGACGCCGCACGAAAGATCAGGAGTCAAGGCAGGAGACGATCTTCGACGCCGCAGAAAGCGAAGAGCCGGCCATGTCGGAGCAGCCGCAGCAGCAGGAGGCGGCCTGCGAGAGTGAAACCGCCGAAGAAGCGCCAGCGGCAGAGACTAAGACCGTCGAAAGCGAAGCCCGCGCGGAAACCGCAGAAACGGCGCTTTCATCCACGGCGGCGGACGAGCCTCAGCCCGAAGCGGCGCGCAACGAGCGCGGCCAGATACGCCATCAGCATCCCAAGCTTGGATTCAACCAGCTCGCAGGAGAGACGCTGGCGGAGCTTCGCAAAATAGCCAAGGACACCGGCGTTTCATCCATAACTACAAGAAGAAAAGACGACCTCATCAACGATATTCTGAAGACGCAGGCGGAAGCCCTCGGATACCGTTACAACGGCGGGACCCTCGAATGTATGCCGGAGGGCTACGGCTTCCTCCGTCCGTCGGGACTTCTTCCCAGCAGCAACGACATTTATGTTTCCGCCTCTCAGATAAGACGCTTCGGCCTGCGCAACGGCGACGTCGTTTGGGGGATAATCCGTCCGCCGAAGGATCAGGAACACTACGAGGCGCTGCTGCGCGTAGAAAATGTAAACTTCACCGACCCGGAAGAAGCTCGCCGCCGCCCTCATTTCGAAGCCCTTACGCCGATATTCCCAGACGAAAAGCTTCAGCTTGAAACGGACCGCCGCCAGATAGCGACGCGCATCGTAGACATCTTCGCGCCGATAGGCAAGGGGCAGCGCGCGCTCATCGTCTCGCCGCCGAAGGCGGGAAAGACGACCCTTCTCAAGAGCCTCGCGCATTCAATAACGACCAACCATCCCGAGGTCATACTTATGGTGCTGCTCATAGACGAGCGCCCCGAGGAAGTCACAGACATGGCGCGCTCCGTAGACGGAGAGATAATAGCCTCGACCTTCGACCGTCCCGCAGAGGAACACCTCCGCGTCGCCGGACTGGCGCTTGAAAAGGCGAAGCGCCTCGTCGAGGTGTCTAAGGACGTCGTTCTTCTGCTCGACTCCATCACGCGCCTCGCGCGCGCATCGAACCTCGTCGTCCCGCCGTCGGGACGCACGCTCTCCGGCGGTATGGACCCGGCCGCGCTCTACTTCCCGAAGAAATTCTTCGGAGCCGCGCGCAACATCGAGAACGGCGGAAGCCTCACGATAATAGGCACATCTCTCGTCGAGACCGGAAGCCGCATGGACGACGTCATATACGAAGAGTTCAAAGGCACCGGCAACATGGAGGTCCACCTCTCCAGGAAGATAGCCGAACAAAGAATATTCCCGGCTCTCGACATAACGAAGTCGGGAACGCGAAAGGAAGAGCTCATGGTGCCGGAGGCCGACCTCCAGCGCATCTGGTCGCTGCGCCGCAAGATCGCCAATATGGACGAGGCGGAGGTTCTCAATCTTATTCTCGATAAATTGAGAAACACCCCCACGAACCGCGATTTTCTTGCTACAATAAAGGTCGGTTAAAATAACTGCCGCTCAAAGGCACAGCTTAAGCTCATAAGAGGTGGACTGATGAAGGACAAGTCCAATTTGCATAAGGCCGTATTCAGGAAAAAGATATACCTCATCGCTTTCCTCGTCTTGGCTGTCGGCGGGGCCGTGGTATGCGCCGCCGTCGCCGCGGAGCGTTCGGGTATGTACTGGATAGGTCTGGGAGGAGAGGTCTCCGCGTCGAACCCGGAGGACAACAAGGGGTTCTTCACCGTAGACGTCTCCGATTTCCTCAATGCCGCAGGAAGCGGCGACGCCGCGCCGTCTCAGGAGGACTCGGAGCTTGTGCCTTTAGCCATCGGGCCCCTTCCGAGCATACCGACTCTCACAGAGGAAGAACTGAAGCTTTACGGCATACTGTCAAAGAACGACGGCAGGATATCGAGCGCGGACAAGACGGAGCTGGACGAGGACATACATTGGACAGAGATAGTGCTTGAGCCGGGCGACACGCTGAAATCCATATCTGAAGAATTCGGCGTATCCGAAGAGGATCTCCGCCAGGCGAACGGCCTCCGCAAAGGTGAAAAGCCCAACCCGGCCGAAGTCTTGTACGTACCTGACAGCCACGACGACGTCGTGGCGACTCTGCTGTTCGTCAGAAAGCTTCAGAAGGAAGAGCTGGCCTTCGCCAAGAAAGGCGGCATACTTGAAGTCAAGGAATACGTCGTTTCGGAAGGCGACACTCTGTGGGGGATCGCCGGGAAATTCGACCTGGAAGTCGATACGCTCGTAGGCAGCAACCAGAGCATACTGGGCGGCAACATCCACCGTCTGAAGCTCGGTACGAAACTCCGCATCCCGAATCAGGACGGCGTATTTATAAAAATAGCGAAAAACGACACGCTCGGCAAGCTCGCCGATAAATACGGCTCGGCGAAGGACGCCATACTCACAGCCAATTCTATGAAGAGCGACAAGCTCATAATCGGGGAAGAAATTTTCCTTCCAGGCGGCAAGCTCATAGCCGACACAGAGGTCCGCATCGCGACGAAGGGACGCGGCGGCATCAGAAGAGCGTCCGCCAAGATCACGGGAGGTTCGCGCAGCCTGCGCCTGCCGATAATCGGAAGGATAACGAGCAACTTTGGATGGAGGAAGAGCCCGTTCGGCAAACGGCGCGTGTTCCATTCCGGCCTCGACATAGCGGCTCCGCGCGGCACGCAGATAAAGGCGCCTGCGAACGGCGTCGTCGTCCATTCCGGATGGATGGGCGGCTATGGACGCACTATAGTCCTCTCACATTCCAACGGGATGACGACGCTCTACGGGCACTGCCACAAGCTGCTTGTAAAACGCGGCGCGAAAATCTCGCGCGGCCAGACGATAGCTCTCGTCGGAAGTACGGGAAGGTCTACGGGCAATCACGTGCATTTTGAGGTTCGTGTCGGCGGGAAGCCTCAGAACCCGCTGAAGCACGTCAGATAAAAAATAAGATATGCCAGAAGGGGCGTTTGTAATCAATGACTAAGTATATTTTCGTCACCGGAGGAGTAGTTTCATCTCTCGGCAAGGGAATTACGGCAGCGTCGCTCGGCGTTCTTCTGAAACGCCGCGGATACAAGGTCAGCATCATTAAGATGGATCCATACATCAACGTTGACGCCGGAGCAATGAGCCCTTTTCAGCATGGAGAAGTATTCGTAACGTGGGACGGCGCTGAGACCGACCTCGACCTGGGGCACTACGAGCGCTTCATAGACGAGACGATAAAGGGAGAAAACAGCTGCACGACCGGCAAGGTATATTCCGCCGTCATACAGAGGGAGCGCGCCGGAGGATATGACGGCGCGACCGTTCAGGTCATACCGCACATCACCAACGAGATACAGGACAGGATAGAGCACGTCGGCGAGAACAACGACATAGTGATCGCCGAAATCGGCGGCACGGTCGGCGACATCGAGGGGCTTCCGTTCCTCGAGGCCATACGCCAGTTTGCGAGCCGCGTCGGCCGTTCAAACATACTGTACTGTCACGTGACGCTCGTCCCTTACATTGCCGCATCAGGCGAGCTCAAGACGAAGCCTACGCAGCACAGCGTCAACGAACTGCGCAGGATCGGAATACAGCCTGACGTAATAGTCTGCCGCTCGCAATTCACTGTCGGACCGGAGCTTCGCGAGAAGATAGGTCTTTTCTGCAGCGTCCCCGCCGATTCCGTATTTGAAGCCGTGGACTCCGATTCCATATACAGGATACCGATGGTGCTGCACTCGCAGAAGTTCGACCATCTCGTGCTCAAAAAGCTCGGGCTGCCTACCAAGGGAGCGCCCGACATGAAGGATTGGAAAGAATTCCTGCACAAGTACGATACGCGGAAGGGGGAGCTTACAGTCGCACTCGTCGGCAAATATACCGAGATCAAAGACGCATACCTGAGCGTCAACGAGGCCGTGTCGCACGCCGGCATCGCGAACGGAGTCAAGGTCAACATCTTCCCTGTAGAAGCGGAGGACCTGGAGACCGGCGACGTGTCCGAGATACTCGGCAGGGCCGACGCGATACTCGTGCCCGGCGGATTCGGGCAGCGCGGCGTCGAAGGCAAGATCGCCGCAGCGAAATACGCGCGCGAGAACGGAGTGCCGTACCTCGGACTCTGTCTCGGAATGCAGGTCGCAGTCATAGAGTTCGCCCGCGACGTGCTCGGCTTCGCCGACGCAAACAGCCTTGAGATGGACGAGCGGACGACTCATCCCGTTATACATCTTATGGAAGAGCAGAAGAACGTCGCCGGCATCGGAGGTACCTCGCGTCTCGGCACATATCCGTGCGATATAAAGAGCGGAACCAAGGCCGAAAAAATATACGGGACTAACCGTATAGAGGAACGGCACCGTCACCGCTTCGAGTTCAATAACGAATACATAAAGGAATTTGAAGCGGCGGGAATGACCGTAGCCGGCGTCTGCCCGATGGGCGGGCAGGTTGAGATAATGGAAAACGACAACCACCCGTGGATGGTGGGCGTGCAGTTCCATCCGGAATTTCTGTCGCGTCCGGTGCGCCCTCATCCGCTGTTTAAGGATTTTATAGCGTCGGCTCTCGACCTTAAAAAGAAAAAGGAGGCCAAAAAAGCATGATGAACAAAAGCACGCAGAAAATAGCCGCGCTGATCGCGGCGTTCACGATGACCTTCCCGGTCTGCTCATGGGCGGACGACGGAGCGGCTCCAGAGCCGGCGAACGCCCCAGCGGCGCAGACTGCGGCCGGAGGCGAAGCCTCCGGGCAGGCTCCGGCTCCAGGCCCCGCGATCGTTTCAACCGGGACGGCCAATACCATAATCAAGCCGGACAAAGCCCCCCCCGCGTTTGAAATGCTTGAGAGGATAGAGACCATCATATACGGCAGCAAGCGCGAGGGCGGCCTGCTCAACAGGCTGAACGACGTCGAAAGGACGATCTTCGGACGCGAGCTGCCTGGTAGCCTGACCGAGCGTCAGACGGCGCTTATAGACTTCCTTGAACGAGGAACCGATACGCAGCCTTCGGTGCTTTTTAAGCTCTCCGTCGCCGAATGGGGCGTCAGCCAGGAGATACATCCGACGTGGCCTCTTACGAGGCGCATAGACGCGATGGAGGGGATACTCGAGGGGATGAACCAGGCCGGACCGCTTGTCTCGCGTCTTGAGCGCCTTCTGACGAAGCTCTTGCCGGAAGGGATACTCGCGACGCAGTTTGAGCTGCCGAAAGAGACGATAGTGAAGGGCATCCTGCTCAACACGCTCACAGTAAGGAACGTCAAGGTCGACGACATCATCATTCTCGCGCTGAACGAACAGATAATGATAGGAGATATGCTAGTCGCCCCGAAAGGGAGCCGCGTCTTCGCGCATATCACAAAAGTGAAGCCTCCGCGCAGCTTCGGACGCTCTTCCGAAATAGAGATGGAGATCGACGGCGTTGAAGTGCTGGGACCGATGGTCGTTCCGGTCAATATCGGCGATGCGGCCAAAAAGGCGATGGAAGCCGACAGCGCCATGATAGGGGCGGCGGGGGCGAGCCTCGCGGGAGCCGTGTTGCTCGGGCCGGTTGGCCTGGCGGGCGGATTCCTGATAAGGGGCAACGACAAGCAGCTTAAGGAAGGAACGCTCTTCTACGCGCAGACGTCGGAGGCCGTCCAGATTTCCGCCTATCAGGTGCCGCCTCAGATTTCGCCGCTCACGCAGCCCGGCGGACCGGCTCCGCAGGGCACGCGCTCCGACCCGAATTTATACTGAGGCCGGCTCCCCTGTGAACATAAAAAAATTAACCAAGCGTGAAGCCATCGTCCTGGCGGTGATCCTCGTGATCGCCGTCGGGGCTTTTTACTTGTGGAGGGATCTGCATCTGGGCGCGGTGAAAAATATACCTCTGCCTGACATCATCGTGGAGGATATAGAGATCGAGCGCGTCGTGAACGGAAAGACGTGGATCATAATTTCCCCGCGCGCGGAGCACAAAGAAGGCGTCATATACGGAAGCTCCGTGGACATTACGATCAAGGACCCGAACGGCCGCGACACCCACATATACGCCGACGCGAGTACCTTCACGCGGGAGAACAGCGATATAACTCTTACAAACGGAGACGGTACTATGACCGAAAACGGAAAGACCTACAAGATGAAATCGGGCTTTGTTGAATACGACGCGCAGACGGAACGCTGGGACTTCTCGAAGGGCGTCGTCCTGAGCTCGGAAAATATGGTGATAAGCGGCGACGCCGGTCAGTACGACACCGTAAGCGGCGACTGCCGCATAAGGAACGGGGGCACTGTAACTTGGACAAACTAGCATCCGGCGGGAGGCGCGCGGGGCGGCCTTTCATCGCCGCGGCGTGCCTTGCCTTCGCCATTCTCATTTCTGTTTCCGGCGCGGCCTTTTCCGCCGAGCCGGAAAACAGCGTCTTTATCCCACTCGGAGGCGAAACGGCACCGGTATCTGAGGATTTGGCTGAGGCGGCTTCGGACGACGCGGCCGTCGCCGCGCCTGACGGCGGGACGCCGGCGCAGCCGCCGAACGAGGTATTCCTCGATGCCGACGAAATCAGCTATGACGAACATACCGGCATCGCGATAGCCGAAGGCAACGTCCGTATACGCAACAAGGGCGTCCGCCTCTTTGCTCCATACGTCGAATACGACACCAAGTCGCATATCGTCGACGCCTATTCCGATTACAGGGAGAACGTCGTCGTATATTCCGACAGCGAGACCGGCAGCGAAAAATATATAGGAAAGCATCTCAAGTACAACGTAGAAACCCGCCGAGGGATATTCACGCAGGTCTCCGGCGAATCGGGCCCTATGCATATGGAGGGCGGGCGGGTCCGGATGATGCCTGATTCCGACGCAGCGAAGCTCGGCATCATTCACGCGCCTAGGAGGAAGAAAAAGGACGGTCAATCGCAGAACGTCGCTGAATGGACCGGCGTTACGTCGACGACGTGCGACTTTACGAAGCCGCACTATAAATTCGTCTCGAAGAGGGCGGTCATATTCCCAGGCAAGAAGACGGTGCTCAAGCGTCCGCGCTTCTACATAGGCGACGCGCTGGTAATTCCGTATCCATTCGACTACATAATAAGCAGCAGGAAGAAAAAAGGGCTCCAGCCCATAATCAACTATGATTCGGACCTCGGCGCGGGCTTCGGGATACACGGCCCGATAGACATGGGGCAGTACGGCGAGCTTGATATCGAGGCGGTCTACTGGACGCAGGGAGAGTTCGAGACGAAGATCGACTATACCTACCAGATCACCGATCAGCTCAGCGTCTTCGCCAACATATACAGGCTCTATAACGACGACACGGAGGATACCATCTGGCGTCCCGCTTGGGGTATCGACTACGAGACCGAGGGCTGGCGCGCGCGGCTGTACTGGGCGCAGCGCGAGCTGGTTTCGACCGAGGTCGCTACGGACGTCACGGAGGACCGCGACGTCTGGCGTGATCCGGAATTCTCTATTTCGTCTCCGTGGTTCAACGAGCCTCTGACGGGCGGCGAGCTGCGCCTTTACACGGCGTGGGGCCGCTACGGAGACAACATCACGGCGCAGGAATGGACTGAGCGTATCGCGTACGTCGCTCAGTACCGCGGCAGGCCGCAGTGGTCGATAGGAATCTTCAAGCCGTTCTACGGTGCGAGGTACAGATACTTCGATTACTACAACGAGGACAAAAATCAGAAGGCTACGGACGCATGGGGAGGCTTCAGCTACAAGCTCGGCGTTTTCAACTTCGCAACCTCCTATTACCGCCGCTGGGTTGAAGAGGGCAAGAGCCCGATGGCGTGGGACCGCTATACGAACAGCGAGACGATAAGCCAGGTCATTTCGTTCCCTCTGCCGCTCGGCGCGCCGTGGGAGAAATGGACTTTCCTCGTGGCCGGCAACTACGACATAGAAATCGACGACATATCTTCAATGTTCTATTCGCTGACATACAATATGCACTGTATGACGTGGGAACTGTGGTACAGGGACAAGCGTTCGGAGGACGACTACACTATAGGGTTGACACTTTTTATAAACGCTTACCCCGACCGTAAGCTCGAGATAGGATCAAAAGACGACTAACCTTTTGCGGAGGCTGGATGATGAAGATTATTGTACTGTGCGGAGGAGTAAGTTCAGAACGCGAGGTTTCGCTCAACTCCGGCGCGGCTGTGGCGGACGCTCTCAACTGCAACGGATACGATGCCGAAACATACGACGTGCGCTCGATAGATAGGTTCGTCCGCGACTGGGAGGGCCTTGGGGCGGACGGCGCTTTCGTAGCGCTGCACGGCGGCTGGGGGGAGAACGGGCGGATTCAGGCCGTGATGGAAGCCTTCAATATTCCGTACACCGGCTCGGGGCCGGAGGCTTCGATGCTCGCGATGGACAAGACCGCAGCGAAGCTGCTTTTCGCCGCTGCCGGCGTCGCCTCTCCCGAGGGCTTTACCGCTGTGCGCGGCGCGGAGTGCGTGGAGCTCGCGTCCGGGCTGCTTAAAAAGTACGGGAAAATCGTAGTCAAGCCTAACGACGACGGCAGCACGGTTGGGCTGTCGTTCGTCACCGATATCTCGGAATACGCCGCGGCGCTCGAGGCGGCGTGGGCGCACAAGCCTAGGGCGCTCGTCGAACGCTACATCGCGGGAGAAGAGGCCACCGTCGCGGTCTGGGAGAAGGAGGACGGGGAGACCGTCGCGCTTCCGCCGGTTCACATAAAGCCCAAAACCGGCTTCTACGATTACAAAAACAAATATACGCACGGCTGTACGGAGTACGTCTGTCCGGCGGATTTCACGGACGAGGTGAACGACAAGCTTAGGGCCGGAGCTCTGGCGGCGCACAAGGCGCTCGGCTGCCGCGTCTACAGCCGCGTCGATTTTCGCGTGACTCCTGACGGCGGCGGCTTCGCGCTCGAGGCGAACACCGCACCCGGCATGACCTCTACTAGCCTTGTGCCGAAGGCCGCGAAAGCATGCGGGATTTCGTTCGGAGATTTCCTGTCGTCAATTATCAGGAGGTCTTTTTCCATACAGCGCGGATGATCACAAGCACGTGGACATAAAAATAGGGGGACGCTTTCGCGTCCCCCTATTTTTATGTCCGTTTTCCGACGCCGGCTATTTGAGCTGAATCTTTGCAACTCTGAGATGGCGGATGCCCCGCGGCGTCCTGACCATGACCTCTTCCTCTGCGCGCTTGCCCATGACGGCCTTACCGACCGGACTGGCCGCGGAGATGCGGTTTTCCTTTATGTCGGCCTCTTCGGTGCCGACGAGGGTATAGACGAAGGTCTTCTTGAGGTCGAGATCTTCGAGAGTCACCGTCGTGCCGAGGCTGACGATGCTCGTATCGACGTCGTGAGCCTCTACTATCTGAGCTTTGCTGAGCTGGTACTCAAGCTGCAGTATACGGTTCTCCAGCTTTTCCTGCTCCTCCTTCGCGGCATGGTACTCGGCGTTCTCGCTCAAGTCGCCGAAGGCTCTCGCTTCCTCAAGCTTCGCCGCTATCTCGGCTCTTCCGTCGCCGCGCAGGCTTACAAGCTCGGATTTGAGCTTTTCGTAGCCCTCGCGCGTCATAACAACTTTATCCGCTGATGCTTTTGCCATTGAAATATCCCACCTAAAAACACTATATCTTAATTCTTGAGCATTCTAACAGAAAGGGCGCGAAATTTCAAATATCAATTATCGCTTGACAATTGTATCGCTGAGTAGTATAAACTCAACATTGAACTTAATAATCCTGCGGCAATGACGAGGATAGTAAAGTTCGGGCTCATCACAGAGAGAGGGCTGAAACGCTGAAAAGCCTTCGTTGAACCGAACCGGAAGACCACCTCCGAGCCGGCGGCGAAGCTCAAAAAGAGATAAGTCGTCCGGGCGCGCCCGATACAGCGCGAACGAGGGCCGTTTTCATACGGCCGAATAAGAGTGGAACAGCGGAAAGCATATTCAGCGCCGCCTCTGTAATAAAAGCAGAGGCGGCGCTTTTTTAACGGCTGGCATCAGTCTTCAGATTGGAGGAGTTTTACAATGGGAGTAATCGACAGGTACGCGGAGCTTCTTCCCGTCACAGATAAGACGCCGCGCATAACGCTCGGCGAAGGTTCTACGCCGCTAGTACATCTCGACGGCATCAGCAGGATGCTCGAGATAGAGCTGTGGGCCAAGCTCGAAGGGTGCAACCCGTCCGGTTCGTTCAAGGACAGGGGGATGGTTATGGCTGTAGCAAAAGCGCTTGAGGACGGCGCGAAAGCGCTCGTCTGCGCCTCTACCGGCAACACCTCGGCTTCAGCCGCGGCTTACGCGGCGGCGGCGCAGGTTCCATGCTTCGTGCTGCTTCCGGCGGGGAAGGTTGCCCTCGGCAAGCTGGCGCAGGCTCTCATGTACGGCGCTAAGGTCATAGCGGTGCGCGGCAATTTCGACCGCGCTCTCGAGATGGCGCGCGAGGCGGCGGAACGCGAGGGCTTCGCCATAGTAAACTCCGTAAACCCTTATCGCCTTTGGGGGCAGAGAAGCGGCGCGTGGGAGATCTGCGAAGCGCTCGGACGCGCGCCGGACTTGCACGCTATCCCGGTCGGCAACGCGGGGAACATCAGCGCCTATTGGGCCGGCTATAAGCAGTACAGGGATCTCGGAAAGATAGACAAGCTGCCGCGTATGATGGGCTTCCAGGCTGCGGGGGCGGCTCCGCTCGTGACAGGCGAGCCGTGTCCGAATCCGGAGACGGTGGCGACGGCGATACGTATAGGCAATCCTGTAAGCGCGCACCTCGCGAAGGAGGCCGTCGCGCAGTCCTCCGGAGAGTTCAACTCCGTCACGGACGAAGAAATACTCGCGGCGCAGTACATACTTTCGTCGAAGGGCGGCGTCTTCGCAGAGCCGGCTTCGTGCGCGCCGCTCGCCGGACTTATAAAGTTAAAGAAGGAAGGCCGCCTGCCGCGCGGAATCACAGCGGTCATGATACTTACGGGCAACGGTCTGAAAGACCCCGACACCGCAATGTCGCAGGTGGGCCGCCCTGTTGAGATCGGAGACAGCTTCGACGAGCTTATGGAGGTGATGAAGGGGTGAACGCGCTGATAACGCTCCGCGTTCCCGCGACGAGCGCCAACCTCGGCTCCGGCTTCGATACGATCGGGATGGCGGTCTCGCTTTATAACATCTTCAAAGTCACGGAGCTTCTGCCTGAGGGCGAGTATCGGGTCGAGGCGCTCGGAGAGGGGAGCCGCGAGCTCTCGTCGCCGAAGGCGAACCTCGTAGTCAAAGCCTACGAAGAGACTTGTAAAAGATGGAACGTCACTGGGCCCGGCTTTGCTCTGTGGTGCCACAACATCATCCCGCTCTGCCGCGGCCTCGGCAGCTCCGCGGGCGCTGTCGTCGCTGGCGTGCTGATAGCGAAGTATCTTACTGGATACGACGCGGACGACGACGAACTGCTGCGTGCGATGACGGTGATAGAGGGACACCCAGACAACGTAGCGCCCTGCTTCCTCGGAGGCATGGTCGTAAGCTGCTGGGATGGAAAGGAGCTGCGGTACGTCAACCTTCCGCCGCTTCCGCCAGAGGTGCTTTGCGTCGTCGCCGTCCCCGACGAACGGGTCAAGACCTCTGACGCGCGCAATGCGCTGCCGAAGGAAGTGCCGTTCGCCGACGCCGTATTCAACGTCGGGCGCGCCGCGCTGCTGACGGCCGCGTGGGCCACTGGGAAATGGGACTATCTCAAGTGGGGAATGGACGACAGGCTGCACCAGCAATACCGCAGCAAGCTCTTTTCCGGCGGCGACGTGATATTCTCACGCGTCGAGGCCCTGCCCGAATGCTTGAGCGTCGCGATCAGCGGCTCCGGGCCGAGCGTCATCGCTCTGGTCAAAGGCTCGACGCAGCGCGTCGCGGAGGCGATGTGCCGTACGTTCACCGAACACGGAGTGCGCTCGCAGTTCTTCGTACTCGACGGCAGCGCTCAGGGCGCGCGCGTAGACGTAGATATGGAGTTTCCCCGCCTGCTTGAGGAATATCGGAGGTGCAGATAGATGGAATGGGACAAACTGCCGCTTACCGTCCTTAAATTCGGGGGTTCCTCGGTGGCGGACTCGGCGCGCATGAAGCACGTCGCGCAGATAGTCAAAAAGACGCGCGAAGAGGGCTACCGCGTCGCGGTCGTAGTCTCCGCGATGGGCAACACGACGGACGACCTTCTCGCGCTCGCCAACGACGTCGCTTCCGAGACGGACGGACGCGAAATGGATCAGCTCCTCGCCACCGGCGAACAGCAGAGCGTCGCGCTGCTCGCGCTCGCGCTCAAGCAGTTCGGGCTTCCGGCGCAGTCGTTCACGGCGCAGCAGGCGGGCATCCGCGCCAAAGGCTTCCCGATGGAGGGACGTATTTACAGGATAGAGCCGGAGGCCGTCGAAAAGGTGCTCAACGAAGGCACCGTCGCGGTCATAACGGGATTTCAGGCTATAACGGACAACGGGGACGTGATAACTCTCGGACGCGGAGGCTCCGACCTTTCCGCCGTCGCGCTCGCCGCCGCTCTGGGCGCGCAGTCGTGCCGCCTTCTGAAAGACGTGACGGGCATAATGACCGGCGACCCGCGCGTCGTAAAAAATCCGCGCAAGCTTAAACAGCTCGGATTCGAAGAATGTATGGAGATGGCGGTGCAGGGCGCGAACGTCCTTCAGGCCAGGAGCGTCGAGATGGCGGCGCGCTACGACGTGCCGCTTTATGTCGGTTCAAGTTTTGTTGAAGAGGAGGGCACATGGGTAATGAGCAACCCGGTAACGGAGGGACTTATAATAAAGGCCGTCGTCCACGATATGAAGGCGGCGAAGGTAGTGCTGCTTGGAGTGCCTGACATTCCGGGCGTCGCAGCGCGCCTTTTCGCGAACCTCGCAGAGAAGGGCGTCGGCGCGGAAATGATAATTCAGAACAATATGCGCGGAGGCGTCAACGATATAGGCTTCCTTGTCAAAAAAACAAACCTCGAAGTCGCGAGCCAGGTCTGCCGCGAAATGTGCCGCGAGGTCGATGCGCAGGGCGTCTCCTTCGACACGGAGATAGCGCGCGTCTCGATCGTCGGCGCCGGCATAGCGAACCACCCCGAGATACCGTCTAAGATGTTCAATATACTTGCGGAGGCAGGCATAAATATAGAAATGATAGCCTCGACCGCTCTCGCCATCACATGCGTCGTCGGCTCTTCGCGCGCGGAGGACGCCGTTCGCGAGCTGCACGATCACTTTATAGACGAGGTGGCGTTCTGATGAGCGGCATGAGGGTAGCCGTGCTTGGAGCCACCGGCCTCGTCGGACGGGAGATGCTTCTCACGCTCGAACAGAGGAATTTCCCGGTATCGGAACTCGTTCCGCTCGCGTCTGAACGCTCAGAGGGGAAGAAGATCAAATTCTGCGGAGAAGACGTTACAGTGCGCGCCGTCCGCGAGGACTCCTTCAAGGATGTCGACATAGCGCTCTTCTCGGCGGGAGGCAAGACGTCGAAGCGCTGGGCTCCCGTCGCCGCTGCGAGCGGTGCGACCGTCGTAGATAACAGCTCTGCGTGGCGCATGGACCCAGACGTTCCGCTTATAGTTCCAGAAATCAACGCCGGAGACGTCGCGCTCGCGAAGAAGAAGGGCATAATCGCCAACCCGAACTGCTCGACGATACAGGCGGTAGTCGTGCTGTACCCGCTGCACAAGGCGGCCGGGCTCAAATATATCAACATCAGCACCTATCAGTCCGTCGCTGGAACGGGTAAAGCGGCGATAGAATCCCTCCGCGACGGCGCTCTCGCGGCGCTCGAAGGCAAGGGTTACGAGGAAAAGGTCTATCCGCACGGGATAGCCTTCAACCTCCTGCCGCACATCGGCCCGTTCGACGGAGAGGGGATCTCCGAGGAAGAGTGGAAGATGGTCAACGAGTCGCGCAAGATAATGCACCTTCCGGAGCTTCGCGTAAGCGGCATCACGGTGCGCGTTCCGATATTCCGCTGCCACGGCGAGAGCGTGACGGCGCAGTTTGAACGTCCGATAACGCCGGACGAGGCTCGCGATATACTCTCAAAAGCTCCAGGCGTCGTCGTACGCGACGACCCGCAGTCCGCTGAGTACCCGCTGCCGCTCGACGTGGCCGGAACGGACGACGTCTGCGTCGGACGCATACGCCGCGACACCGGGCTCGACAACGCGCTTGCGATGTGGGTCGTCGGAGACAATCTGCGCAAAGGAGCTGCGCTCAACGCCGTCCAGGTCGCCGAGCTGCTTCTGTAACGAACCGCAAAAGCCGGAGCTTAAAAACTCCGGCATTTTCATATGCTTTCCGCGTACTGCGCCAGCCGTTCAGAGTTTCGCGCTTTTCATTGCTTACTCGGATTTATTTCACGAGTTCCGGCGGATGCGGCGGCCGCGTCGTCTCGTACGAAACTCAGTCCCCGGCCCGGCAGCGACGACTGCGACCGGCTGGGGGAGGTCCTCCAGTACGTTTGCATCTGTCGCCGCGGCCGGCGCTTTCTCGCACATGGATGTGCGACTGCGCAGGGGCCGGAGGCCGCGCCGCAGACTTCTGATAAAATCGTATGAAATGGCACGCGGCGTATGAACGCCGTTCCGCATCGGCTCTTACGGCGAAGGCGGGATGTATTTTTGAGGCGCGATGCTTTATACTTAGAGATACGAATACTGCGAGCGGGTGGTGTCTCATATGCCGAAGGGAAATCCGTCCCTGTTGTACAGCGCGCCGTGCGAAGAGGGCTTCGACTCGGAAAAGTTTTTCTTGCTGGCGCGTTCCGTCTTTTCCAACGTCTCTGCCGGCGACGGACGAATACGGTCGGGCCGCCGCATTCCGCGCGGATTCAAGTCGTTGATCTCTTCTTATAAAATAATCGGCAGCCACTCGCCTCTGATGGGCTGCGGCAGGATCGACGTGGCTCTTGTAAAACTCTGCCCTGGAGTCGAAATCACCGCAGTGAAAGAAGAAAACATAATAAGATTCGTAGAAGCCTGCGCCGCGTCGGAGGAGTGCGGCGGCGTGCTGGCGTGCGTGCCGCCGTCGGAAAACTGGCGCGGGCTTATCGCGCTCGCCGTTTCGTCGCCTGTAAAAAGCGTAACGGTCCCTCCGGAGCTGATGGACTTCATATGCGCCGAAGGGCTGAAAATGTACATACATAAAAGCTGCGGCCTCAGCGAAGCGGCGCTCGACGGCTATGTCTCCGACGACAGGATACTTTTCGACGACAGCCTGGTGCGTCTGCACGCGGCGAAAATAGACGAAGCTCTGGCTTCGATCCGCTTCTGCGACCTCGCGGCGTCTGACGGGAAAATCGTGCTCGCCGTCGTAGAGAAGCTGGCGGAGGCGCGAGTCAAGCTGGGCAAGTATCTCGGGACGTCGGGGCGCGGCGCGGCAAGATTCGCCGCGGAATTTATAAGGAACGGCCTTTACGCGACGGACTGCTCTGCAACGGCGCTCGACGCGCTGCGCGCGGCCCTTATGCTCAAATATGACGCCGCGCCCGCCGAGGGACATTTCGTATGGGGCAGCGTCCTCGTAGACGGCGTGATGGACGGCGAAGAATTCAGCCTCGTCGTCTCGAAGCCGCCGCATGTCCGCGGGGAACATTTCACTTCGATAAAACCTCTGCTCGGCGGCTACGCTTCGTCACAGTTCGGCGCTGACCTCTACTGCTACTACGTCGAGAAGGCGGCGTCCATGCTCTCGCCTGACGGGAGCGCAGTCATGCTCATATCAAACAAATGGATGCGGTCGCGCTACGGAGAAGGGTTGCGGCGCTTCTTCGCGCTGCGCCCGCCGCGTATGGTCGCCGACCTCGGCAGCGCGCCTCAGATGACCGGATCCGCCATGCCGCTCTGCGTCCTATCGTTCTATAAAGAGGCTGTGCACGACGAGCCGGTCCTCGTTATAGCCGCCGACGGCGCGTGGAACGGGCTGCCGCGCGCGCGGGCGTCGGTACAGCCCTACGTGCGAGGCGCGGAAGAGCTCGGCGAAACGCCATGGAACTTCACGGAAGCCGATAAAAAAAGCCTCGAAGAAAAAATATGCGAAAAAAGCGTGCCGCTCGCCGCGTGCGCCGGCGGCGTCTATCGCGGCGTGCTGACCGGGCTCAACGAAGCGTTTGTAATCGACGCGGCAGAGGCGGAGGAAATAGCCTCCGCCGAACCGGAGTCGGCCTCGATGCTCGTTCCGTTCTACACTGGGCGCGAGGTGAAGCGCTACTATCTTCCGCCGGCGAAAAAACGCCTCATCTTCATGCCCAAAGGCTACACGGACCGCCGCCGCGAGCTGGAAGCGCCGGACCGCTGGTTCGCCGCGCACCATCCGGAGGTCGCCTCTCGCCTGGCTCCGTTCGAGCGCAGAGCCGCGAAACGGCGCGATATGGGAGATTACTGGTGGGAGCTTCGGTCGTGCAAATACTACGGCGTTTTCGAACGCGGAAAACTGATCCTTCCGGTGATAACGAAACGTCTTTCGGCGGCTGCTTCCGAAAGCCCGGCCTACGTCAACGACAAGTGCTGCGTGATAGAGGGCTGCGACTGGTTCCTGCTCGCGCTGCTGAACTCCAAGGTCATGGACTACATATTTCGCGCC
The DNA here is from genome assembly GCF_002159945.1 of Cloacibacillus sp. An23. Lineage (NCBI taxonomy): Bacteria > Thermotogati > Synergistota > Synergistia > Synergistales > Synergistaceae > Cloacibacillus > Cloacibacillus sp. An23. Next base: position 25,078 of record NZ_NFJQ01000010.1, on the reverse strand, counting down.
CGCTCACCCGAGCTTCTCAACGGATATTTTGAACTGCGAACGTCGGTGCTCTCGTCGCTTCCGATACGCCGAGTCAACATGGAAAACGCGGCGCAGCGCGCGTTGATGGAAGAGATAACGGCGGCGGGGAAAAAACTCTCGGAGCTCTACGCGCAGGATCCGCCTGGAAAGTACAAAAAAATTTCTCCGGAAGCCTCTGAGACGGAGCGCCTCCTCGACAGAGCCGTATACAAACTATATAATCTTTCCGCTAAAGAAATAAAGCTCGTTGAAAACAACTGAGCCGCGCGGCCCGGCGCTCTCCGGCGCCGGGCGGGGAATTCGGGGGGAATCCGCAATGCTGAAAAGACGCGCAGTCTCGACCGCCATGCTGGTCTCATGCGCCGTTATTTGGGGAACATCCTATATAGCCCAGATACTCGGGATGCAGGAAATAGGGCCGCTGACCTTTTGCGCGAGCCGATACGTCGTAAGCTCCGCCGCCCTTGCGCTGCTGCTTTTCGTAACATGGAAGCGAGGCGAAACGGGAGACGGAGGCGAAACGCTCTCCGCCGGCGAAAAACGTGCCGAACTGGGTAGAATCATCAAGCACGGCGCGATATGCGGAGCGGCGCTCTTCTCCGGCTCGGTGCTCCAGCTCGCCGGCATGCAGGGCACAACCGCAGGAAAAACAGCCTTCATAACGGCGACATTCATCGTTATAGTGCCGCTGTACGGCCTATTCGCTGGGAAAATACCTTCGCGCACGGCTGTCGCGTCGATCTTCATGAGCATGGGCGGCCTCTACCTGCTCTCAATAAAAGACGGATTTTTCATAGGGCGCGGCGACCTCGTCATCTTTCTTGGCGCTTTCTTCTGGGCGGCGCACATCATGGCCTGTTCCGCATTTTCAAGAAAAAGCGACCCCGTAAAGCTGTCGGCCGTACAGTTCGCTACAGTCGCTTTGCTCTCCGTCGCAGGCTCGCTGATATTCGAGCGTCCCGACTTCGCCGCCGTCGCCGCGTCGTGGAAGCCGGTCGTATACGCAGGCCTCGTCTGCACATGCGTCGCCTACACCTTCCAGATGTCCGCGCAGCGTTACGTCCAGCCGCTGACGACCTGCATCATAATGAGCACGGAATCAGTATTCGCGGCGATCTTCGGCTACTTTGTGCTCGGAGAGACGCTCTCCGCGCGTGAGCTGACCGGATGCGCCGTGCTGTTCGCTGCGACTCTCATAGCCCAGCTCGACGACGTAAGGAGCGGAGCGCCGGATTGAAGCGGTCGTTACGACGAAATCCCGCTTACTTCTGCTTTTTAATATCCGCCAAGTCATGGTATAATCTCGTAGGCGTCGGGATGTAGCGCAGTCTGGTTAGCGCACCTGCTTTGGGAGCAGGGGGTCGTCGGTTCGAATCCGACCATCCCGACCAGCTATTTCAAGGGTTTTCCGGTTATGGAAAGGCCCTTTTTATTTTTTGCTTTAACCTACATTTAACCTTTAATAATTATTCGCCTTTTTTCAGCGTCACGAAGTTCTTCTCGCCGTTGTGCTGGACAAGCATGATGAGCGACACGCCGGAGCCCCATTTGTTGGCGATGTAGGTTTTTACGGCTTCGCGGTCCATGCCGTTTAGGCTCATGCCATTGATTTCGAGGATTGCGTCGCCGATGGCGATTTTTCAGTGCGCCGCGCTGCCTGGTTTTACGTCGATGACTCCGCCATTCTCTCCAAGGACGAGGCCGAGTTCCTTCTCGCGCTCATTGCCGGAGCCTGGAAGCTGGTTGACGGCTTCGTTGCGCACTTCTTCGACCGGCGTACCGTCCAGCACGTGCTTAACCTCGGACAGCAGCGGAATGAGGTGATCTATCGAGCGTTTGCGCATGGTGCGCCCAGCGATTATTTCCATCTGAGACACCATTAGCCGCACGTTGCCGTCGCGCTCTATGAGGTTGCATTTTACGGTGTTGAGCTTCGTCGGCTCGAAGAAGCCGTCACCGAAAGATTTCTGAAAGGAAACCATGTAAGGCGTCACTTCGTCGATGGTGAAGTTCTTGCCGGTGAAAATCTCAATGAGAGCATCCTGTACCTGGGCGGCTGACACGTCCATTATCGTCGTGGTGTAGAGCGACGCGGCGGAGGCCGTTGACGTAAGAGTAAAGATGAGCGCGAGCGTTGCGAGGAATTTTTTCATATCATGTGTGCTCCTTAAAAGATTTAAAACGCCCTTCTGGGCTTCGTCCTCTTAATGATTGAGACAACCTTGCCGACAATGCGGAACCAATTACTATCTGCGGCATATTCCTTATCGACTTTAATGGCGCCGTAGTTAGGATTAGCCGAACGAAGTTCTACTGAGCCGTCTGGATTCCAGATTACCCATTTGACGAACCAATTATCATTCCATACGACGAGCGCCATGTCACCACTGATAACGTCTTCTGCGGGGTTGATGACGGCGACGCTGCCTTCCTCAAGTCCTGCGCCTTCCATACTGTCTCCCTCGGTGTGAATCGCAAACGGCTTGCGAAGATCGTCATAGCGCTGCAAGTCTGAATACTCAATGAAAACCGTTTCACCAGCTTGAAGTTCTACGCCAGAAAGGCCGTTTCCGACTCCGCAGCTTGCGGCCGTGGCGATGTCTAACAGAGGGATTTCGAGCATTTTTACATGCGATACATTAGCCGCTGGTGTCCCAAATAACATATCTGGTGTTATTTGAAGTGCTGTGGCAATTTTTAGTAAATTGTCAGATTGTGGGATGCGTTCTCCTTTTTCATAAAGATATATCGAATTTTTAGAAAGCCCAACGATCTTGCCCAATTCTTCTTGGCTCATTTTTTGCGCTTCTCTGTATATCCGTATGCGTTCCCCAATATTCATAGCATCACATCCTATTCATATTTATAGAATACACACTATAGTATGAAAATACAATAATCCTATAGTGGGATTTTGTCTTGACATAAATATGCTATAGTGTTATTTTGTTTTATGTAAAATCCAACTAAAGGAGGATAGATGGACTAAAATGAACAGAATTAAATCAAAAAGATTAGAAAAAGACTGGACCCAAAAAACATTATCATTGGAAGCTGGTCTTTCAATAAATTCCATAGTGGCCTATGAAAGAGGGACTAAAAGTCCAACTATTAGAGCACTTGAAAAAATCGCCAACGCTCTTGGCTGTTCTGTGAAAGATTTGGTTTCTGACGAATAAAAATTTCACACTGCACCATGACAACGGAATACAGGCAACACGAAATTAAACGAAGGGAGATGATAAATTTGAAAGCGTTTACAGACGAAGATAAAAAACAGCTTGCCGAGAAACTAAAGACTGCGATTTTCCGCAGGCTAGATGCTAAGACCGGAGAAGATAGAGCCCTGATAGACAGTAAAGACCTACCAGAGCTCATAAGGATACTAATTAGTCTTTAAGTTCGTCATAGGGAGTCGCTTCACATCTTTAAAAGAATATAGCACACCATACAAAGGAGACTATTTAGAAAATGACCGAACAAGCACTTGAACAACAGCGTGAAGAACTACGGGCGTCGCTGATGGACGCCATCCAGAAGATTGACGAATCCATGCAGAGGCCGCCGCGGCTGCTTGGCGAAAATGAGGCGGGGAAGTATCTCGGTGTCTCCGGCCGCACTCTGCGCGACTGGCGCGATAAGGGCATCGGCCCGGAGTATTTGAAGCTCGAAGGCAACGAGAAGCTCACGCGCTACGACATCAGGGAGCTCGACAAGTACATCGATGAACATCCGCGCCGAAAGGAGCGCCGGCAGTGAGCACGCCGGTCTATATGCTGTTTGTAGCCGTCTGTTTTGTAATCGGCGTCTACATGGGAGTTTGGGCCGCGGAGCGCGACCGCAGGCAAAAACGCATAGACAGCGCGCTGCATGAAAGAAAACTAATGCAGGAGAGTTTAGAAGAAGGGCAAATATCGAAAGAACACGCCGCTATGGCCTTGAAGTACATCCTTGAGGACATCGAGGCCAGAGAGCTCACTATCATGAACGAGTTCAGCGGCAACGACGGCGCGAAGACCGTTATCACCGCCTCGTACGAGGCAGGCGTATGACGATGGGCATCACGGCCGCGGAATTCTACGACAGGCGCGCTGAGCTTATAAAGCTGCACGAGGAAAACGCCGGAAAGCGCGGCTACGGCCGCGACGCCACGGCGCGAAAAATCGCCGCGCTGCTCGGCTTTGATGAAAACAGCTTCGACTACTGGGAGATAGATAAAACATATCTCTCACCGACCAGCGACGACGGGGCTATGCCGCTTTTCCCGTGCTCGATAAAAAAACCGTACGCCCGTACGTCATACCTGCACGTCAGACGCTGTCCTGCGGGACTGTTCAGCCCGGTTCTCTATCTCAAATACGGTAAAAGCTGGCGCAAAGAGTCGCCGTATATGACCGAGTACAGTCTCGCGTGGCCGCCGGTATGGGCCAACAACGTGCTTAGGACGGCCTTCGACGTATATGTTTACGACTCGTTCCAGGAGGCCGCCTTCACGGCGGTCGAAGAAGGAGCGTTCTGGCTCAGAGAAGAGAATGCGAACATACGCGCGCTCATAGATGGGATAGACAAAGGCGAAGGACCGCCGGAAGGAAGCTGCGTGACACGAGAGCAGCTGCTGCGTTCTTTCGAAACCAGCGCTCTTATGGAGACCTGGCTGCACGACCTCACGCCGGAGATACTTCGCATCGACGCAGAATACAAAGAGGCCGGCCAGGCCTCCGCCGAACCCGCGCCGCAGATATTGGAGCGTTACGTCTGCCCGCAGGTACCTGGCTCGCACGTCGCCGAAGTCGAGGACATAGACGGAGCACGCAAATATTTTGGTTGCGGAGATTGCGAAATCATCCCATGCCATGGCCCCGTTCCGGCAACGAATTTACCCGTTTCAATAACGGAATCGCCGGTTGTGATAACGGAACCTGAGCCGGAAGACACGGAATCCGGAGAAACGACTCTCGCCGTCTTCGTCGAGCCGGACGGACAGCAAAGGCTCGCCGGCGAAGAGATCCTCCCGACGGACGAGCCGGTCAAGCAGGACAAAGACCGCAGCGAAGCCAGAGACAAGTTCTCGCACCTACAGGCGAAGATACTGGCGGAAAAACGGGCCATCAAGGAAATCAAAGAAGAAGCGCTCGCTCCGCATAAAGACGAGATAAGCGAAAAGGAATCGGCCATCGAGCTCATGACCTTCGTCATGTCCCTCTACGAAGTCGAAGCCGCCATGGCGGAAGCGAAGGTGAAAAGCGAGCACGAAGCCCCGACCTACTGCGTATACGCCTACACGATAACCGGAGTCAAGGGCGTCAGCGTCGCGGTCGGCACGAAGCAGGATATACGCGACCTGGACTTCAAACATCAAAAAGTAGTGCATTCGGAAGTGCTTGCGGAGTTCAGAGAAGGAAAAGAAATCAAAGAGGAAGGATAATGGCAATCAACCTGAAAAGCACCAACACAGTCAAAATGAACGGCCTTAAGGTCCTGGTCTACGGTATGGCGGGCTCCGGCAAGACCACGCTCATAAAGACGCTTCCGGCGCCCGTCATCCTCTCGGCGGAAGGCGGGCTGCTCTCCATCAGCGGCGAGGATTTGCCCTACATCGAAATCAAGACTATGGCGGATTTACGCGAGGCCTACGGGTGGCTCGCCTCGTCCGAAGAGGCGAAGGGCTTCCGCAGCGTAGCGCTCGACTCCATCTCCGAAATCGCCGAAGTCGTGCTCGGAACGGAAAAAGCTCAGTCGAAAGACCCGCGCCAGGCGTACGGCGCGATGCAGGACATAATGACCGCCCTTATCCGCGACTTCCGCGACCTCCCCGGGCGGCACGTCTACTTTTCCGCGAAAGTAGAGAAACAGCAGAACGAACTCGGCCAGCTCCTTCACTCGCCCTCCATGCCGGGGCAGAAACTCGGCCAGATGCTTCCGTACTTCTTTGACGAAGTCCTCGCGCTGCGCGTCGGTCAGAACGAAAACGGCGAGACGATGCGCACGCTCCAGTGCGCGACGGACGGCATCTGGACGGCGAAGGACAGGAGCGGGCGGCTCGACATGTGGGAACCTGCCGACCTCGGCAAAATCATCGAAAAAATAGGAGGACAGGCGCAATGACCGAAGCTACATACGAACTCATAGAAGACCTCTACGAAGCCAAAGCCGCCGAAGACGCGGCGAAAGCGAAGCGCGTGGCTCTCGAGGCCGAACTCGCGAAAGCCCTCGAAGTGCCCGAACAGTGGGAAGGTTCGCAGACCCGCACCGTAAACGAATACAAAGTCTGCGTCAAGCGCGCGATTAACGTCAAGATAGACGCGGCACAGTTACAAGACATTACGGTCCGCTACGGGCTGAAAGAAGAGGCGGACAAGTCATTCCGCTGGAAGGCCGAACTGGACAAAAAAGGCTGGAACTCACTCAATCCCATGACACAGAATGTTTTCGCAGCCGCCATCACGAAAACCCCGGGCAAAGTAAGCATAACCGTTGAACTCAAAAAGGAGGACAAATAACCATGGCAATACTCGGAAACGACTTCGCGCAGGAATTTGCAAGCGTAAAACCGGAAGACTTCACCCCCGTGCCGGCGGGAGAATACGTCATGCAGGTGACGAAGACGGAGCTCAAACAGACGAGCACAGGCGGGCTCTGCATAAAAGTCCAGTTCGACATAATCGGCCCCGCCTACCAAGGGCGCAAGCTCTTTGCGAACTTCAACATCCGCAACAGCTCCGCGGAGGCCGAGCGCATAGGCCGGCAGCAGCTCAAAGCCCTCACCATCGCGGGCCGCGTGCAGGAACCGCTCCAGGACACGGATCAGCTGCTCGGCGCGACCGTCAGGGCGAGCGTAACGGTACGCGAGGCGACCGACAAATATCCAGCGAGCAACGACGTGAGGAACTACAAGGCTGTAGACGGAGCCGTGCCGTCCATGCCGCCCGCAGGCGACGCCGTAATGCCTCCCGCAGGCGGAGGCTTCAGCCAGGCGTTCGCGCAGCCGCCGCAGCCTCGTTCTAGTGCGCCAGACTTCAAGTGGTAGGCGGCAATGGCGGCTTTACCGGAGCCGCTCAATCAGGTTGACATACAGAGCCGCATAGACAAGTGGCACGAAGAGCACAGAGAGCCCCCGAGAGCGCATCTGGGGCTCTCGCTCTTGGGACACCCGTGCGACCGCTGGATATGGCTCAACTTCCGCTGGGCGGTTACAGAAAATTTTTCAGGCCGTATGCTGCGCCTCTTCCGCCGCGGACACCGCGAAGAAGAGACCATAGTCCGCGACCTCCGCGCCGCCGGCGTCGTGATCCGCTCGACCGACGCCGACGAGGACGGACAGTGCCGCGTAGACTTCGGCTGCCACGTATCCGGCTCCGTCGACGGAATAATCGAAAGCGGTGTGCCCGGAGCCGAAAAGACGCGCCACGTCGCGGAATTCAAGACGCACTCGCTCAAGTCCTTCCGCGAGCTCCAGAGCAAAGGCGTCTATGAGGCCAAGCGCCGCCACTGGTGGCAGATGCAGGGCTACATGCTCGGCACGAAGATAGACCGCGCGCTCTACATAGCCGTATGCAAAGACAACGACGAAATGTACGCCGAGCGCGTATATCTCGACAAGCCGAAGGCGGAATCCCTGATACGCCGAGGACACGGCCTCGCGCTGGCGGAAAGGATACCAGAGCCGCTCTCCGCCGACCCGTCGTGGTGGCAGTGCAAGCTCTGCGCGGCGCACGACTTTTGCTTTACGACGCATCTTTCGGAAGAGGTCAACTGCCGCACCTGCGCCCACGTCACGCCGACTAAAGAGGGGACATGGATATGCTCGCACGGCACGCCATACGAGCTTACGGTCGACGAACAGCGCGCTGGCTGCGACTGCCACACCGCGCATCCCGACCTCGTGCCGTGGAAATTCAGGGGCGGCACGGAAAACGGATTCTGCGCGCGATATGAGATAAAGGGCAGAGAATATCTCAACGGAAGCCCGTATCTCACCGATTGCGCCCTCACGACGCACGAACTTTTAATAATCGACAAACAGGGCGAGAAAGACGAGGAGGTGCCCTTCTGATGGCTCTGAGAGATTATCAGCAGCGGGCGATCGACCTGCTCTACGCATGGATGAGATACAACGCAGGCAACCCATGCGTCGTGATGCCCACGGGCAGCGGTAAAAGCCACGTCATAGCCGGTCTCTGCCGCGACATCCTGACGCGCTGGCCGCGGTCGCGGATACTCGTCCTCTCGCACGTCAAAGAATTGCTCGAACAGGACGCGGAAAAGATACTGCTCGCGTGGCCCGAAGCGCCGCTCGGCATATACTCCGCCGGCATAGGCAGCCGCGACGTCGGAATGCCCGTGACAGTCGCGGGGATACAGAGCGTGCGCGGCAAGGCCGAGATGCTCGGCTACGTCGATCTCGTAATCGTCGACGAAGCCCACACGATAAGCCACAAAGCCGAAGGCGGCTACAGAAAGCTCTTGGGCGAACTCAAGGGCGTGAACCCGGACATGCGGATAGTCGGCCTCACGGCGACGCCGTACCGTCTCGGCCACGGGCTTATCAGCGAGCACGGCGCGATATTCGACGGACTCGTCGAACCCGTGTCCGTCGCGGAGCTTGTGTCGCGCGGCTACCTCGCGCCGCTGCGCTCCAAGCTGCCCGCGGCGCAGCTCTCGGTCGACGGCGTAGGCCGACGCGGCGGCGAGTATATAGAGCACGAGCTTCAGCGGGCGGTCAACAACACCGACGACAACGAGTGCATAGTCGACGAAGTAATAGCGCGCGCCGGAGGCCGCAGGGCGTGGCTCTTCTTCTGCGCCGGAGTGGCGCACTCCATCGCCATACGCGACGCGCTGCGCGCGCGGGGCATATCCGCCGAGACCGTCACAGGCGATACGCCGAAGGCCGAGCGCGAGAGGATAATCCGCGACTATAAGGCGGGGCGCGTCACGGCGCTGACTAACGCCAACGTGCTGACGACCGGCTTTGACTACCCGGACATCGACCTCATCGCGATGCTGCGCCCGACGCTGAGCCCTGGTCTTTACGTCCAGATGGCCGGGCGCGGCATGAGGCTCAAGAGCCACACGGACCACTGCCTGGTGCTTGACTTCGCCGGAAACGTCAAGCGGCACGGTCCGATAACCGACGTCGTCCCGCCAAAGCATAAAGGGCCTGGCACGGGAGACGCGCCCGTGAAGGTCTGCGAACAGTGCGCAGAACTGGTGCACACTTCGGTCAAGGTCTGTCCCGCCTGCGGCTACGTTTTCCCGCCGGCGGAGAAGGAGCCTCTCGCGCTGCATGGAGAGGACATCATGGGCGGCCCGGAGGAGATGCGCGTGCGCGAATGGCTCTGGTACGTCAAGCAGAGCCGCGCCAAGCAGATAAACATGCTCTGCGTGAACTACTACAACGCGGAGCTGACGGGAGACAAGGTGACGGAGTATATAACGATACTCCACGACGGATACGCGAGATACAAGGCGGAGATAACGCTGCGCGACATCATAGACGGATGCGGCGCGGACATATCGCTCGCGAACGGAATAGACGAAAACTACCTGGAACAGCTAGCGGAGGTGCTGAATGATGCAGACGCGCCGGAAACGGTCACTATCAAAAAAGACGGAAGATATTACCGAGTGCTCGCCCGGCACTGGTAAACCGCTGCCGTCGGAGCATGAGGAGCAGTGCGCCTTCGTCTCGTCCTTCCGCAAGGCGTTCCCCGGCGTGCGTATAATCGCCGTACCGAACGGCGGATGGCGCGACATACGCACCGCCGCGCGGCTCAAGGCCGAGGGCGTATGCCGCGGCGTGCCGGATCTCTTCATCCCCGAGTGGGGGCTGTGGATAGAGATGAAGCGGCAGAAGGGCGGCGCCGTCTCCGACGCCCAGAAGGACTGGCTCGAATATCTCGACGGGATAGGCTACGGGGCCGTCGTGTGCTGCGGGGCCGCAGAGGCCATGAACGCCGTACTGGCGTGGCGGGAAGCTGTCAAAGATGGCTGTCTTAGCATCAGGCTGGGATAGGGAGATAAAGCCCGACGCGCCGGAAGAACAGCTCGCGGCGGCTATAACCTCCTCCGGGCTGAATCCGGAGAAGAGCCTCCGTATCGTCCTCGACGGGAAAATACATCGCTTCCCGGTCGAAGGAGATAAGGGGACGGAGAAAGCCGGCTGGTACGTCGGCTTCGGCGACAACATCCCGGCCGGCATGTTCGGCTCATGGCGCGGCGGTTTCGAGCAGCGATGGCGCGCCGACGTCGGGAGAGAATTGTCCGCCGAAGAGCTCGCGGCCTACGAGGCCCGCATAGCCGAAGCGATCGAGATAAAAGAGGCCGAGCGCCGCAAATATTACGAGCAGATAGCGGAGGCTGTCAAAAAGATACTCAAGACGCTCGAACAAGCATCGCCGGAACATCCGTATCTCGTGAAGAAGCGCGTCGGCTCGTACGGGATATACGAGACGGGAGACGGGCGGCTCATGCTGCCGGTCGTCAAGGGCGGAGAAGTAGTCTCGGCGCAGTATATAGACGGCGACGGCGGGAAGCAGTTCCACGGCGGAGGCGAGATAAAGGGTGGGTATTTTCCGCTCGGCTCTTTGCCTCCGCAGGGGACGGTCTACGTCGCGGAGGGCTACGCGACCGCTGCGAGCGTCTACGAGGCTACGGGACGCACGACGATAGTCGCCCTCAACGCGGGGAATATGCCCGTCGTAGCGAAGTGGCTGCGCGGAAAGCTCGGCCCGGCGCAGGAGATCGTCATAGTCGGCGACAACGACGAAAGCGGAACCGGACAAAAAGCAGCGGAGGAAGCCGCGCACCTGTGCGGCGGACGGGCTGTGATCCCGCCCGAAACGGGAGACGCGAACGACTATGTCAACGCCGGCGGCGACTTGAAGGCGCTGCTTAAAGGCGGCAGTTCGTGGCTCGTCTCTGCCGACGACTTCTGCGCGAAGCCCGCGCCCATCGCGTGGCTCGTGAAGAAGTGGATCCAGTGCAACGGCCTCGCTATGGTCTTCGGTGATTCTGGCTGCGGAAAAACCTTCGTCGTGCTCGACTGGGTGCTGCGCATAGCCTCGGACGTAAACGACTGGGCGGGGCTCAAAGTGCGGCATGGAGGCGTCGTCTATCTTGCGGGCGAGGGCCATTACGGCCTCAAGGCGCGCATAGCGGGCTGGAAGCTGTATCACAAGGTCGAACGCCTCAACGCCTGGGTATCGTCCTCGGACTGCGAGCTGAACACGCCTGAAGGGCTCGCGCGTACCATATCCGAGATACGGAGCCTCGAGGCGGAGAAAATATCCGTCATAGTCGTAGATACGCTGCACAGGTTCCTCGTAGGCGACGAGAACAAGGCCGTAGACGCAAAGACGATGCTCGACGCCTGCTCGACCCTTTCGAGAACCTTTGACTGCGCTGTGATACTCGTGCATCACACAGGCGCGAACCAGGACGCGAAGGGGCGGGCCAGAGGTTCTACCGCGTGGCGCGGCGCGCTCGACAACCAGATACTCGTCACGACGAGCGGCGACAGGATAAAGCTCGAACAGGTCAAGAACAAGGACGGAGAAATAGCCGAACCGGTCTACCTCGAGAAAATTCCCGTCCATCTGCCCGGCTGGTACGACGACGACGGAGAACCCGTGTCCACGCTCGTGCTTGAGCAGGATGAGGATGGGGCTGAGAAGGAGACGGCGAAGCTTACGAAGTCGCAGCACTTCGGCCTTCAAACTTACCGCGAGGCCGCTGAAAAGTATGGCGTGCTCGACGAACGCGGCGAATTTGCGGGCGTGCGTGAGAGTGATTGGAGAAAAATTTTTTATGAGCGCAGCGGGAATATGAAGCCTGATACGAAACGGCAAAACTTCTACCTTATGCGTAAAGAATTGTCTGGACTTGGAGAAATAACTTGTGATGATGATGTTTATCAACTCTCGGACGAGTATGAGCTTGAAAAAGTATACATCAGAAAAATCCTGCAAAAGAATCATACGGAGGTGTGAAACGTGAAACAGCGTGAAAAACTAAAAAACGTGAAAATTTCACGCTTGCGCCCTTTTCCTTGCGTGAAATGCGTGAATATATCCTTTAGGATATTCACGCATTCACGCTAAGGGTTCACGCATAAAAATGGAGAATGCTCATGCAAGAAATCATAAAACCATGTCGCTGCGGAAATGAAAGTGTGTCTGTAATTATGACAATTCGAGGAACTACCATCTACTGTACAAAATGCGGAAGCTCGACGACACGGGGGACGCGGGAGAAGGCGGTCAGGGCTTGGAATGAAAAATGCGGAAGGAGAAAGAGAAGAAAATGTCGGGAAAAGTAACAATAGGCGTCGACCTTGGCGCGAAAGGCGGGATAGCCGTACTCGAGACCGCGACTGACAAGCGTTTGATAGTGCTGTTGGCCGCGCCGGCGCCGCGCGATGCGATGGAGTTGCGAGCGCTTGGCGAGAAACTGTCGCTTTACTTTTCGGAATACAGATGCAGAGCCTACATCGAACACGTTCACGCGATGCCGCGTCAGGGCGTGTCTTCGATGTTCTCGTTCGGCCGCAGCGTCGGAATATGGGAAGGTTTTCTCGGTGCGTGGGGGGTACGCTGCGAATACGTCGCTCCGCAAAAATGGCAGAAGCTCACCGCGCCGATGGCCGGGCTTACCACGAAAGACAGGTCGATACGCTTCGCGGCGGCGGCGTTCCCGAACACGCCGCTCGTGCCGAAAGGCGCTCGAAAACCAAGCGACGGCATAGCGGACGCCCTCTGCATCGCTTATTACGGAGCCAAGACAAGAGAGGCTGCTGAGCAGGAGGCTGCAAAATGAGCGTAAAACAAAAGACCATCATCTGTGAAGTCCGTTACTGCGATTACTGTGACAAAGAACTCACGCCTAAGAACACAGGAGAATTTTACATTGTTGCGCACTGTAACGGCGACGTCTGTTACGAAGACGCATTAGGCGACGTTTGCAAAGATTGCGCAGAGGCGATGAAAAGGGCGTTTTACGGCTTAATGGACAAGGGGCACTTTGCCGAGCGTTACGACGACGATAAAACTAAAGATTTTGCCAGAATAGCGCTCCGGGAGTATGTCAAAAAGCACGCACACGCGAATGAACAAGGATAACGACGCATGGCGACGCTCCTAAGATGTCCATTCTGCGGTGGAAAACCGGTTGTTGTCGTGCATCACACGAAGCTCTACGGCGACTGCAAAGAGGTCATCTGCTCAGAGTGCGAGGCGACTGTCTCAGACTTATGGGATTACACAAAAGATGACAACGGCATCCGCAAACGCGACGCCGTCGAGGTCTGGAACAGCAGAGTAAGGTAATACTATCAAAGGGAGGACAAGCAACTTATGGGACGTAAGCGCACAAAGATATGGATTTCGAGCCGCGTCAGGCTCATAAAGGAGCTTATCCTCCTGTTTCTGGACACGCATCCGCTCGGATTCAATGTTTTGACCGGCACAGCGCGCTGGCCGGACGATGAAGAGCTTGCGGAGTGGCTGTCGTTTGTATTCTCCTCGCGCAGCGAAGACGTGCATGTGCAGAGCGAACCGTCGGTTTTTGAAGCGCAGCGGCGCATCGAGAGTGCGGAAAGCGCAAAGCGTGCTTTCGAGGCGTTTGCGCAGTACGGCGGCGGGGCGCGCGTGTACGCGGTCATGGAACAGTACCGCAAGGCGTACCCTGACAACTACGAGCTACTGCGCAAGGTCGGCAATGCCGGATTGCCTGGCGCAAAGTCGCTTGAGGCCGTCGCGGGCGAGTATTACTGTGACGTAAAAACTCTACGCCGGCGTGAGGCGGCGATTGCCGAGGATATAGCGAGCGGCGTCGTCTATGGCGACGGCACGAGCTTCAGCCTGCTGCACGACTCGGACAAGGATGAGCATAACGAGCGCAACCGCTGGCGCGGAACGGAGAAAATTAATTCGCCCTGAACTTGCCCTGAAAAGCGCGCCATAATGCCCTAACAATGCCCTGTACTTACGGAATTTATGCGATATGATGATAGCGTGGTTTTTTGAGTGACAGGCGTAAGGGCAAACGGTTCCTCCCACAAAACTATCTCCTTTCTGTGTAGCCGGGCCGCTATTCGCGGTCCGGTTATTTTATTGACACGTACGTAAAAACGTACGATAATAATGCAGAAGGAGGCGAGGCAATATGATTATTAATGCGACGGCTGCCCGTCAGAATTTGTACAATGTCATTGACGAGGTTATTACAACAGAAGAACCGACATTCATAACGTCAAAAAAGGGAAATGTCGTCATGTTGTCCGAGAACGACTACAAGGCGATAAACGAGACATTGTATCTCCTTTCCATTCCTGGGATGAGGGAGAAACTTATCGACGGACTGAACACGCCGCTTGATGAATGCGTGGAAGACCCCGATGATGAATGAACCATGGAAAGTCGTTTACACGAAGCAGGGGCTCAAGGATAAGAGGACTGCAATTAGCGCTGGCTTCGGAGATAAGGTGAAGGAGCTTATAGGGATATTGAAAGAAAACCCTTACAAGCCCTATCCGCCATATGAAAAGCTGGTCGGTGACCTTAAAGGAATGCTTTCCAGAAGGATAAACCGACAGCATAGGCTTGTGTATGCCGTGTACGAAGCGGAACATACCGTAAAAGTCATAAGTATGTGGGAGCACTACGAATAATAATTAAACACAAATTATCAAATCGCGCGTCCGTGAGGGAAACCTTGCGGGCGCGTTTTTTATGGGCGGTGAGGTTATGGCGAGACGGCCATTCTACGATTCGGCGGCGTGGCAGAGATGCCGCGACGGATATATCGCGTCAGTCTTCGGTATCTGCGAGAGGTGCGGGCGGCCGGGCTACATCGTGCATCATAAGCAGCCCATCACCGACGGCAATGTGGACGACCCGGAGATCACGCTCAACTGGGACAACCTCGAGTATCTCTGCCTTGAGTGTCATAACAGAGAGCACTTCGGCACGGAGCCGACGCGTGAGGATGTGCGCTTCGACGCCTCGGGGCAGTTAATCAAGGCCTAGCCCCCCTATTTCGCGCCGACCGGGCAAAATCCGGCGACCGGCGTGGGAGCTTTGAAAAATACGCAGGGTGCGCGCGTAACCCCCTGCCTAAAAAGGAGTTGACAGCAAAAATGGCGAAGCCGTCTAAAGAAACGCGGATAAAGAGAGAACAGAAACGGCTCGATGCCATCTTTGTTGCCCGCTCCGAAAAAGAACAGGCGGCTCTCGAGCCGCTTATCAAGCGCGCGGCCTATATGCGCGTGACGCTTGAGGATATGGAGGCCGACCTCGACGAAAACGGCTTCGTCGAGATGTTCACGCAGTCGGACAAGGTCGAGCCGTACGAGCGCGAGCGTCCGATAGCGCGTCTTTACAATACGATGAACAAGAACTACCAGAGCATCATGAAGCAGCTTACGGAATTTGTCGAAAAAGAGCCGCCGAAACCCGACGACGGGGACGGATTCGATGACTTCGTCAACTCACGCGACTGACGGCGGCTACATCCGCGAGTATTACCGGCAGATAGCCGCCGGCGAAGTGCTCGTGAGCGACAAAGTGCGCCGCGTCTATAAAGAGCTGGTTCGCCTGCTTGACGACGATTCTGGCGAGTGGACCTTCGACGAGCGCCGCGCGCAGCATCCGATAACGTTCATCGAAAAATACTGCAAACACAGCAAAGGCAAGCTCGGCGGCAAACCGTTTCTGCTCGAGCTGTGGCAGAAGGCACTCATCTCTGCGCTCTTTGGATTCGTGAGCCGCGACGACGGAACGCGGAAATACCGCGAGCTCATTCTCATGGTGGCGCGCAAGAACGGCAAGTCCGCGCTCGGCAGCGCGATTGCGCTCTATATGCTCCTCGCGGACGGCGAGAACGGGCCGGAAATAGTATCAGCTGCCACGAAGCGCGAACAGGCGAAAATAATCTGGCTCGAGAGCAAGCGTATGGTGCGGAAGTCGCCGGTGCTTTCGCGGCGATGCCGGTGTCTGGTCGGCGAGATAGACTGCGACGTCAACGACGGCGTATTCAAACCGCTTTCATCAGAGTCCGGCACGCTCGACGGCCTCAACGTCCACTGCTCGCTCATCGACGAGCTGCATGCCATTGAGGACACGAACCTCTACGACGTAATCGTGGACGGCATGAGCGCGCGCGAGCAGCCGCTCTCAATCATCGTCACGACGGCCGGAACGGTACGAGAAAGCATCTTCGACCGTAAGTATGAGGAAGCCGAGCTTATCATCAAGGGCTATGAAGATCCCGCGGGCTACAAAGACGACCGCGTGCTCCCGATAATCTACGAGCTCGACGTGCGCTCCGAGTGGACGGATGAAAAATGCTGGGCGAAGGCGAACCCAGGGCTCGGAACGATAAAAGAGCTTCGTACGCTCGCGGAAAAGGTCGAGCGCGCGAAGAAAAATCCGCGCCTCGTCAAAAACCTCGTGACGAAGGATTTCAATGTGCGCGAAACGACGTCGGAGGCGTGGCTCACATTTGAGCAGCTCGACAACACTGCGACGTACGACATCGCGGCGCTCGCCCCGCGCTACGGCATCGGCGGCGCCGACCTGTCCAGCACGACCGACCTCACCTGTGCGACGATGCTCTTCATGGTGCCGGACGACGCGCATATCTACGTCATGCAAATGTACTGGATACCCGAAGACCTACTCGAGCGCCGAGAAGCCGAGGACCGAGTGCCCTACGCGCTGTGGCGCGAGCAGGGGCTTCTGCGCACCTGTCCGGGCAATCAGATAGACTACCGGCAGGTCGCGGACTGGTTCCGCGAGGTGCAGGACGAACACGGCATATACCTTGCCGCATTCGGTTACGACGCGTGGAGCGCCGTGTACTTTATCAAAGAGATGGAGACCAACTTCGGCAGCTACGGCATGGAGAAGGTCATCCAGGGCAAATACACGCTCTCCGCTCCGATGAAGGCTCTCGGCGCGGACCTTGAGGCGAAAATCATAAATTACAACAACAATCCGATACTCAAGTGGTGCCTGTCGAATACCTCGATAGATGTCGATAAGAACGACAACATCCAGCCCTCGAAGGGGCGCAGCGAAACGCGCCGCATAGACGGCATGGCGTCGCTGCTCGACGCCTACGTGGCCTTCTGCCGCCACCGCGAAGAATATTTGAACCTGATTTGAGGTGATGCCCATGTTTAAGTGGCTTGCGAAGATTTTTAACCGCGCCCCGAGCCGCGTACGCTACGAAGTCATACAGGACAGAGGCAACGGTTATTACCAGTGGGGCGGAGAGCTCTACAAGTCCGACATCCTGCGCAGCTGCATACAGCCGCACGTATCAGCCATCGGCAAGCTCACGCCGGTACACGTCAAGGCGGAGGGCGACGAGGCGGATTATTTTTACATCCGCAAAATCCTCACGGAACCGAATCCCTACATGGCGGGCTGTATGCTCCAGGAAAAACTCGCCGCGCAGCTCACGCTCAACCGAAACGCCTTCGCCTATATCAACCGCGACCATAACGGCTATCCGATAGAGCTGTATCCGCTGCCGGTCATGAGCGCCGAGGCTATCTACGACAGGGGCTATAACCTCTATCTGCGCTTCGTGCTGCGCAACGGGCGTATGGTGACGTACCCGTATCGCGACGTGATACACCTGCGGCGCGACTACTACGAGAACGACATCTTTGGGACGAGCGCGCAGGAGGCGCTCACGCCGCTGATGGAGCTGGTCGGTACCAGCGACAAGGGGCTCATGGACGCCATCAAAAACGGCGCGATAATCCGCTGGCTCGTCAAATGGAACCAGACGATAAGGCCGGAAGACCTTAAAAAGCAGGCCGAGAACTTCGCGGAGATGTACCTCTCAACCGAAGGCAACGGCACGGGCGTCGCCGCGACCGACGCGAAAGCCGAGGTGCAGCAGATAAAGCCGAACGACTACGTCCCGAACGTCCTCCAGACCGACAGGACGGAGCGCCGCATATACAGCTTTTTCGGCGTCAATCAGAACATCGTGCAGAACTCATACACCGAGGACGAGTGGAACGCCTTCTACGAGGCACAGATTGAGCCGGTCGCCAAGCAGATGAGCGACGAGTTTACGCGGAAGCTATTTTCGCCGCGAGAGCGCCAGGCCGGACACCGCATCACCTTTGGCGCGAACAGCCTGCAATACGCCTCGATGAGCACGAAGCTCAACCTGCTCCAGATGGTAGACCGCGGTGCGATGACGCCCAACGAGTGGCGCGAAGTGCTGAACATGGCGCCAATCGAAGGCGGCGACAGACCGATAAGGCGGCTCGACACGGCCGTCGTCGGCGGAGGAGGTGAGGAAGAATGAAGGAGAACCTCAGCACGCTGCTCCGAGTGCGGAATCTCGCAAACGGAGACGCGGCGCTCTACTTTTACGGCGAAATCGTCTCCGACTGGTGGGAGGCGTGGAGCTCGGCAGACAAATACCCCGAGGCCATCCGCCGGATGCTCGACGGGCTTAGCAGCGAGCATCTGCACATCTACATCAACTCTCCCGGCGGCTCCGTCTTCGCCGGCATGGCAATCTACAACATGCTGAGCCGCTACAAGGGGCGCAAGACGGTCCACGTCGACGGCATCGCCGCGAGCATCGCAAGCGTCATAGCGATGGCGGGCGACGTCATCGAGATGCCCGAAAATACGATGCTCATGATTCACCGCGCGTGGGCTTCGGTTTCCGGCAACACGGAAGAACTTGCGCGCTACGCTGAGCTGCTTGCAAAAGTCGACAACGCCGTTGTGTCGGTTTACTCCGAGCGGCTCAACGTGACGGACGACCTTGAGCGAGTAATAGAGCTCATGGGCAAGGAAAGCTACCTTTCCGCGGCGGAGACTGCCGCGCTCTTTCGCGGAGTGAGTATCAAGCCGCCTATACAGATGGCGGCCTGCACAAAGAACGCGGGCGCGATATACGCCGCGTCTATGGAATACGAGCGGCTCCGGCTGCTTGAAATGAAAAACACAGGAGGATAAGAAATGAAAGATTACATAGAAAAGCGCCAGAAACTTATGGACGAAGCGCGCGAGGCCCTCAACTCGGGCGACCTCGCGCTCGCGAAGGAGAAGCGCGAGGCGATAGAGTCGCTCGACGCGGATAAAGAAAAGCACGACAAGGAAGCCGCGAGCCTCAACGCGCTACTCGCGATGAAGGTCAGCGCTCCGGTGAATATCGAAGACAAGAGCGTCGAACCGGAGGGCGCGAAATCCGCCGAGAAGACCGGCGGCCCGCGGGACGAAGAGGCGCTTTACCGCACCGCCTTCGCACGCACGCTCATGAACCAGCCGCTCAACGCCGACGAGAGCGCGGTGTTCGCGCGCATGAACAACGGCCTAGAAGTACACGGCGCGCTCCAGACCGCCTCAACGCACACCATCGTCATACCGAACACCCTCGTAGAGCAGATATGGAAGGAGATGGGCGAGGCGCACCCGATACTCCGCGTCGTGCCAAAGACCTACGTCAAAGGCAAGCTCACCTATCCGCGCGAAAAGGACGGCGGAGACAACGCGACGTGGTACAACGAATCGACCGAGGTCACGTCCGGCTCCTTCGAGCTCGATTCGATAGTGCTCGACGGATATGAGCTCGCGAAGTCGATACTCATCTCGTGGAAACTCGAAAAGATGTCCATAGACGCGTTCCTGACCTATATCGCGAACCTCATCGCCGAGAAGATGGGCAACGCGCTCGCGGCCGCCGTCGTCTCCGGCACCGGGACCAATCAGCCGCAGGGCATAGTCACTGCGCTCGAGGCCGAGAGCAGCACGCCGCAGGTCATGACGTGGACGGCGAGCACCGACGAGGTCGACTACGCGAAGCTCACGGAGTTCATGGGCAAGATACGCAGCGGATATTCTTCCGGCGCCGTCATTTACGCCAAGAACTCGTTCATATGGAACGTACTCGCGAACCTTCTCGACGAAACGGGACGCCCGTACTTCATCGCCGACGTTATCTCCGGCGGCGTCGGCAGGCTCTTCGGCCATGTCGTCTACGAGGAGGACGCGGTTCCGGCGGACGCCATGCTGCTTGCGAACGTCCAGCGCGGCTACCGCATGAACGTGCAGGAGGAAATCTCGCTGCTCCGCGACGAGTATATGACGAAGCGCCAGACGGAGTTCATGGGCTACGCGATACTCGACGGCAAGCCGATAACCACGAAGGCGTTCGTGTACCTAAAAAAATCAGCGTAACCGTAGACCCTGAATCAGCCACGTTCAGCAAGGGCAGCCCGGCCGACGTGGTGTTTACGGTTACAGGGGCGAACAGCATAACGGGAATTAAGGACGAGACGCCGGCGACGGTCGAGAGCACGAACTACACCTTCAGCGGAGGGAAGCTGACGTTCCTCGACGACTATCTCTCAACTCTCGGCGAGGCGGAGCACACCTTCGCCGTCACGGCCGACACGGGGACGTTCAGCGTCAAAATCACCGTGGGGGCGTAAGCCATGCCGCTCACGCTCGACGACCTTAAGCTCTATCTTCGCGTCCCGGACGACACGGACGACGCGCTGATAAAAAGTCAGCTCGCGGCGGCGGAGGCGTATATCGCGGGCAAGGTGAGCAAAACGCAGAGGCTCGTCAAAGACGGCGAGCCTCTCGCGCTCGCCGACGACGAACTGTACCGCCAGTGCGTCAAGCTTATGGTCGCGCACTGGTACGAGAGTCGTGAAATAGTCTCGTCCGGCTCCGCGGCGCAGTCGCCGGTGCGCCACACAGTGGACGCGATACTCGCGCACATTGAAGGCTGCGGTGACTACGCATGAACCCGGGCGAGCTGAGGGAGCGGATAACCATATCAAGGCCGAAGACAAGCGACGACGGCATAGGCGGCTCGGTGCGTACGCTTGAAAAGCTCTGCGACTGCTGGGCGAAGGTCACGGCGACGCGCTCGCGCAGCGGAATCATCTCCGGCCGTGACCTCGAGCTGCGCACGCACCAGGTCACGATTCAGCTCGGCAAAATCGAGCCGGAAAACGGCGACGTGATAACATGGCGCGGCAAAACGCTCACCGTCCGCGCCGTGCGGCCGGACTATGCGCACGCCGTATGCGAGATGGATTGCAGGATGGAGGCGTAGAATACAGTGGCGCGCAGCATAAAAATGCCCGAAGAAGCCATCCGAGACTTGCGCAAGCTAGCGAAAGGTGCGCTCCGAGACTGCGTCTATCCACATCTCCGCACTGCGACGGACGCCGTACGCGACGAGGCGAAACGGCTTGCGCCGGTGAAAACCGGCGCGCTGCGCAACTCCATAAAGGCGCGGACATGGAAAGACGACCTAAGCGGCGTCGTATATGCCGACTATCCAGAGACATCGCGCCGCACGAAGCGGAGGACGAAAAAACAGCGCGCAGGCGCGCGCGTTTACTACGCGACCGCAGTTGAATACGGACATAAACAGGGGAGCAAGACAGTCCCCGCGCAGCCCTTTCTGCGGCCGGCAGTCAAGGCAAAGCAGCGGCTTATTCGCAAAGAGCTGACAGATGCCATGAAGGAGGCGCTCAAAGATGTCTGATCTTATGAAATACGGCGAGCTCTATAAGGCGCTCGCGGAGAACGAGGCGCTCATGGCGAAGGTCAGCGGCATATACGACGAGCCGCCGGACGACGCGGCGTCTCCGTACATCGCCGTCGCGTCGGTGCAGAGCGTTAATGACGAACTCCTAGATAACAGCGGCTCAGAGGTGACGGTCGACCTCGACGTATGGGCGCGCGCAAGCGCCTCCGCTGGCGGGCGCAAGCAGATACTTGAAATCAACGACCTGATAATCGCCGCAGTGCCCTCTTGGGCGCTCTACGACGGCATAGAGATAATGCGCGACGCCGCCGAACCCGACTGGTGGCACGGCGTCGCGACGATACGATATTACGACAGGAGGACTGACTGATGGCCAGACAGCTTGCAAAAAACGCTCAGCTCATGGTCTCGGAAGACGGAGTCGGCGAGCCCGACCTCCTCGAAGCCCTGGCGAGCTGGAGCTACGACAAAAGTAAAACAGAAGTGGACGTGACCGGAGTTTTCGACAAAAACAAGCAGTACGTCCCGGGGCAGGGAGATGCACGCGGCGAGTTTACGATAATCGTAGACCCCGAGAGCGAGACGCTCCAGCTCATTGAGGGAGCGCAGAAAGACGACACGCTCATATACATCTTCTACCGTCCGGACGGCACGGGCGCGTCGAAGCCGCAGGATAAGATACCGGCCTATATAACGGGTCTCTCTTACTCGGCGTCGGTCGACGGGCGCGTCGAGGCCGCCGTCACTTTCGTCGCCGGCGGCGACGTCGACAGCACCGCGCAGGCGAGCGTCTAGGAGGGACAGTCATGCGAGAAGTCACTATAAACGGTAAAAACTATAAAATCGAGTTCGGCCTCAACGCGGTCTGTATGCTTGAGGACACGATGCATCAGCCGCTCAGTGCTATCATGCAGCAGATTTCGAATGGCGTGCTGGACCTGCGTCTCATCCGCGCTATATTCTGGGCCGTACTGCTTGCGAACAATCGCGGTATGACGCTCGAACGCGCCGGCGCGATACTGGACCAGGCCGACGGCGACTATCCGGCAGTGTACGCAGATATAGTCGGCGAGCTCACAAACTCGTTCGTCCTGCGCATCATTCCGCTCGCCACGCAGAACGGCGAAGACGCAAAAAACGCGGAAGGGACTGCCTAGACGAACGGCAGTCCCTATTTCTAATGGCGCTCGGCCCGCTTGGGCTGAGCCACGAAGACCTCTGGCACGTTACCAGAGGTCAGCTGTCCGACCTCATCCACGCATACAACTACAAAAGCTATCTTGCGAGGCGCGAACGCGCGGAGCTCGCCGTATTCGTGGCGCTCTATCAGGGTAAAAAGCCGCCGTCGATAGAGAAGCTCTGCGGCGAATGGGAAGGCGGTCGCGTAATGACGCCGGAAGAGGCGAACAGGTACAGGCTCGAGAAGATAAAGGAGACGGCCGGCGATGGCAAGTACGACTCTGCAATATAGAATAACTGCGAACATTTCCGCAGCCGTGAGCGGCTTTAGTCAGCTCGCACAGCGAGTAGAACAAGCGAATAAGCGCATCAACAAGAGCATAGACGCGACCTTCGGGAAAAATGCAGTCAGAATGTCTCAGAGCCTGTTGTCCAGCGTAAAATATGCCGCCGCCGGCCTCACGGCTCTTGGCGTCGCCGCCGTGAAAATGTCCGCCGATTTTCAGGTCGCCCAAAAATCTATGACCGTATTAACAGGTTCGGCCGATGCTGCGCAAAAGCATCTCCGTGATCTGGAGCGCTTCGCAGCCACAACGCCGTTCGATTTCGCGGGGCTTGTCGACGCCTCGAAACGTTTGCAGGCTTACGGCTTCCAGGCTGAGGCCGTCATCCCGATACTCAACAACGTCGGCAACGCGGCTGCGGCGCTCGGCCTCGGTCAGGAGGGCATAGACCGCATAACTCTCGCGCTCGGTCAGATGGCGTCAAAAGGCAAAGTGTCAGCCGAAGAGATGCTCCAACTGACTGAGACAGGCATCGCAGGCTGGCAGATGCTCGCTGACTATACTGGGCAGTCCGTCGCGGAAGTGCAGGCGCAGGCGTCAAAAGGAGCCATATCAGCACAAACGGCACTTGAAGCTATTTTTACCGGCATGAGAGACCGCTTCGACGGCATCATGGAGGAGTCCGCGGACGAGATACCGTACCAGCTCAGCAATATGCAGGACTCCATATCAAGCATCATGCGCAGCATAGGCGACTCCATAACCGAAGGACTCGACCTAAAAACGAAGATGTCGGACGTCTCGACATATCTCACCGCTCTGTCACAGGAGATAAAGACGAGCGGCGTTCGCGAGGCGTTCAAGAAGCTCGTGCCGCCGGAAGTACAGGGTGCGATTGCAGCCGTTGCAACAGCTATAACGGTCATGCTAATCCCGGCGCTTGCGAAGCTCGGCGTAGCCATGCTTGCGGCAGGCGGGCCGTTCACTCTTGTCGCCGGCGTCGCTGCCGCAGCCGCTTATGTGATTGTGACTAAGTGGGATGAACTCGGAAAATTTTTCGAAGACTTGAAAGACCGAATCGCCGGATTCTTTGATTTCCTCGCACGCAAAGGCGAAGAGGCTTCCGTGCGCGTCGGCAAGGTTGCTGATAATGTGAAAATGGATTTCAGCGGCCTGTTTTCCAGTAAAGGCGCGGCAGTCCGCGGCGGGCTGAACTTAGTCCCAGAAAATAAATCGGGGCTAAGCATTATGGAGCAAGCACGGCAGATTGTTCAAAAATATAGCGCCGGATTCCAAGTTGAAACCGACCCGACGAAATTTCTCGCGGGCTCTGTTGCCTCCACCGGCAGCGCGGTAAAAACTTCCGCCGCCGAAATAAAGGCGGCGGCACGGGAAGCCGAAAAAGCCGCGAAAGAGGCTATCCGCCTCGACGCCGAAAACGCCGACCGTGTCCTCGCGCGCATCGAGAAACAGAAAGAGGCCGCGAAGGAGCTCGCCGAAATATACGAGCGCGCCGACCGCGAGTATCTTTCCGGCCTCGGCTGGGAGAACTCGCAGGGGCTTCTTTCTAACTCGGACTACTTCAACATTCTGAATCAGCGCGTCGAAGAGCTTGGGCTCAAAGTCAAAGGAGCATTTAACATGACGGACGGCGAGAAGGCGCTTTTCAGCGACTGGCAGTCTGCCGGGACTCAGCAGCTGTCGGACACGCTCGACACGCTGAAAAAACGCTATGAATCCGGCGCTATCAGCGCAGGACAGTACAAAGCACAGATAGAGGCACTCAAACAGCAGTTCGCGGAATTGCCGCTTGCGGTCAAACTCGCAGGTGAGCAGCTTGCAAGCGTGGAGAGCCGCTATTTATCCGCGGGCCAGCAGGCCGGAGCCGTCTGGGAGGACGCGCGCGAAAGCCTCATGAATTTCCCGACGGGCATCGGCAGCGCCTTCGAGAGCGCCATCCGCGGCACGGAGTCGCTCAGCGACGCAATGCTCGGCCTCTTGCAGGACATCGGCGCGGTAATTGTCAAAGCGCTCATTATGCGCGCGCT
>NZ_NFJQ01000009.1 GCF_002159945.1 Cloacibacillus sp. An23 | reverse complement strand
GAGCTTGCCGCGCGCGCGAGGAAAATGTCCGGCCCGACAGACCCCGTAGCGACGACCGACAGAATAATCGGCGTCGTCGAATGGCGCGACGGCACCGTCATCGATGTCGTGAGACAGCTTAAAAAATAAGAAAACCCGAAAAATCGAAACAAACGCAGCGCGCCCGCGTCCTCTTATGGACGCGGGCGCGTTTTATACCGCGGCTAAAAGACGAACTGCACGAGCGCCATGTAGCAGGCCGTGCCGCAGAATATGGATAGCATCATGCTGCGCCTCCACAGGTGCAGCAGCACGGTGACGGCGATGGCGATAAACTCGGGCAGGCCGTGCGGGGGCGCGGCGAAGCGCACGTCTTTGAGGCAGTAGACGACGAGCATAGCGAATATCGCGGAGGGCAGAGCCTTGCCGAGATAACGCACGTATGCCGGCACGGGACGGCCCTCGCGGAAAATTATGAACGGCAGGAAGCGCGTCGCCATAGTCCCCGCGACGCATATCGCTATCGTCATTATCTCCTGCGCCTGCGTCATTCCGGCCAGCCTCCCGCTTTTTCTATCGGCCCCCGGAACGCCGTTAAACAGAAGAGTATGCAGAGCATGGAAGGGACGAGGAAGGAGTCCGCGCCGAACAGGGCGAGGCAGAGCGCCGAGGCGGCGAGGCCGATGAGCCCCGTCCAGTGCTTTTTCTCCTTGAGCCACTGTTCCAAGAATATGACGACGAACATTCCCGTCATTACGAAGCCTATGCCGTCGGTGTCGAAGGTCAGCACGGAACCGAGAAGCCCGCCTACCGTCGCGCCGGAGACCCAGTAGAGCTGATTGAGCAGAGTGACGAAGAGCATAAACCAGCCGCGGTCCACTCCCTCCGGGATGTTCGCCGTGTAGTTTATCGAAAAAGTTTCGTCGCACATGCCGAAGATGAGATAGGGGCGCATCCAGCCGAGCCCTTTGAATTTTTCGAGCATCGAAACGCCGTAGAAAAGGTGGCGAGCCTGTATCATCAGCGCCGCCATCAGCGTCTGGAGCGGGGCGAACGGCGAGAGCAGCATGGAGACCGCTACGAACTCAAGCGACCCGCCGAAGATCACGGCGCTCATGACCATCGGGTAGACGAAGCTGAAGCCCGAGACGTTCATGTAAATGCCGTAGGCGAGGCCGATGAACCAGAAGCCGGCGAATATTGGCAGAGTATATGGAAAAGCCGCCTTGAACGCCCTGAGCCTTACGTGTCTTCCTCCGTCCAAATTTCACTCCTCCGCCTCCGTACGCAGTTTCCGGCGCTTAACGCGCCGCCGCCATTATACTATACGGCGGCGCGCCGCGGGCGTGGGAGACGCTGGGCGTTGATTCGCGCGGATATTTTTATTACACTATCCGCGTGCTTTCTTAAAATTTTATGAAGCGTGGTGTTTTCTTTGAATTTCGATCCTTTCAGCTACAGATACCCGTCGCGCCGCACTCTCGTCTGCGGAGCGCGCGGCATGGTCGCGACTACGCAGCCCCTCGCGGCGCAGGCCGGGCTCGACATTATAAAGAAGGGCGGAAACGCCGTGGACGCGGCGGTCGCGACGGCGGCCTGTCTGACGGTCGTCGAGCCGACGAGCAACGGCATAGGCGGCGACTCATTCGCCCTCGTATGGAACGGAGGAAAGCTGCACGGACTGAACTCGAGCGGCTGCGCCCCGGCGCTCGCCGACGCAGAAGCGCTGCGCGCGCGCGGCTGCTCAAGCGTGCCGCTCTACGGCTGGGAGGCCGTGACTGTGCCCGGCGCGCCGGCGGCGTGGGCGGAGCTCAACCGCCGCTTCGGCCGTCTGCCGCTCGAAGATGTCCTCGCACCCGCAGCGTGGTACGCGGAGAACGGTTTTCCCGTGTCGCCGACCGTGAGTTCGCTGTGGAAGCGCGCTTTCGCGGCTTTCGAGAAAAATCTCAGCGGAGACCGGTTCTCTCACATTTTTGCGGCTTTCACGCTATCGGGCCGCGCGCCCGAGCCCGGCGAAATATGGCGCAATCCCGCGCAGGCCGCGACGCTGCGCAAGATAGCCGCAACCGGCGCGCGCGCCTTCTATGAGGGCGAGACAGCCGAGGCGATAGACGCTTTTTCGAAATCATGCGGCGGCTGGCTCCGCCTGGAAGACCTGGCGGCCTTCCGCCCCGAATGGGTAGAGCCGATATCCGTGAACTACAAGGGATACGACGTCTGGGAGATACCGCCGAACGGACAGGGCATAACCGCGCTGATGGCGCTCAACATCCTGAATAATTTCGAAATGGCGGAGCGCGAGTGCGCGCGCAGCTACCATATCCAGATAGAGGCGATGAAGCTCGCATTCGCGGAGTCGCTCGCCGAGGTCGCCGACCCGCGCTATATGCGGCGCACTGTCGAGGAGCTGCTGTCGGACGAATTTGCGAAACGCCGCGCCGCGCTGATAGACCCGGAGCGCGCCGGACTGCCTACCTCCGAGCGGCAGAGCTCGGGCGGCACCGTCTATCTCGCGGCGGCGGACGGCGAGGGCGGCATGATCTCTATGATACAGAGCAACTATCACGGCTTCGGCTCCGGCCTATGCGTGCCGGGAACGGGCGTGACTCTCCACAACCGCGGCAACAATTTCTCGCTCGACCCCGAGTCGCCGAACTGCCTCGCACCGGGCAAAAAGCCGTACCATACGATAATCCCGGGCTTCATCACGCGCGGCGGCGAGCCTGTCGGCCCGTTCGGCGTGATGGGGGCCTTCATGCAGCCGCAGGGCCACGTGCAGACGGCGGTCAACATGATAGACTTCGCGCTCAACCCGCAGGAAGCCCTCGACGCGCCGCGCTGGCAGTGGTTCCGCGACCGCTCCGTCGGTCTTGAGCAGGGCGTGCCGAACCATATAGCGGCGAAGCTCGCCGAGATGGGCCACGAGATACGCATGGACTTCGACCGTATCGATTACGGACGCGGGCAGATAATACAGCGTCTTGAAAGCGGCGCTCTGATTGGCGCGACGGAGCCGCGCGCCGACGGTTACGTCGCGGCGTGGTGACGCTCAGACGATGACGTTGAGAACGCCCCCGCGCACAAGCGGAGACGTTCCCATGCCGCGCATTTCTTGCGGACTTGCGCGGACGGCGCGCATTTGACCGGCGGGGCGAAAACGAGGGACTCAGCCCCCCGCGCGCCCCGGCGCGGCGTAATATTCCCGTCTGAGCGGGCGGGGGACGACGATACGCGTTGGCGCGCCCGGCGCGGCGCGCGGAAAATTTTCGTGACGCTCCGGCGCATGCGGCGCGGCCGTTAAGCGCCGGCGTTCGCGCCGAAGGCCGCGATGGTATATAATATTTCACCGGCGCGGAGAATGCGCGCCGCGCGGGTAAATATTTGCTGCTGCGGAAGGAGATGGCGGAATGGGAACTCCGCTTGAACGGGCCGCCGCGTCCGTTTTTATAATACTTATGGGCTACGCGATGAAGCGTGCGGGATTTTTCTCGAAGAGCGACGCGGACGCCGTGGCGAAGATATGTCTGAACATCACTCTGCCCGCCGCCATCATCACGGGCTTCGGCAGCTACACGCGGGATTTTTCGCTTTTCGCCGTTATCGCGCTCGGAGCCGTCTGCAACGCCGTCGTGCTCGCCGTCTCGTGGTTCCTCTCCGTACGCTCGCCGCGCAACGAGAAGATCTTCCACATGCTCGCTATGCCGGGCTATCAGATAGGGACCTTCACCCTGCCGTACATCGGCAGCGCGCTCGGGCCGTACGGCATTCTCGTCACCTGTATGTTCGATATGGGAAACTCGCTCTTCGCCTGCGGCGGGACCTACGCGATAGTCTCGTCGCTGCCCTCGATCGGCAGCGCGGGGCGTCCGTCGGCGCGAGAGCTTCTGCGGCGCGTGTTTTCAACGGTGCCGTTCGTCGTCTACCTCGTCTCGATAATCTGGGTGACGGTCATAGGCGCGGTGCCGGGCTGGATAGTGACGCTCGCGACGCCGATCGGAGCCGCGAACTCCTTCGCCGCGATGTTCATGATTGGCCTGATGATCGAGATAAAAACTGACGGCGGCGAGCTGCGCACGGTTTTTTCGACGCTCGCGCTGCGCTACGCGGTATCCGCCGCGCTCGCGCTGCTGTTCTACTTCTACACGCCGTTCCCGCTCGTAACACGCCAGGTGCTAGCGGTCGTCGCCTTCTCCCCCGTTTCGGCGCTGTGCCCGATTTTCACCGAAAAGTGCGGCGGCGACACGGGAATGTCCGGCTTCGCCGGCTCCGTCTCCATCGTGCTGAGCATCATAGCGATGACCGCCTGCATGGCGGCGCTGGGGATTTAGCGCGCCGCGGCGGAAGCCACGGCTCTCTGGCCACGCGATAAAAACATCAAATTCCGACGCCCGTCAGCCGCAAGTCGGCTGAGTCTCACGTCCGAGCGCCGGCATTATAAAACACGTCTTAAAACGCGCGGCAGGGAAAATTTTTCCATATAAACGCCATCCTCTCTTTCCCGTTGAGATAAAACAAACATATTCAACCGGCACATTGATGATACGGTACGGAGTTCGCCCACGCAGCGGTCAAATCGACGCCGCGCAAGAAAACGGCGGCTGCGCACCCGTTGAACGAAACGCGGCTGTTTTGTTTATTTTTCCCCAGATAACTTCACTATGAACTTTTTATGCTTATTTTCATTCTCTTGCCCGGCCTCGCCGTATAATGATAATATCGCTTTTGCAATATTGTTGCATATATTTACAGGGAGGCGCAATAATGAACAACGCGATTTTCAGATTCAAAAGACCGGAGAACGAACCCTCTATGACCTACGCGCCGGGAAGCCCGGAGCGCGCGCTTCTGCGCGAGGCGATAAAGCAGGTAGAGTCCGAGACGGCGGAAATTCCGCTCATCATAGGCGGCGAACCGGTTTATACAGGCGATACGGGGAAGGCGGTCATGCCGCACGACCACGCGCACACGCTCGCCGTCTACCACAAGGCGGGCGCCAAGGATATGGAGCGCGCGATAGAGGCCGCGACGGCG
Organism: Cloacibacillus sp. An23; assembly: GCF_002159945.1. NCBI lineage: Bacteria > Thermotogati > Synergistota > Synergistia > Synergistales > Synergistaceae > Cloacibacillus > Cloacibacillus sp. An23. The sequence goes on along the minus strand of NZ_NFJQ01000009.1, from coordinate 160,676 downwards.
GCGCACGGCGCGTGGGGAAACACGCCTTGGACGGAGCGCGCGGCGCTTTCGCTGAAGATAGCCGAGCTCATCGACAAGAAGTACCGCTATCTGCTGAACGCCGCGACGATGCTCGGTCAGAGCAAGACCGTCTGGCAGGCGGAGATCGAGGCGGCGAGCGAGACGATAGACTATTTCCGTTTCACTCCGTACGCGATGGACGAGCTTTACGGCGAGCAGCCAGGCATCGAGGAAGGCGTGCTGAATTCCGTCGAGTATAGGCCGCTCGAGGGCTTCGTCTACGCGATAACGCCGTTCAACTTCACGGCGATCGCCGCGAATCTCCCGATGGCTCCCGTCATCATGGGCAACACCGTCGTCTGGAAGCCCGCGACCGCGTCGCTGCTTTCAAGCTGGTATCTGATGAAGATATTCATGGAGGCGGGAGTGCCCGCCGGAGTGCTGAATTTCATGCCGGGGCCGGGCTCCGCCGGCAGCCGCGTAGTGCTCGCCCACAAGGATCTCGCGGGGATACATTTCACCGGCTCGACGAACGTTTTCAACAGCCTCTGGCGCGGCGTGGCGGAGAACCTCGACAGGTACAGGTCGTATCCGCGCCTCGTCGGCGAGACGGGCGGCAAGGACTTCCTCTTCATGCATAAGTCCGCCGGCGCGAAGGAGGTCGCCGCGGCTCTGATGCGCGGGGCATTCGAATATCAGGGGCAGAAGTGCTCCGCGACCTCGCGCGCCTATATCCCCGCGAGCCGCTGGGAGGAGCTGAACATCGAACTCGGCGCGATGCTCGCCGAGGCGCGCACCGGAGACCCGCGCGATTTCCGCAATTTCGTCTGCGCGGTCATCGACGAAGCTTCGTTCGACAACTGCATGGATTATATAAATTACGCAAAGGCTTCGCCTGACGCTGAGATTCTTTACGGAGGCGAGGGCGACAAGAGCGCCGGCTATTTCATCCAGCCGACGGTGATAAAGACGGCCGATCCGCGCTTCCGCTCGATGGAAGAGGAGATTTTCGGCCCGATACTCACCGTATACGTCTACGACGACGACAAGTATATCGAGACGCTGCGCCTCTGCGACGAGACGTCGCCCTACGCGCTGACCGGCTCGATATTCGCCGCTGACCTCGCCGCCGCGGCCGCGGCGCGCGACATTCTGCGCTACGCGGCCGGCAATTTCTACATCAACGACAAGACGACCGCCGCGACGGTCGGGCTACAGCCGTTCGGCGGCTCGCGCGCGTCCGGGACTAACGACAAGGCGGGCACGAAGCTCAATCTTTCGCGCTGGGTCACGCCGCGCACGATCAAGGAAAATCTGCTGCCGCCGCGCGACTTCAAATATCCGTACATGATGGAGGATTAAGGGAGCAAATCAGATCGGCATGACGGAAGATCCGTATAGTGAATTAACCAAGACGGCAAACATTTATGTCATTCCGGCAATCTTACGGCCGGAATCTTCGTCCATGACACTGAGGCTGAATGAAGCGGTACTGCCGCGACGGACGCCGGCGGGTATGGGCCGGGAGCCGTCGGGGCCGGCTGTATCTGTGTGAAAAGTTAATCTGGCACACCCCGTATCAACTCTTCCAACGCTGCGCGCCGCGAGCGGGTGCCGCGGCGCGCGAGAAAAGCCGGCGCTGTACGCGCCGGCTTTTCTTTGTACTTTTCGTATCTTTTACGCCTGCGTCAGCGTTTCGGCAGGCGGCCTTCTTTCGGAAGATATTTCATCGGGTCGAGCGGCGTTCCATTTTCATTGCGCAGCTCGAAGTGCAGGTGATTGCCCGTCGCGCGTCCGGTGCGTCCCACCGCGGCTATTTTGTCGCCCTGTTTGACGCGCTGTCCTACTTTGACGTAGTTCGCGGAGTTGTGCGAGTAGAGCGACCAGAGTTTGCCGCCGTGGTTGATGACGATGACGCGCCCGTAGCCGCGGAAGCCGGGGCCGTTGTTGGAAACGACCTCGACGACGCCGTCGAGCACCGCGTATATCGGAGTGCCTTTCGGCGCGCTCATATCCACGCCCGTGTGCCTGCGGCCCGTTCGCTTGAGGCCTCGGCCGAGGTAGCCGGTGCGCAGCGGCCATATCACCTGCTGCACGATGTCGGGCGCGCCGCCGGAGAGCATTTCCTCCATATCCCACGCGGCGCCGTCCGGCGAGGCGAGCTTGCGTATCGCCGTTTCGAGCGGGTCTTCCTGGAATTCCTGATAGTCTATGTCCGCCGCGCAGGCGGAGGTCGCGAGCGCCGCGGCCGACAGCAGCGCGGCGATGATTTTCAGCTTCATATCCCGTCCATCAGAGAGAGCATCTCGTCCATTATGCCGGGGTCGGCTTTCCCGCCTCGGGTTTTCAGCGAATGGTCGGCTCCCTCTATCGGGAAGAATTTTTTACGCTCCTCCGGCATCCTCAGCGAGCCGAGCAGATCCCGGCAGGCCTCCTCCGAAAAGACGGCGTCCTCGGTGCCGCGGAAGGCGAACGCCTCGCCGGCGCGCACGTCGTCAACCATGCCGGCCTCGACCGTGGAGCGCAGCGTCGAGAGCACGGGCATAGGCATCATTATCTTTTCCACCTCCGGCATGGAGACGAGCCCCGTTCCCGCAAGTATCAGACGGTTCACGCGGACTTCGTCGAGCCGGGCGAGCAGCAGGGCTATGATGCCGCCGAGCGAGAAGCCCCATATCCAGAGCTTTTCGGGCTTTTCGCCGAGTACTAGGCGCAGCGCCGCAAGGCAGTCGTCGTGCTCCTCGGCGAATGTTTTGCCTCCGAAGGACTCTTCTATCCACGCGAGCGGCTCGTCGCCGCATTCCTCGCGGCTGACGGAGACGCGGCTCGTCTCGCAGAGCCACGGAGTCACGCCGCGCGCGGCGAGGATTTCCGCAAGGTGACGGAACTTGTTTCGATGGCCGAGGTTGGCGCTGCTGTGAACGCCGTGCAGCAGCAGCGCGTGCGTGCCGTCCGGTTCTACCGGAAAGAGCCGGCTGACGCGCACGCCGGTGTCCCCGAAGGGCGACGGCAGTACTGTTACTTCACTTCTGAATCCGCAGTCCATAATAAAAAGAAAGAAGGGGGAATCCCCCCTTCTTCATAAGGCTGACTTACTATTTGCCCTGGTGAGCGGCGAGGGCGCAGGCGGTCGCTATCGAGAGAAGCTTCGTCTCGGGCGAGTCGGCGCGGCTCGTGAGGATGACGGGAGCCTTGGCTCCGAGCACGATGGCGGCCGTCTTGTTCTCCGCGAAGTAGACTATCGACTTCGCGAGGATGTTGCCGGCCTCGATGTTCGGCACGTGGAGGATGTCGGCGTAGCCGGCGACCTCGGACTTGATGCCCTTGTGCTCGGCCGAGTGCGGCGAGACGGCGTTGTCGAGAGCGAGAGGCCCGTCGATTATGCAGCCTTTGATCTGTCCGCGGCGGTTCATCTGAGTGAGCAGCGCGGCGTCGATGGTCGGCGGCATGTCGGGGTTGACGACCTCGACGGCGGCGAGGGCGGCGACCTTCGGGCAGGCGACGCCGAAAGCGTGCGCGAGCTCGACGACGTTCTTGACGATGTCTACCTTGACCTTGATGTCGGGATACATGTTGAAGGCCGGGTCGGATACGAAGAAGATGCGGTCGTAGCCCTTGACTTCGTGGATGTAGACGTGCGAAAGCGTCTTTCCGCTGCGGAGGCCCTTTTCCTTGTTGAGCACGCCGCGCAGGAAGTTCGCGGTCGCGACCATTCCCTTCATGACTATCTGCGCCTGCCCGGTCGATACGAGCTCGACGGCCTTGAGAGCCGCGGCGGCCTCTCCGCCCTTCTCGTCGACTATCTCGTAATTGGCGAGGTCGATTCCGAGCGAAGCTGCGACTTCCTTTATCTTGTCTTCGTCGCCTACGAGGACGGCGTTGGCGATCCCGGCCTTGCGGGCGCTTTCGACCGCCTCCATTACTTCGGCGTCTTCGGCACGCGCTACGCTGATCTTCTTGGGGCCTACCGCCTTCGCGTGCTCAAGAAGCTGATCAAGATTGCGAATCTGTTCCATATAAAAGTAACCTCCCTGTTGTTTATGGCCCGGTCCGAGCCTTAGTTGATCCGAAGTCCCGTCTCATTATACACGGAATTTTCAAGTTGTCGTTTCTTTTTACGCAATTTCCTCACGATTTTACGCCGAGCGAAATTATCATCGTAAACGCCTTCTCGGGCGGTATGTCGAGATATTCGATGTCGCGCTCGTCAAAGAAGAGCACGAAGCCCGTCGTAGGGTTAGGCGAAGTCGGGACGAAGACAGTGACGCCCACGGAGCCGTCGGGGCGCTCCTCGCGCTTCGACACGAAGGCGATTATGTAGCCCGGGCCGACGGGAATCTTCACCGTGCCGAGATAGCTCGAGCCTCCGCTCGCCGTGAAGGTCTGCAATATATCGCGGAAGGTCGCGTACCAGCCGCCGACTACCGGGATCTTCGTAATGACAAGCTGCTCGAGCAGGCTCAGCAGCGAGCGTTCGCGGCGGCGAAGCTTGCGCCCGATGTATATCAGCAGACAGACGAGGAAGACTATTATCAGGGCCGTGGAGCGGCGCGACTGCGTGAAGCCGAAGATGAGCGAACCGAACATCTCGCAGAGATAGACGAGATAATAGAATACGAATACGAGCAGCGCCAGCGGCAGCAGCGCGACGCAGCCGAGAAAGAAATCTCGCCCGAGCGTGCGCCAGAAGCCAGCGCTCCCCTTCTTTTCGGAATTTTTCGCGTCGTCCCTCATGCGTCGCCTCCGGCGCTTGTCAACCGCCCCCGCTCGCGTTATCCTATCCTGGAGTAACGCTTTAGGAGGAAGCAGAAATGAAATCACAGCGAAACTGGGTCTACTTCGTGACCCGCGTCGTCGTCACGATATATTTTACACTCTATCACCGCCTCTCGGTATACGGCAAAGAAAAGATACCGAAGGACCGCCCCGTGATAATCGCCTCGAACCACGCGAGCTATCTCGACCCGCCGGTCGTCGGCTACGCCTTTTTTCCGGGCTATCTGAAATTCATCGCGTGGGACAAATTGTTCTCGTTCCGCCCGTTCGGCGCGTACCTGCGCGCGATGGGCGCGGTTCCTGTTTCACAGGAAGACAAGAACAGCTCCGCGGGACTTCTGCGTCTCGTAATGGGCTTCATAAAAGAAGGCTACAACGTATTCATCTGCCCGGAGGGGCACCGCACGGAAGACGGGACGCTTCAGCCGCTCGAAGGCGGCGTCGCGATAATGTCGCTCAAGACCGGCGCGCCCGTCATCCCGACCTACGCGGCCGGCACATGGCGCGCGCTCGCGCCGCACATGCGCTTTCCGCGCCCGCGCAAGCTCACCGTGACCTTCGGCGACCCGATAGACCCCGCGAAGCTCCCGCCTGAGCTGAGCGAGAAAGAAAAGCGCCGCTACATCCTCGCGAAAATCGAGGAATTCTACAAAGAACAGGACGCGGTCGACAAAGCGAAATACCCGCTGCCGGCGAAGAAAGCCGCGTAAAACTTCCGCCGCCGGGGTATAATTAAACAAACGGCGTTCCGTTCCCGGGGAGCTTTCCGCGGGCGGGGAAAAGCCCGGCGAATGACATCGAAGGGGACTTTTCTCACGAAAAGGCCCCTTTTTCCATATTTTGGGGGGACGAGCATGGAGGCAAACAGAATAGGCGTGGCGGCGATAATCGTCGAAAATCCGGACAGCGTACAGGAAGTCAACGAAACTCTGCACAAATTCAGCGGCCTTATAGTCGGCCGCCTCGGCATACCGTACCGCGAGCGCGGCGTCGCGGTCATCTCCGTAGTGCTCGACGGCACGACGGACGACATCAGCGCGCTCACGGGGCGGCTCGGCAAAATAGGCGGCGTCACGGTAAAAGCCGCCGTCTCTAAAAAATAAAGGAGGCGTACGAAAATGGCGCTCACAGACACACCGCGCTCGAACCGGCTGCACATAGCCTTCTACGGGCGGCGCAACGCCGGAAAGTCGAGCCTCATAAACCTCGTCACTGGACAGCAGACGGCGCTCGTCTCCGAGCACGCCGGCACCACCACCGACCCTGTCATAAAAAGCATGGAGCTGCTGCCGCTCGGCCCGATAGCCGTCATCGACACGGCTGGGCTCGACGACGAGGGCGACCTCGGAGCTCTGCGCATCGGGCGCTCCAAGGATATGATGGACAGAACGGACCTCGCCGTCCTCGTCGTCGCGGCGGAGAACGCGGACGACCCGTCGCTCGAGCGCGGCTGGCTCGCCGAGCTGCGCGCGAGAAACACCGCCGCGATAGGCGCGCTCAACAAGACCGACACGCTCACGCCGGACGAAGCGGAGCGCCTGCGCGCGAAGCTCGAGGCGGAACTCGGCGTCCCCTTCGCCGCGGTCTCGGCGAACGATAAAAGCTGCCGCGCCGCTCTGCTCTCCGCGATAGTGAAGCACGCGCCGTCGGACTTCGAGGCCCCGGCTCTGACCGGCGACCTATACGAGCCGGGCGCGAAAATCGTCCTCGTCGCGCCACAGGACATACAGGCCCCGAAGGGCCGTCTGATACTGCCGCAGGTGCAGGTCGTCCGCGACATACTCGACAACGGCGGCAGCGCCTTCGTCTGCACCGCGGACAGGTTCGAGGAGACGCTCGCGTCGCTCAAAGAGCCGCCGGCGCTCGTAATAACCGACTCCCAGGTCTTCGCGCGCGTAAACGCGTCGCTCCCGCGCGAAGTGCCGCTCACCTCGTTCTCCATAATAATGGCGCGCGCCAAAGGCGAATTGTCCGTTTTCATCGAAGGCGCGAAAGCGATAGAAAAACTCGGCCCGCACGACAAAGTGCTCATAGCCGAGGCATGCACCCACGCGCCGCTGAACGAAGACATAGGCCGCGAAAAGCTGCCGCGCTGGCTGCGCCAAAAGGCCGGAGAGGCACTCGCCGTAGACATCAGCGCCGGGCAGGATTTCCCGAAAAACCTTAAAGAATACGCGCTCATACTCCACTGCGGCGGCTGCATGTTCACGCGCAAGCAGCTCATGTCCCGCATAATAGAGGCGCGCGAAGCCGGAATCCCGATAACGAACTACGGCATCGCTATCGCACAGCTCAACGGCATACTCGACAGAGTAACGGAGATATTCAGAAAATAGCGTGCGGCGGCGCGGTATAATAGCGCCTGGAACATAACAAAAAGCGGAGGCGTGACGATGGACGGAAAATTCGACTTCAGATACCAGCTCAGCACGATGGCGAAGGAACGGCTCGACCCGACCGAAATAGGGATAATGATAAAGCTCGCGATAAAGCACAACGCGATATCGCTGACCGCCGGCGAGCCGTCGGCGGACCTTTACCCGACGGAAGAGCTGAAAGAGGCGTTCAAAACAATATTCGACGACCTGTCGCTGCTCGGCTACGCCAAAGAGGACTTCGGCCTGCGCGAGCTGCGCGACTGGATAACCGACAGAATGCGCGCCGACGGCATGATCCCCGACTGGGTGACGAGCGACAACATACTGCTCACCAACGGCGCCGGCGAAGCGATAGAACTAGTCGCCGAGACTCTCATCGACCCGGGCTGCACCGTCCTCGTCGAAGCGCCAACCTTCACCGAGACGCTGCTCACCTTCCGCAAACAGGGCGCGAACTGCGTCGGCGTACCTTCCGACGACGACGGCATAATACCGGAGGAATTTGAAAAAATCCTCAAAAAACGCAGCGTGCGCTTCCTCTACACCATACCGAACTTCCAGAACCCGAGCGGACGCACATCGCCGCTCGAGCGCCGCGCCGCGATACTCGAAATAGCGCGCCGCTACGACGTGCCGGTATTCGAAGACGACCCGTACCATTACCTCAGCTACGACGGCGAGCCGACGGCGACCTACCTGAAGCTGGCGGGAGACGACAGGCGCGTGCTCCACTCCAACAGCTTCTCCAAACTCGTAGCGCCCGGAATGCGCTGCGGCTGGCTCGTAGTGCCCGACGCGATAATCCCGCACCTCAACGCATTCCGCGTCAGCGCCGGCCTCACGCGCCCCGCTATTCTTCAGAAAGGGCTCCACGCCTACCTCTCCGGCATAGATTTCGGCAAACGCGTGGAATTCCTGCGCGCGGCCTACCGCGAGCGCCGCGACGGAATGCTGCGCGCTATAGACGAGCACCTCGCGCCGCTCGGCGTCCGCACCAACCGCCCGAAAGGCGGCTTCTTCATCTGGGGAGAAGCCGACGGAGTGGACGACATGACCGCGCTCGCACGATTCGCCGTAGAAAAAAAGAAAGTGGGCATAATCCCCGGCAGCGCCTTCTACACGATGGACGAAGCAAAAAACGGCCGCCGTTCATTCCGCCTCTCCTTCGCCAAAGTAGCCCCCGAAACCGCCGGCGAGGGGCTGAGAAGACTAGCCGAGGCGTTCGCGGAATACGGCGCGAGATAAGCGGCGCTATAATACGGCAGCTGACTAAAACTATAGCTCATGGGACGGTGCCGTCTCCTGAGCTATTTATTTAAAGAGAATTGTCTGTTTCGCATTAAAAGCGTATAATATCACAAAGTATGATATTTAACCGAATAGGAGCAGGCGTTCAACTATGGCGATAAAAACCTCGGCGCAGGATGCGGCGATAGAGCATATACTGACGGCGATTCAGCATAAAGAGATTTTTCCTGGCGCGAAGCTTTTTGAAACCGATCTTGAAAAATCCTTAGGCGTAAGCAGAACCCCTATCCGCGCTGCGCTGGATCAGCTGGTGCTTGACGGCATCCTTGAGAAACGGCGGAACCAGAGGGGATACGTGTTTCCCAAGCTTTCTAGGACCGACCTATTCGAGGTCTATATATTCAGAGAAAGGCTCGAAACGACGTCGGTCGTGCTCGCTTGCGCCAAGTGGGACAGCCATGCCAAGAAAAAAGTAGAAGCCGCGATAGAGGCGGAGATCCAGATAAGCGAGACACAGATTTCAGATACATACAAGGATCTCAGCGACGGATTTCATATTACCCTAGCTTCTATATCCGGCAACGATTATTTAGTAAGCTCGCTAAAGCGCGTATATCTGCGCATATGTATGTACGAGCTGTTCTACGAGGCAGGGTTGTACAGAGTGAGCAGAGACCTCAATCAGTACAAGGACCTGAACAACAAAATGATAGGCCAGCACAAGGAAATAGTAGCCAGCATAGAGCGAAGAGATCACATAGACGCAGTGAGAAAAGTGCTGGACCATCTCAGAGAAACCGTCATAGCCACTAGATATATCAAGACGCACCCTAAATGGGAAGAATATAAAGATTTATTCCTTATATAAACGCTTCTACAAAAATCAACCCCACACTATGCCGTGCGAGGACAACCGCACCGGTATAAACGGTCTACAAAGTTATTTATATAGGCTTAATCGCCTCATTTAATAAACTCTTTTTCTATTTTCATTTCATAAAATAGCAAAATATATTTTATGCGCGCAATGTCCGCGTAATTCCTTGACACGTCCCCAAAAAGCAATATAATGAGTACATATAACGTATACGTTAAATGTATCCTTAATTTTTGAAATACGAGGCAACGACAACACTTGAGGAGTGACGGTCTATGGATATCGCTATCTTCGGCGCAGGCAACGGTGCAAGCGCATTGGCTTGTGATTTAACGTTACGCGGTCATAATATAAGATTATGGGAAAATCCGGCATTTAAGGCCAATATAGAACACCTGAGGGCAAACGGCGGCGAACTGGAGGCGACAGGCGCGGTCACCGGCAAGGTGCGTCTTTCGTGCGTCACCACCGACGCGGAAGAGGCCATGAAGGGCGCGGAGATCATATTCGTCGTCATGCCCTCCTTCGGACAGGAATCGGCGTTCGACTATATGGTCCCGCACATCAAAGAAGGACAGTCCGTCTTCATTATGCCGGGCAACTTCGGCTCAATTTCGCTGTATTCCAGGCTTAAAGCCAACGGCAACGAACACGACGTGCTGATAGGCGAAGCAGATACCATCCCATACGCTGCTAGGCTGAACTCAGACAGAAGCTGCAACGTTTTCGGCGTCAAGGGAAGCATGTCGATGTCGGCGATCCCGGCGGGAGATATTGAAAAGCTCAGGGAGAAGCTGCAGGCCGTCCTCCCGCTGCGTCTAACTGCGCACCCTAGCGTCATGGCCGTCGCGCTGGCGAATACCAACATGATAATACACTGTCCAACTATGATCATGAACGCTGGCCGTATAGAGTGCGGCGAACGCTTCCGATTTTATAACGACGGCATGACGGCCTCCGTGTGCAAGGTCATGGAAAAGATGGACGAAGAACGGCTCGCCGTCGCGGGGGTCTTCGGCTATAAGCTCGTAACGGAATTCGAGGACGCTCTTTCGAACTACGACCTCGACGGCTCGAACTATTCATGCCTGCACGACATCTTCAGCACTCACCCTGTATACAGCAAGATGGGAAAGGATTCGCCGCAGACGCTTACGCACAGATATCTCACAGAGGACGTGCCGTATCTGCTGGTCCCCCTCGCCGAGCTAGGCGACATCGCAGGCATGGAGACCCCGACGGTAGACGCGATAATCAACCTGGCCGGCATCGTGAACGATACGGATTTCAGGCGCACGGGACGAGGGCTCAAAGCTATGGGCTTCGCGGCGCCGTCCATCGACGGCATAAAGAAAACTCTTAACGGAGAATAACCATATATTGGGGGCGATACAGATGTCATGGCTTAAAGTCCAAAAAATACCGCATACATATGTTTTGATCGCAGCTTTGATCCTGCTGGCTGCGATTGGAACTTACGTCATACCGGCAGGCGAATACAACCGCGTCACGGACGAGCAGACCGGACGCACGCTGGTTATTCCCGGCACCTTCCACAAGGTCGGCCAGACACCGGTAAACCTGTTTGACACTTTTATGGCCCTTCCTAAGGGGCTGAACGCCGCCAGCGAAATTATCTTCTTTGTGTTGCTGATAGGCTCGGTTTTTCATATCATCAACGCTACCGGGACGATAAACAGGGTGATAAACCGCGCCATAATCAAGCTGAAAGGACGTGAACATCTGCTCGTACCAGCGACGATGCTGGTAATATCCTTATGCAGCGCGACATTCGGCGCGGCGGAAGAGACGCTTATCTTTATACCAATAGCCGTCGCCATCGCGAAGGGCGTTGGCTATGACGCCGTAGTCGGCGCCGCGATGGTTTATCTCGGCGCTTATACCGGATACACAGCCGGTCCGATGAACCCGTTTAATACCGGAATAGCGCAGGGGATCGCCGAGCTTCCGCTTTTCTCCGGCATGGAATTCAGATTCCTTTCCATGTTCTTGTTTTATATTTTGGTATGGTGGTGGATTATGCGCTACGCCAAAAAAGTGAAACAGGACCCGACAAAAAGCGTGATATACGGGATCAAGGCGGATAATCTGGATATCGCCTTCGACAACTCCCCTCTCACTCAGAGGGACAAAGCTATACTGGGCGTGATAATAGCCGGATTCGCGTATCTCGTGTGGGGAGTTCTCGCAAAGGGTTATTACCTCCAGGAAATCATAACGATCTTTCTCATTATGGGCGTCATATGCGGAATTATAGGAAAGCTGAACGCGGAGGAAATAGCGGAGAATTTCTTAATCGGCGCGAAGGAGATGTGCTTCACCGCCATCTGCATAGGCCTTGCTAGAGCCATCGTCGTCGTCTTGGACGAAGGACATATTATGGATTCCGTAATAAACGCCCTCGCCGCTATAGTGGGATGGCTTCCTGCAAGTATATCCGCTGTAGGCATGCTTATCGTCCAGACGGCGCTCAACTTCATATTCGCCTCAGGCTCCGGACAGGCAGCGACGACGATGCCGATACTCGCCCCGCTCGGAGATATATTGGGCGTCACGAGACAGGTCTCCGTCCTCGCCTTCCAGTTTGGCGACGGCATCACGAACTCGATATCGCCGATACAGCCGACGCTCATGGCTGCGATAGGGCTCGCCGGAGTGCCTTACGAAAAATGGGTGAAGTTTGTGTGGCCTATAATGGTCATGTGGACTCTGCTCGCGGCCGGGCTGCTGATAGTGGCGACAATAATCAAACTGGGCCCGTTTTAAACGCGGCAATAGCTCTGCTGCGGCAAAGCGCAGCTAAGTTATTGATATAAATCGAAATCAAAAATCTGAACGGAGGAAAATTCAATGCCTTGCAAACTTATCAACGCCGATGTCGTACATGAAATGCTTACGATGAAGGATACTGTTGAAGCCTGTGAAATAGCTTTTCGCGACTGGGGGAACGGCGAGGTCGTGTGTCCTACGAAGGTGACGCTCGAGCTCGGAGAAGACGCTGAATGGCCGCCTTATAAAAACGGTCTCAACGGGATGCCGGCATACATCCACAGCATGAAAAGCGCCGGTATCAAGTGCGTCACCGGCTCTTTGAACAATCCGTCTTGGGGGCTCCCGTACATCATCGCCCTTATTTCACTTTTCGACCCGGAGACCGGCGTCTTCCGCTGCGTAATGGACGGCGAGCAGATAACGAATTACCGCACCGGCGCACAGGCCGCAGTCGCCGCGAAATATATGCTCGACAAGAAAAAGATCAAGCTCGGAATAAGCGGGGCCGGAGCGCAGGGACGCACTCAGCTTTTGGCCTTCGCGGAAGTATTCGAAATAGAAGAGGTCAAGGTATACGACATAAGCGACGAAGCGCTTAAGAAATACGTTGCCGAGATGGCGCCGCTGACGAAGCTGAACATCACGCCCGTGACCTCTCCTGAGGCGATATTCGACGGCACCGACGTAATAGTCTCCGTCACTCACGCGAAGAACAAATTTATCAGGAACGAATGGTTTAAGCCAGGGCAGATAATTTTCCCGATGGGCTCGTTCACCGAATGTGAAGACGAGCTTCTCCTGTCTGCCGACAGAGTGTTCGTCGATTCGATAGGGCAGACGATGCACAGAGGAGCGCTGAAGAGCGTCGTCGATCAGGGTAAATTTAAGGAAGAGATGCTCGCCGGGACGATAGGCGAGCTGGTCGCAGGGAAAAAGGACGGGCACATCAAGGCCGACGAGCGCATCGTCTGCATACCGATAGGAACGGGGGCCATGGACGTGGCGGTCGCTACGAAGGTTTATGAGAAAGCCAACGCCATGGGCCTCGGAGATTCATACGTTTTCAATAAAAAAACCGAAGTCGAGCCCAAGAGGTAATTGATCCAACCCACGTTACGTGACGTATGTTCGCTACCAATCATACGCGTAAGCAACAACGCGGCGCATTTAATGCGCCGCGTTGTTGTATTGTGGAAACGATATTGCCGAGGGACGCTTCCGTCCGCGCTCTCGGAGGCGGCGTAGGCAGTATGAGGAGCGCATTACCGCCGTCAGGCTTCTTCTATTCCTGAGCGCGCGCCCGTTCGTCGTTTCGTTTGGAGACTTTGCCGGCGCGGCGCGGCTTTCTTCGACGCGGCCCGTTTCGCGCTGAGTCCTTATCTTCAGGAACGCTACGCAGTCTCAGGCCGGCATCATGGATATAGTCAATTAACTTTTCATCAAAAAAATCATGCCGCCCCGCAAATCTCCTGTGCCCGGTGAAACGTGGCAGGCTCTGCTGGGCCTCCGTACCATATCACGCAGCAGCTTTTGCAGCTATAGCGCTTCGTTCAGCCCCGGTGTTTAGGACGGAGGTTCCGCACAAAACATTTGCGGAACGACGGTGTTGTTGTTATGTAAAAGTTAAGGCACCTATATTGTGTTTTCGCGGCGCGCGGCGTTTTCACGCGCTCGGCCAGCTCAGCGCCGCCGCGTCCCCGAGGCAGTGCGCGCGCACCAGCGCGTCGAAGCGCTCGGCGTTTTCCATGTCGCTCGTGCGGATCGTTATCAGCTTCGTGCCGCCGCGGTAGTATGTGTATTGGCGGACGCCGCCGTCGGGAGCTTCCAGCGCGGAAAACAGCGCTTTACCGAAAGCGTATCCCGCGATCCCTCCAGCCGCCCCTGCGGCAGAGGCCTGCGCCTCCGCGCCGAAACGCAGCTCGCGCACTTCGCGGCGCGTTATCTCCGCGAGCGCCGCGCGCCTGGAACGGCGGAACATCGGGTAAAAGACCGCGGCGTTTCCGCCCTTCACTACGATGCGCGGACGGGCCGCGATGTACAGGCCGCAGAGGAAAAGCAGCGCGAACAGCGCGATGAGCCCGACGAATAGCGGATAGGCGGCCTTTTCCCGTTCAAAGTACCCCGCCATAAAATCCAGATTGACGAACCACGTCAGCGCGCCCGCCATGAACGCGGAGGCGGCTTCGACAAAAAGAGCCTTTTTCCTTCTGTGCGCGTTCGCCCTCACTTCAAATTCCATACTCGCTTCCTCCGAACTGCCCGTTTTTTGCGCGGCTTCTAATTTATCATCGGAGGCGGAGTATGTGAAGATTCAGCCGCGCGCGGGCGGCATGGAGAGCGCCGGTCCGGCCGCCGTGCGTATAAGCATAAACGCGGCGCACGTACCGCGCCGCGTTTATGTATCGAGGAGATGATATGGGGTGAAGGCTATCTGCGTCTGTCCACGAGGAGCGCCGCGGCCATGTCTCCGCCTACGTTGTTCGCCGTGCTGCCCATGCCTATTATCGCAATGAGGCCGGCGACCAGCGAGACGCCCTCCATCGGCACGCCGGCCGCGGCGAGCACCATGCCGAGCGTGACCATGCCGCCCTGCGGTATGCCCGCGGTGCCCATCGCGGAGACCGTCGCGGCGATCATGACTGAGATGAAGAGCGAGGGGCTTATCTCTATGCCGTAGTAGTTAGCGAGGAATACGGTGAATACGCACTGATACAGCGCCGTGCCGTTTTTGTGCATCGCGTTGCCGAGCGGTATGACGAAGCTTTTGACCGTTTCGGATATCTTGAGTTTGTCTAGCGCCTCATTCTCAAACGGAATGGCGGCGGCGGAAGTCTGAGATGTGAAGGCGAAGACCTGCGCCCCGAACGTCGCTTTATAGAAATTTCCCACGCCGGTCCCCGATATCGCTGCGCAGCCGCCGTAGACTATCAGGTTGTTGAGCAGGAAGCCGAGGTAGACGGCGAGTATCAGCCCCGCCATCGAGAGCAGCATGTCGATGCCGTTGACCGCCATCGTCTCCGTGACTATCGCGAATATGCCGATGGGCGCGAGCTTCATTATGAACGACGTTATGTTCGATATGGCGGCTTTGCCCGCGGCGAGGACGTCGTAGAGCGGACGCGCCGCCTCCTTGCTGCATATCATGCCTATGCCGAGGAAGACGCCGAAGACGACTATCGCCACCATGTCGCCTGAGCTGAGCGCCTTATAGATGTTCGACGGGACAAAGTTTATTATCGTCTTTATGACGCTGACAGCGGGGGGTACGGTCACGCCGCCGGCCGCCTCGTAGGAGACGCCTTTGCCTACGCCGAAGAGTTCGCCGACGCCGAGTCCGATGGCCGTCGATATGAGCGTCATCACAAAGAACGCGACGAGCGTCTTTGCCCCGATGCTTCCGTATTTTTTGATGTCGTTTATCTCGTAGACTCCTGTGACTAGAGTGCAGAAGATGAGCGGGATTATTATCATCTGCATGAGGTTGAGAAAGAGCGTCCCTACAGGCGCGATGAACGTGCGGGCGACGTCAGCCGAGCCGGCAGTCTGGAGGATCAGTCCCGCCGCGGCTCCAAGCACGGTAGCGGCGAGCATTTGCGCTGAAAGATTCATTTTCATTACTGTATTTCTCCTTTGAAGATGTTGAAGCGTATCTCGGGCGCGCAGGCGACTGCGTGCATTTTGTCGAACGTCTCTTCTGGCGAGGCGAAACGTCCCTTCGTACACATGACGAATTTTTTGAGAAGCTGCTCGCGGCTGAGCGGCGAGTCGAGCGTGCGTCCGAGGCCGAACGGTATCTCCTTTTCGTACGTTCCGCCCTCCGTCTCTATTTTCAGGACGCAGGGCTCAGCTTCGACGAAGTCGGGATATCTGTCCGTAACTGTCATTTCGACCCTGTCCATGTAGTCGCGAAGCACGGGGCTATCCATGTTCTCGGGTGCGAAGGCCCCGAAGTCGTAGTCGAAGTTCTTCATCACGTTCGCCACTGCGAAGTTCATCGAGAATTTTGCCTCGGTCCCGCTGCGCGGGCGGCTGTAGATGAGGTTGTTGGTCGTGTACCTGGGAACGTAGACTTTTACGGATTTTATGTCGCGCGGGTCGGTCCCGGTCTCTTTCAAAAAATTCTGCATTCCGCATATCGCCGAGTGCGAAGCGCTGCAGCATGGATATGCCTTGATAAGGAAACTTTCCTTCAGCATGTTCCACGGCTCGCCGAGGCTGAGAGTTTCAGCCGATACGGGCTGATAGTAGGCCTGAAAGAATCCGCTTTTGCCCTCGAGCACGTCCGGCTTGCCCGTAACGCCCGCGCGCGCCATGAGGACGGCGCGCACCGCGCCCGCTGCCGCGATGCCGCAGTGGCAGAACTTCATCATTGAGCCGAACTGCGCCATGAGGCCTGAGCACTGCGATACCGCTATCGAGAGCGCGTTGACGAACCGCGCTTCATCGAGCCGCAGCAGCCACGCGCATGCCGCGGCGGCGCCGATGACGCCGAAGACAGGCGTAATGTGGAAGCCGCGGAAGTTCATGCCCGGTATCATGAACGAGGCTATCTTGAAGCTGACCTCGGTACCGAGCAGATACGCGCGGATAAAATCTCTCCCCGATACCTTCGTAACGTCCGAAAGCGACAGGAGCGCAGGAAAGAGCACAGCCGAATTATGTCCTATTATGTTTGAAGAGTTGTCGAAGTCGAAGCTGTGCGATATGAATCCGTAGAACAGCGCCTTTTCCTCGGCGTCGAGACGTTCCGCCAGGCGTTCCGGGTCTGATATGTCCAGCCCTTTTTTCGCGTTGAGATATGCAATCAAAGACCGGGCTGAGCTTTCGTAAAGCCCGGCCTTCATACACCCCATGCTGTCGGCGAAGAGGTCCGCCGCGATGTCTTCCATTTTCTGCGGAAGTTCTTTTCCCATGTAATTTTTACCAAATTCGTAGATTTGCTCTGTAAAATAACTCATTGTGTTTCTTTGTGGTTCCTTTCGACGCCGCAGGCGCGGCGCATCTGTACGAGAATTTCAGTATCTTGCGCTACTTTTTCAGAAATATCGGGTTCGTCCACGCTTTTCTTCCATATTTGTCTACGCATTCGGCGCGAACGTAGGTTTCACGGCCTTTCAGTTTGTATTCTCCGCACGAGAGCGAATCTTCGAGGGCTTCGCCCATGACGGTCGTCCCGTCGCCGACTTCGCCGCCAGCGATGAAGTTTATCCTGTTGACTTTGGAGCACTCGACGAAGGCGCGTCCGCCGCGCACGCCCCAGTCGTATATCTCAGGCCCAGCCGAGGAGTAGAAATTCCCCGCGAGCAGGTTTTCTATTATCGCGTCGTGCGTCAGCTCCGGCGCGCGCACCGTGACCCAGCCGCCGCAGGAGTCGTCGAACAGCCCTTCGTTGTGGTTGTCGTCGGTAGCCGTTCCCCAGACGCGCCGCCCCGCGCGCAGCATCGTGTCCCAGTGGACTGTGTCGAAGCCGGTGCCGCTTTCGTTCTCCGTGTCGTAGTTGAATATCTCGAGCGCGAATATGCCTTCTTCGCCCGCGAACTCGTATTCGGAGACGCGCGACCATATCGGGTGGTTGTACATCGCGATGAAGCCCATGCCGCGCATCCGCTCCACCATGTCGCGCAGCACCGCCGCGCCGTTCCACTCCTTGAAGCAGACGCGCTGCGGCAGGAACTCGAGATGTTCCGGCAGCGGCTCGCGCGCCTCGCGCACCATGCGCGACGTGCCGAGTATCGCGTTGACATGGTGGACCCTGAGCCGCTTTTTGAGGCCGAAATCTTTGTAGAGCACCGCGGATGCCTCGTAGCCGGGCAGTATTATGAAATCGTCGCCGTCGAAGTCCGCGCGGTAGTCGCTGTAGCGGTCGTGGTCGGTTATCGCGAGGAAGCTGTAGCCGTGCTCGCGGAACATCCTGACGGATTCGGACGGCGTGAGGCGCCCGTCCGAGTTCGTCGTGTGGCTGTGCAGGTTGCCTTTGTACCAGTTCCCCTTTTCGGAGAAGCCGCGTATGTCTTCCATGGCGTTACAGCCTTATGCAGTTTCTGTCCATTATCGTGATGTGGACCGTGTCGCCGTTCGCGAAGAGCGCCTTGCTTCGGAAGAGCGTGTCGGAGAGTATCTCATGGCCGTTCGCGAGTATGCGGTAGCGAAGCACGTTGCCGCGCGGCGTCTGATCGACTATCTTGCCGTCGAACTGGTAGGCCCCGTCGACCGGCGCGAAGTCCTGCGAGAGCTCGACGGTCTCGGGACGCACGGCGACTTCGTTGGAGTCGGAGTAGCTGACGCCGGTCAGCTCTGAGAAGGCGCGGTTCGACAGGATATTGTAGTTCCCGATGAAGCTCGCGGCGAAGGTGCTCGCAGGCTTCGTGTACATCTGTATCGGCGTGCCGGACTGCTCGATGCGCCCCGCGTTGAAGAGGTGTATCACGTCGGACATGACCATCGCCTCGTCCTGGTCGTGCGTGACGAAGACGGTCGTTATGCCCATGTCGCGCTGTATGCGGCGGATTTCTTTCTGAAGCGACTTGCGCAGCTTCGCGTCTATCGCGGAAAGAGGCTCGTCGAGCAGCAGCACCTTCGGCTCGGTGACTATCGAGCGCGCGAGCGCGACGCGCTGCTGCTGCCCGCCGGAGAGCTCGGAGGGCATCGCGTTCTCGCGTCCTTCGAGCGCGACCATCTCGACGGCACGCCTGACCTTCGCGGCTATCTCGTCCTGCGGCGTCTTCTTCATGCGCAGGCCGAAGGCGATGTTGTCGAAGACGTTCATGTTCGGGAAGAGGCTGTACTGCTGGAAGACCATCCCTATTTCTCGCTTGCTCGGCTCCGTGTATGTGATGTCCCTGCCGTCGAGGAAGATGCGCCCGCCGCTGACGTCCTCGAGGCCCGACAGGCAGCGCAGCAGAGTGCTCTTGCCGCAGCCCGAGGGGCCCAAGAGCGTCACGAAGTCGCCGCGCTCTATCTCGAGGTCTATGCCCTTCAAGACCATGTTGTCCCCGAATTTTTTGACCACGTTCTCAAACTTTATGTAACTCATTACTTTTTGACCTCCCCGGCGGAAGTTTCCGCCTTCGATTTGAAGCAGAATACCGCCGCAGAAATAAGCAGCGTTACGACGAAGAGCACCATTATCACGGCGCTCGTGAGCTGGCCCGAAATGAACATCTTCTTCAGAAGATACATCTGCGCCGTCGAGTAGTAACTTCCGCCTATCGTGTTGACGATAACGAAGTCCCCGAAGATGAGCGCTATCGAGAGCATGGAGGCTATGACGACGCCCGAGAGCATACAGGGGACGATTATCCTGAAAAACGCATAGAACTTGTCCGCGCCGAGCATCTCCGCGGCCTCGACGAGACGCAGCGCGTCCACGCTGACGAGACTGTTCTTTATCCCCTGGTACATATAGGGGAGGATGACGACGCAGTACGTGAGCACGAGCATCACTATGCGGTTCGAGAAGGGCCACGGCGCGCCCGCGTAGAGCGAGAGCACGCTTACCGGAAGTATTATGCCCTGTATCGCGTAGGGGATCGTGCATATTATCTGGAGATATTTGTCGAGCGCCGGCATATAGAGCGCGACCGCGTACATCGCGAGAAGCAGCACCGCCGCCGTTATGACCACGGGGATGAAAGAAATCACGACCGTGCGCGCGAGCGAGGCCCAGAATATCCGGTCGCCGAAAATCTCCGCGTAGTAGCGCAGCGTGAAGCCCTCGGGCAGAACGTCCATCCACTCGGTGAAGAGCGAATAGACGAGCGTCAGGAAAAGCGGCAGCAGAAGATAGGCTGTTATGACGATTATCGCGAATTTCCCGCCTGTTTTCGATTTCATCTCTCGCGCCTCACTTCGCCTTTTTCGTCCTCATCTTGAGGATTTTGTCGTTTATCCATATCGTCGCCGTCATGAGCAGCATCAGCACGACGGCGAGCGCCGAGCCGAACTCGCGCCGCTGCACGACGTCGCCGATGAACTGTTCAGAAATTTTTATCGGCAGCAGCGCGAAGTTGTTCTGCATCAGAGCGTAGGCCGTCGCGTAGGCCGCGACCGCGTTCGCGAAGAGCACGCTGAACGTCCCGAGTATGCTCGGCAGCAGGTTCGGCAGGCCGACCTTGAACCAGTAGACGGCTTCGCCGCCGCCGAGGAGCGCGACGGCCTCGCGCCACTCTTTCTTAAGGCCGTCGAAGGCCGGGATGAGCAGCAGAGTCGCGAGCGGTATCTGGAAGTACACGTAGCAGAGCAACAGCCCCCAGATGCTGTAGATGTTGAACGACGCGAGCGCGTCTATGCCGTGGTTCTTGCCGAACATCACCATCACGCCGACGTTGCCGAAGAGTATGATGTACGAGAAGGCGAGCGGGATGCCCGAGAAGTTCGAGGTCATGTTGAGCACGCTCAGGAAAAGATTGCGCAGCTTGGAGCCCGCCGATTTGTAGGCCTTCGCGCCCCAGAAGGCGACGAAGAGGCCGATGAGCGACGAGAGTATCGAGACCCAGAGGCTGTTGACGAGCGCGGTGCGGTAGAGCCGTTTGCCGAATACCGCGGCGTAGTGCCCGAGCGTGAGCCCGCCGCCCTCGGCGGTGAAGCTGCGGACGACCGTCGCCGCGACGGGCAGCAGCTCGAAGAGCAGCGCGATGAGCGCGAACGGCACGAGCGCCGCGAGGTATAGTTTCTTACTGTCTTTCAAAAGGATGTCTCCAATCGTAACGAGGAAAACGGAGCCCGCGAAGTAACAGCGGGCTCCGAGGGACGCGGCCCTACTGCGCGTAGGCCATTACCTCTTCCTGCCATTTCGTGCCGATGGTCTTCACGGCCTCTTCCCAGGCGGCGAAGTCCTGTATCGGGCGGGCCTTTGCGTACTGCTCTTTCGGCAGCATCTTCGCCTTCACGTCGTCGGGGAGCGCCACGCTGCTGCGTATCGGCGTCGCGTAGCCGCGCGCGAGGTTTATCTGCCCTTCGTCGCTGAGTATGTACTCGCGCGTGAAGGCCGCCGCGTGCGGGCGTTTCGAGTAGGCGTTGATTATCGTCGCGTATCCGCTCTGAACCGAGCCGTCGGCGGGGATGCAGACGTCATACTCGGCGTCGGGGTTGTTGGCCTTGAACTGGTCGCGGTAGCCGAGCGCGTTATAGTCCCAGATGAAGTAGCAGGCTATCTCGCCCTTCTCGAGGCGCGCGACGTTCGGCTCGCCCTTGTCTATGCGTCCCTGCTCCGCGAGCTTGCGGAAGAAGTCGAAGCCCGGCTGGAGGTTCGTCTCGGAGCCGCCGTTCGCTATCGCCGCGGCGAGCAGCGCGTTCTGCGCCTGCGTCGCCTGCGCGACGTTGCCCGGCGTCACAAGGTAGTCGCCCTCGAGCACGTCGGCGAAGGACTTCGGCGGATTCGGCACGAGCTTTCTGTTCGTGATTATCGCTATCGTGCCGTAGTAGCCGACTATCCAGTCGCCGTTATCGTCCTTGGCCCAGGCCGGGATCTCGTCCCAGTAGCTGGTCTTGTAGGGGAGCGTCAGCCCTTTGCTCTCGGCAAGCGGCCCGAAGGACTGTCCGACGTCGCCGATGTCCTTAGTCGCGTTGTCCTTTTCGGCCTCGAATATCGCGAGCTCCTCCGCCGAGGACATATCCTCGTCGGTGTGTTCTATCCCGTATTTATCCTTGAGGTCGGCCCACGTCTGCACCCAGTTCGCCCAGGAGTCCGGCATTCCAACCGAATCGACGCGCCCCTCTTCTTTCGCCTTCACGAGTATCTGCTCGGCCGTCATCGAGTTGAGGTCGGCCTTCTGCGCGGCGTCGCCGCCGCTCTTGTTTTCTCCGCCGCCCATCGTCATAAAGGCGGCCGCCGCCGCTATTATCACTACCGCGGCGATTCCCAAAACTTTCTTGTTCAAACCAAATCTCCTCCAATGTCTTATTCTTCGCTCCTTCAAAGCAAATTTATTATAAAAATTTAAAGTTAAGGGAATTTCTGCCTAACGTAACAAGAAAGCAACGCCAGAGCAACATACCTAAACGTTTTCACAAACGCGGCGCGTGCATGAAAAAACGGCGGAAGCGCAAAAAAGCGCCTCCGCCGTCTGAGCCTGAGCTTTTGCCTAAATCTGCGCGCCGAGTTCCCCTTTCAGCGCGGCGCGCGCCTTTTCCAGATCCGCATCGCAGAGCAGCGGCAGGAAGCGCGCGAGCTTCTCCGGCCCGAAGTCCCACCATTTGACGGCGAGCAGAAGCTCTATCAGCTCGTCGTCGAAGCGCTTTTTTATCACCTTCGCGGGGTTGCCGCCCGCGAGGCAGTATGGCGGCACGTCCTTCACGACGACGGAGCAGGCCGCGATTATCGCGCCGTCGCCTATCTTCACGCCCGGCATTATCACGCTGTCGCGCCCTATCCACACGTCGTTTCCTATCACAGTGTCGCCCTTGCGCGGTATCTGCGCGAGGTGCGGCGGCAGGACGCCGGCCCACGCGCCGCCGAAGACCGCGAACGGGTATGCAGAGACGCTGTTCAGCCTGTGGTTCGCCGCGCCCATGATGAATTTCGTGCCCGACGCGATGCCGCAGAATTTCCCTATTATCAGTTTGTCGCCGAACTCAGGATAGTTGAACAGGACGTTGTTCTTCTCAAATTCCGCGGGCGCTTTCGCGTCATCGTAGTATGTGTAGTCGCCGACGATGATGTTCGGCGCTTTTATCACGTTCTTGATGAAGCAGGTCGTCCCGTAGTCGTTCGGGAAAACTTCGTCCGGACTCGGTATTTTGTTCATTTTATGTATCTCTCCTTCGATTCTGGGTTTTTATCTGAACGTGCGACTTTACCGCCGCTTCATGGCGCGACGGCGTGTTTTCTGCGAAGCTTCCTCAATTCGCCGTCTTCCTCGCATTTTATATCCGCGCGATGTTTTTACCATATTTTCCGCGCGCCGGCAAAACGACGCGGCGCATGAAAAAAGGCCGCCGTTTACGGCGGCCAGGTGATTTCGCGCAGGACGCCGCGTCTTGCGTCAGCGAACGCCGCGCGCGAGGCGTTCCGCTATCTTGCGCGACGACGGCGTTTTGCCGAGGCCGCCGTACGTGCAGCGCAGCTCTATTGGGAGCTTCATTCCCACGTCGTACATCGCCGCTATCGTCTCGTCGAGCGGGATCACTTTGTCGTAGCCCGCGAGCGCCATATTCGCGCAGGATATGGCGTTCGCGCCGCCCATGACGTTTTTGCCGAGGCACGGCACCTCGACGCGGTTCGCCACAGGGTCGCAGGCAAGCCCAGTAATATTCTGAAGCGCCATCGAGGCCGCCGCGGCGCACTGTTCCGCGCTTCCGCCCATGAGCTGCACGAGGCCCGCCGCCGCCATGCCCGATCCCGAGCCGCACTCCACCTGGCAGCCGCCGACCTCGGCGGCGAATGTCGCGCCCTCGGCGATGAATATGCCTACGAGCCCGGCCGCGAGTATCGCGCGCGTGATTTCGGCGCGTCCCATACCCATGGCGCGCGCAGCGCCTATCACCGTCCCAGGCAGGCAGCCGCAGGAACCGGCGGTCGGAGCGGCGACTATCACGCCCATGGAGCTCTTCGTCTCCATTATCGCCGTTATTGACTTTATTACGGAATTCAGCACGTCGCCCGGTATCAGCGCGCCGCGCCCGCGCGCCTCGTCTATCATATACGCCTGCGGGCCGAGTATCCTGTCGGCGTAGTCCGTGCCCGCGAGGCCGCCGTCGAGCGCGCGCTCCATGATTTCGACTAGCGCCGACATTTTGCCGAAAACGTCATCGCGCGAGGTGCCGCCGCGCGCGGCCTCGTACTCCGCCGCAAGCTCCCACATCTCGAGATTTTTGTCTTCGTTCCACGCAAGCATCGCTTCGGCCGTCGAGAAGGGCACGGCGCAGCCCCTGCGCGAAAGAGTCGGAAGCACTGGGTCTATGAAAATCACGCTCTCCGCGCCGGCCTTATCAAGCGCGGCTCGAAGGACAGCCTCGTCGGGCTTTTCATGGAATTTCGCAGAAAGCAGCGTTTCCCCGGCGCGTTCTGCGATATCCATAAAATCAGGCTCTGGGATAAATCCGACGGAAGAGGCGCCGCCGTCGCCGAAGAGCGCGAGAACCTCATAAAAATCCCCGCAGATCGAAACGGGAAAATCCTCGAATCGCCTCATCTCCATCATGCCGCCGCCGGTCGATACGCCTTCCCAGCGGCGCACGCTCCCGTCGCGGCCCTCGGCCTCTATGCGGTATGTGTTCGGATGTTCCGCTCCGTAGTCCAGCTCGCGGACGATCATCTCCAGCCCGCCGGCTTCCGCGTTTTCGCGCCAGCGGTCCACGCCCTCCGCCGTCAGCGGCATCCCGAGAAATCCGCAGACCAGCCCCATGTCCGTCCCCTGCCCCTCGTGTACCGCCGCGAGCGAGCCGTTCACGTCGAAATCCACCGTGACGCGCCGCGGTGTCCCGCCGAGAGACATCCGCACGATCTCCGCGATGCGCGCCGAAGCCGCCGTGTGCGAACTCGACGGCCCGCGCATCACGGGCCCTATGACGTCGTTGAAAATACTTGCCGGCATTTTAATCCCGTCCATTGTCCTCAGCTCCTCCGTGCTCCGCCGCGCGCTCCTCTTCCGCCGCTTTCTGCACATATTCCAAAAATTTCTCCGCGGCGCGCGAGAAAACCTGATACTTCTTCCACGCGAAGACGAGTCCCGCCGTCACCCTCGGCTCGAGCGGGCGGAAGCAGAGGCTGTCGCCGGTGTGCGTGCCGCAGAGCCCCTCTATCGTGAGTACCGCGCCCATGCCTTCCTCCACCATCAGCGCGGCGTTGAACACGAGATTGTACGTCGCCGCGATGTTCAGCTCGCGGAAGTCGCGCCCGAGCCAGCCCGACATCTCGTTGTTGTCGATCATCTGGCGCGAGCATATCAGCGGCACGCCCGGAAGATCCTCCGGCCTCACTCTCTCCTTCGCGGCGAGCGGATGGTCGCGCCTCATCACGAGCCCCCATACGTCCTCCCGCGGCAGCGTCAGATAATTGTATTTTTCGAGGCTCACCTGCCCGATGAAGAGGGCGAAGTCGACGAGCCCCTTGTCGAGCCGCTCCGCTACGATTTCTTCATTTCCGCTGAAAAGGTGGAAATTCACGTCTGGGTAGTCGTCCCGCATACGTTTCGCCGCGCGTATCAGGAAGCGCATCTGCTCCGTCTCGGCGCATCCAATGAAAACGTCGCCGCTCACCGCGTCGCCGGCCGATATTATCTCGCTCTCCGTCTTGTCGAGAAGAGCCGTTATCTCTTCCGCGCGCTTGCGCAGCAGCATGCCTTCCTCGGTCAGAGTTATCTTGCGGCTCCCGCGCACGAAGAGCCGCCGCCCGAGCTCTTCCTCGAGCTCGCGTATCTGCCGCGAGAGCGTCGGCTGCGTTATGTGAAGAAACTCCGCCGCCTTCGTTATGCTCTCCTCGCGCGCGATGGCGAGAAAATACTGCAATACCCTCAGCTCCATAAAACCACCTCCGAGGATATTATATACTTTAAAAGCATGGATCGGTTTTCATTTAAAGTATTTGATATAACATACAGCGCTTTCTATAATGCGGCCTTGTAAAGAAGCGTAACAAATTTCTGCAAAAACTTTATGAGGGGGGCGTATCGCGGGGAAAACCAAGTAATGTTGCAAACGCGGGCCGCGCGCGGCAGACGCAGCGAAATTATCAAAAAATCAGGAGGACGAAACGAACATGAGAACAGGAATCAAAGCGAAACTCACGGCGGCGGCGCTTTTCTGCGCGGCGCTGCTTTCGGCAGGGACGGCGCAGGCGGCGGAGGTCAAAATTCCTGCGGACGCGGACAATTTTTACAAGAGCGACAAGGTCGAGATGCGCGCTGTGGAATTTCCGAACCTTTATAAGATGAAGGTCGCGGGCAGCCTCTTCACGCCGAAGGACGCGAAGGAAGGGGCGAAGCTCCCCGCGATAATCGTCGGACACCCGATGGGCGCGGTCAAAGAGCAGAGCGCGAACCTCTACGCGACGAAGATGGCGGAATACGGCTACGCTGCGCTTGCGATAGACCTCTCCTTCTGGGGCGGCAGCGAAGGACAGCCGCGCAACGCCGTTCTGCCCGACATGTACGCCGAGGACTTCAGCGCGGCGGTCGACTATCTCGGCTCGCTGCCCTTCGTCGACAGGAACCGTATCGGCGCGATAGGCATCTGCGGCAGCGGCAGCTTCGCGATAAGCGCTGCAAAGATAGACCCGCGCATCAAGGCCGTCGCAACCGTCAGTATGTACAATATGGGCAACGCGAACCGTCACGGGCTTAAAAACGCGCTGACGCTCGAACAGCGCAAGCAGATAATAGAAGAGGCCGCGCTCCAGCGCTGGGCCGAGTACGAGGGCGGCGCGACGCGCTACACGAGCGGCACCGTCCACGAGCTCAACGAGAACTCGACGCCGATAGAGCGCGAATTCTACGAATACTATCGCACGCCGCGCGGAGAGTTCACGCCCGAAGGCGTCGACCCCATGACGACGACTCACCCGACGCTCTCGAGCAACACGAAATTCATGAACTTCTATCCCTTCGAGGACATCGAGACGATTTCGCCGCGCGCACTGCTCTTCATCACAGGAGACACGGCCCACTCGCGCGAGTTCAGCGAGGATGCCTACAAGCGCGCAGCGGAGCCGAAGGAACTTGTCGTAGTCAAGGGTGCAGGCCACGTCGACCTCTACGACAGAGTCGGACTGATACCCTTCGGCAAGCTGAACGAGTTCTTCGGGAAATATCTCGGAAAATAAACGCTGACGCCGGCGTGTGCAGGAAGAAGCGGCACGGCATAGGCGGGGCTTCGCGCATGCGCGGCCCCGTCGTTTTGTTATGCCAGTCAAAAACATGCCTGACAAGCATGATTCCCCTTTTGATATAAGCATTTGAAGCGTCCTCGCGCATTTCATATAATTCGGCTAAAGGATGTGAGGGCATGAATGATCCTGAAAAAGAGGGCGAGGCGGCGACGGAGCGCAATCTTGCAGACGCGGGGTGCAGCGGCGAGTTCGTGCGCCGGTTCATCGAGCTCGGCAGAGAGGGCAAAGAGAAAGAGCAGAGCCGGATGCTTTCGCGCCACCGCGCCGAGCTGCTCGAACGGCTGCACGAAGACCAGCGCCGGATAGACTGCCTCGATTTCATACTTTACGAGAGGCGCAGGCGCGGGGCCTGAAAACAGGAAAAAACGCAGGATTTCGCGGCGCGTCGGCAACGCGGCGCAAAGCTAAAAATTTATATTTCACGACACAGGAGGACGAACGGACTATGAAAAAGACATTCACGGCTAAGGCAAAGGCGGCGGCGCTTTTCTGCGCGGCTCTGCTCACGGCGGGAACTGCTTACGCGGCCGAGAACGCGGACGAATGGGACAAGACATTCCCCAAGAGCGACAAGGTAGAGCACAGCAAGGTGACCTTCCACAACCGTTACGGCATCACGCTCACGGCGGACCTTTACAAGCCGAAGGACGCGGAGGGCAGACTCGCGGCGATAGCGGTGTGCGGGCCGTTCGGCGCGGTGAAGGAGCAGGCTTCCGGACTCTACGCGCAGACGATGGCGGAGCGTGGATTCCTGACGATAGCCTTCGACCCGTCGTTCACGGGAGAGAGCGGCGGCGAGCCGAGATACATGGCCTCGCCCGACATCAACACAGAAGATTTCATGGCAGCGGTGGACTATCTCTCCACTCGCTCCGACGTCGCCCCTGACAAGATAGGCATCATCGGCATATGCGGCTGGGGCGGCATGGCGCTCAACGCCGCGGCTCTAGACACGCGCGTGAAGGCGACGGTCGCCTCGACGATGTACGACATGACGCGCGTGAACGCTAACGGCTACTTCGACGCGGAGGACAACGCCGACGCGCGCTACGCGAAGAAGCAGGCGATGAACGCGCAGCGCATCGAGGACTACAAGAACGGTACGTATAAGCGCGCCGGAGGCGTGCCCGACAAACTCCCCGCCGACGCGCCCTTCTTCGTAAAAGACTACTACGACTACTATAAAACGCCGCGCGGCTATCATCCGCGCTCGCTGAACTCCAACGAGGGATGGAACGTCACCGGCTGCGAGTCGTTCATGAACCAGCCGATACTCCGCTACAGCAACGAGATACGCAGCGCCGTGCTCGTCGTCCACGGCGAAAAGGCTCACTCCGTATACTTCAGCCGCGACGCATACGCGAACATGGTGAAAGACAATCCCTACGCGGACAACAAAGAACTCATGATCATCCCCGGCGCGGTCCACACGGACCTTTACGACAGGACGGACATAATCCCGTTCGACAAGATTACCGAGTTCTTTACGAAGTATCTAGGGAAGTAAGCTGGCACCAAAATATGAAACGGGAGCGTCGGCACATCAAGCTCCCGTTTTTATTGCAACTCTTTAAAACTGCATGGATAGTTATTTTGTTTAGAAGTTTACTCGAGCGCGCAATACTTCAGCCTATTAAGGCCTTTTATAGTGATTGGCGACTATAATCTGTTCCCTTATATAATCAAGAACTTTGTACTTGCGTTTGATGTCGAGAGACTCAAACATTTCTGAAACCATCCGCCCCATTATAGAATCTTCCCCAGAATCGTCAGCTACAACTTCACCGTGTAAGGATACGCTCGGTTTCTCTATATCAAGTTCTTCATAGGCAAGATCTAGTGTAGAACAGCTCAATGCACGAGAAATCTCACGCAACACATGAAATGAAACTTCGCTTTTTCCAGTCTCATATTGTGACATCGTATTCGGCTTAACATTCACCATTTTTGCTAAGTCTCGTTGTGTGATGCCTCTCAGCATTCGTATTCTTCGTATTTCCTCTCCAAGCATCTCGGCCTCTTGTCTATGCTATTAAGATTTATTTCTTTAGATAGCATAGCCAAAGCACCCAATACACAGAACCATACAATCTTAAATTAAGAACAATTTATTCTGATATTAAGAATTAAGAGGTGCTCGGTGTTATTAGAAACATAGACGCATTCTAAACGGTAATTTACATAACGGATTATCCTTCCTTACGCATATCATCATTAAAATTACACATACTCTCTATGCACATACTTTGAAGTTGTAAGCATCAGCATAGCGCTGTAATTCATCAAGAATCTTAATTTCTGTCCATATACAGGCGCAGTGGTGCAGCCTTCAACATCAAGAACCATGTGATCGCTCGTCGTTCCGAGTATTTCAACGCCTTCATCCATCGGAGTCAGCCCATCAGGATTAACGTCCTGCCTTCCCAATGCGATAATGGCGCGCAGTCTCCTGCCTTTATCTTCAAAATGTGGAGCTTGCCCGAAAGCGTTCATACCTATCCGTCCAAACGGCTTACTCGGTTTAACGTAAACTTCAACAACTTCAGCTTCTAAAATGAACGCATCTCGATGCAATCCTTCTATAATACGAGAGTACCCCATCAAGTTAGTGCCGAGCAAAATCCCTTCTCCTATTCTCAGATTATTAACTTCAGATGGCATGATATGTTGAGATATCAAATCAAGAGAAGATGTAGCCCCACCTGAAACCACGTCGATTTGATACCCGAGTGAATCCTCCAAGGCCGCTTTGCAAGTGACCAGTGTGCTCAAATTCTGCGCGCTAGGCAAGATGCCTCCGAAACAACCGACGTTCGTTCCTATACCGATACAGTGCACGTATCTGCATGCGGCAAGGCTTGTGCCTACGCGGAGAATATCTTCTGGATTTATTCCTTCTCTTAGGTCTCCGACGTCTACCATGACGATTACATTCATCGATTTTTGCCTTGCCCTACAGATGGTTTCAAGCGGCGCGATGCTCTCTTCCGCGCTGACGACGGTACCATCCGCTATATCTAACAACGCGCTTAGTTCTGACAACATCGGAATACGTAGCAAAAATAACGGAACATTTATGCCGCCTTTTCGCAAAGAATATAGATTTTGTATCCGACTATCCATAAGACAGGAACATCCGCCGTTTATCAATCTACGCGCGACGTTAATATCTGCGGAGCACCCTTTTGTCACTCCATATATCTCTATACCGCACTTTTTTGTTCTACCGTAAAGTATTTCCGTATTTTCTTGTATTTTTTCTAAATTTATAATTAATTTAGGATACATATACCTATCTCCTTAAAATCCGGCCATACTATCAGAACAAAGAACGCAAAAATTGCACGTAATCTTCTTTTTTCATCGGTCGTGGGTTGCTTAAGTTGCTGCCGTTAATGGCAGCTTGTCCGGCGATAGCGTCAATATCTTTTTCCGAGATTCCGATAGATGTAAAAGGCGGCAGGCCAACGTTTTTTGCCAGTTTCTCAACATAGTTGACGGCTTGACGCGCTCCATCAATGTCAGACGTATAGACGCAGCCTAACGCCGCTGCTATGTCAGCATACCGTCTTTCGCAGTATGAAATGTTATATTTCATTATAGGAGCCAACAAAACTGCGTTGCACAAACCATGTGGTAAATCATACAAGCCGCCCATCGCCTCCGCTAAACAATGTACCGATGCGACATCGGAGTGCGAAAATGCAATCGCTGCCAGAACGCTGCCTATCAACATTGCGCTCCTCGCTTCTATATCACCGCCATCTTCAACAGCTCTTGTTATATTGTTTGAAATCATTCGTATCGCATGCAGCGCGCAAGCGTCCGCGATCGGCTCATGCACAAGTGATACATATCCCTCTATTGCGTGTGTCAGCGCGTCCATGCCTGTAAATGCCGTCAACCGCTCCGGCAGAGACTTAGTAAGATTAGGATCGCAGAGTGCGACTTTCGGGGCTAAACTAACGTGCCGTATGCTGAATTTGCGTTTGTCTTTTGTATCTGTGATAACAGTGCCGAACGTTACCTCACTTCCGGTTCCGGCAGTCGTCGGTATGGCGATGATGGGCGGCATCGTGGTCTTTACTGTGTTGTACCCCTCATAGTCGCGTATTTTCCCGCCATGCGATGCAACAATATCGATAGCCTTGGCACAATCAATCGGGCTGCCGCCTCCTATCGCAATTAAACTATCAGCTTTGAAAGCAACAGCCATTTGCGCCCCATTCATCACATTTACATCTTTTGGGTTTGCGTCAACATCACTGTATATTGCATAACGAACGTCGTGCTTTCGCAATACGGCTTCGATAACATCGCAGATTCCGGCGTTAATAATCCCCTTATCTGTTATTATTAAAGGAGATATACAGCCAAGTTTTTTTAACTCATCAGCGATACTGAAACATGCATCTGATCCAAAAACAATTTTTGTCGGCAGTGTGAAACTGAACTGCATGGATCATTTTACCTCCTCTATCCTATTTTTATGCATATGAAATTTAGCGGTCTAATGGAAATATCGGCCTCTGGAGATGTTTATATGTGAAATTTTTAAAATTAGACGATAATAATCCAGGGCAATCAATGTTTATAATAGATTTTGCAATTGCTCCGAATGAAGCTCTGAAATGCATCGACGACTTGACTACCAACAACTTCTTTTCGGATGGCTCTATCCCCATTCGCCTATAGACTTCAAGATCCCACGGCTGCAAACGTTTTTCCGTTACTATGACTTCTATGCCGTCTATATCCAAGACGACAGATCGCCCTAGATCGTTTATGACGCCTTTAGCCATTTTGCCTTTATTGACATAAATCCCATCTGCTATGGTTTTTACAGCAGCTCTTACATGTACCGGATAGCCGTTTATATAGGGATCTTCCGCCTTCCCGCCGAGGTCGACCTCCACGATATTTCCAACTCCGGCATCTATTGCTTTATTGACCGACGCGGGGTCTACTATAATGGCAAACGCTGCATTCCTGACACGATTATCAATCAACGCTTTCAATATATGAGTGCTATCAGCAGGGCCCCCGCCGCCGGGATTGTCAGATAAATCAGCAAATACGATAGGGCCATCTGACACCGCTTCGATAAATTTGATAGCTTCATTAATAGAATATAGCTCCTTTATCTCAAATTCTTCTTTCCGGCTCAATATTTGCCATTTTATGTGATCCAATGTTTGCTGCGCCAGAGGCTCATTATTGTTTGTAACAACGACAACGGCGCATCCCGTATCAGGCGTATCGGCCCAACTGAACCCATGAAGCAGAGATGCCACAATCAGATCGTTGTTATCAGATTTTAACTTTGCAATGTCGGCCTGCATGCTCAGCAAAGGTTCTTTCGCAGTTTCAAGCACACTTGTCATTATCGGGATATGACATGCTCTCATTAAAGGTGACAATTCTCCGCGAAGGCGTTCTGCCATTCTTTTTCCAGCTTCATAAGCTTTTGCGTATTGATCCGTATGCGGGTACGTTTCATATGGGAAAAGCGCATCTGCGTTGTCCAACATTCTTTGAGACAGGTTCGCATGCAGGTCAAGGGTCGCAAAAACCGGGATTTCAGTACCTACGATTTTTTTCAGCGACGATAACAGTTCTCCGTCTCCATCAAGATCCTTTTCCGTCACCATCGCGCCATGCATTGAAAACAATACTGCGTCGAAACGTCCTATATTATTTTGTAAGGTTGTAAATATATAGTCTGAAATTTCGTCGAAAGCTTTTTGACTAACGATGCCGCCCGGCGTGGCATTTGCGGCGATCACCGGAAGGATGTCGAACCCTGCTTCTTGGCACGCATCAATAAAACCAGCCATTTCAGTTTTAGTGCCGCCGAGTACATTCAATATTTCATCTCCGTAAAGAAGGTATCTCGACCTGAAATCTTCTATGGTCGTTTTGTAAGAACAAAACGTATGTGTTTCGTGTTTGAACTCTACTATGGCTACTGTATGTTTTCCAGCTTTCATCATACACATCACACTATCCCCTTCTTACTCACTACGCGATTTTGCCTTTTGATTCATATTTGTAAAAAACGTAGCCTAAAAACATGCCGCCGACCACAGTCAACAAAGTCCTCAACAACGAATCCAGTTTCAGCATCGGGCCGATATAAGCGACAACAACGCAAAACGCAATGACGACAAGGCCGAACTTTTTATGTTTTTGTGTTAAGTCGACGTAGACCCCGGCAAAAACAGTCGGCAGTATAAATTTGAAAGAATCCTTCACAAATTCAGGAAAGTGCGGAATGATTGACGCGCCAACAAATGTAAAGAAGGTAATGATCGAAACGGAGACAAATACTGAAGTGGCTATACCCAACGTAGAAATCATATCGCCTTCTATAGTTCCCGCTTCGACATCGGCAGACTTCTGAGCCATGATGCTGGCGGGAGTGCGTATATCTGCGACGTTCCCGGCAAGCCATGCTATATAAGTTCCGCTCGTACCAAGTATCGGGAAAAACGACAGAGGCTGTACAAACCAGCCAACTCCCATAGACGCAGCCAACAGTATCCACATTTGACCAATTGTACTGATAGACGGGCCAACTCCATAACGAAGATACACATATACAGCAGGTGTGAAATTTGCTATGATTCCCGCTATAATCGTAATTGTTCCTATACGTACCAATCTTGCATTAAACTGTTCAAATTCATTCTGATATTCCGACATGATGATCTGCCCCCTTTTGTCATAACGAATAAACAAATGCCGTCGCGGCGAACATACCAACCAACATCGCTATTCCTAAAGCTGGTTCTCTGACGCTTGGAATTTTTGGTGCAAGGAATTTAATGATTACGAACATCGTAATAGCGGCAAAAGCCGCCGCCAATACATTGCCGCTCGGCTGTGACACAACCTGCCCGCTCAGCAGCGTACCGAACAGACCGAGCGCCGCACCGTCCATAACCAATTTGGTA
Source organism: Cloacibacillus sp. An23 (assembly GCF_002159945.1). NCBI lineage: Bacteria > Thermotogati > Synergistota > Synergistia > Synergistales > Synergistaceae > Cloacibacillus > Cloacibacillus sp. An23. Next base: position 126,824 of record NZ_NFJQ01000009.1, on the reverse strand, counting down.
AGCTTCGGATCATACCTAGAGTTAACTTTAGTGAGGATACGGCTCATTTTCCCGGCAAAAAGCAGGGTAACGAACATCCACATAAAATTATTGACGGCCATTCCCCACAAAGCATAAGAGAACGCCGTTTCATTCCATCCTTCTCCGCCCGGCACGGCACCGACGAACTCAGCAACGATAGTTGATACCGCAAGTTCTGTGCGAGACGCACCGATATCATTCATTCGCATCCATGCGGTCGGCACACCTAAAACCGCTATAAGTGCAATTAAAATGATCACTGGCGACAATGACGGGCCGATTGCCGTAATTGCGGCAGCGCGTATGGACTTGAGCATTTTTCCCTTTGGGAAACCTATCTTCTTTCCTTCCTGCCACGCAGACTGCAAAAACAAAAATGCTTGCAGTAAGACAACGATTACCATTAAGCTTGATACGAACCAAAGTCCCGGAGAATTCATTAACGATGTTAGATTATCCATGTTTCCACCCCTTCAACACTAGAAATTGAAAAACAGACATATTTACCTAAGACCCGAACAAAGCAAGACATGATGCATCCGCCGGCAAAAACGCGCATGTATATGTTGTTCACGTCAAAAGCACATAATTGAAAAAACTCTTTGTTACATTTGAGACATCTACATATGATTCTAATTATAAGAACATTATATTCATATTTTTAGAACTGTCAATTCTTGTTATTCGAATTTGTGTTATTACATTGGACATAAATGATTAACATAAGAGGACTATATGGTCGGGGACGAAATTAAGAGAACCAGAAAATTAAGAGGTATTACGCAGCGAGACTTGGCTAAGATGATAAATGTCAAGCCCAACACGATGTCCCAGTACGAAAATGGGAAAAGCGAGGTCTCTTTCCATGTGCTGAGAGAGATTTCACGCGCTTTGGGGTGCTCTTCGTTAGATTTGGCTTATGAAGAACTTGGCATAGAAAAACCGTGCGTAGGATCCTGTGAAGCGAAAAACGGGGCCGGTTCAGATGAAGAGCTCGCGATGGAACAAATGATTTCTGAAATGTTCAAATCTATAGATATAAAATGCAAATACAAAGTGCTGGAATATGTCAGAGAGCAAGTAATCGTCTCTAATCACTACAAAAAATTAAGACACAGCTAACAAAACAAGAACGGCAGATTGAATCACCGTCTGCCGTTCTTGTTTTGGCATATTTCGATTTCAACAGAAGGAGCGCGCTCTTACCCCTCCAGCATCTTCATAAACTCTTCGCCGGTTATCGTCTCTTTTTCGTAGAGATACTTCGCGAGCTCGTCGAGCTTTTCACGGCGGCCGGCGAGGATCTTGAGCGCTTTTTCATGCTGGGCCTTGACTATCGCGGAGACTTGGCGGTCTATCTGCGTCTGCGTCTCGGGCGAGCACTGCGCGTAGGTTTCGCCGCCGAGGTAGCGCGAGCCTTCGGCCTCGAGCTGCACCATGCCGAATTCGTCGCTCATGCCGTAACGCGTCACCATCGCGCGCGCGAGCTTCGTCGCCTGTTCGATGTCGTTCGCGGCTCCAGTGGACATCGTGCCGAAGACGGTCTCTTCGGCGGCGCGGCCGCCGGTCAGAGTCGCTATCTTGTTTTCAAGCTCTTCGCGCGTGATTATGTAGCGGTCGTTTTCTTCTACCTGCATCGTGTAGCCGAGCGCGCCCGAGGTGCGCGGGATGATCGTTATCTTTTCGACGGGGGCTGAGCCGCTCTGATCCGCCGCGACTATCGCGTGGCCTATCTCGTGGTACGCGACCGTGCGGCGCTCCTGCTCGGTCAGTATCGCGTTCTTCTTCTGGTAGCCGGCTATGACTACCTCGATGCTCTCTTCCATGTCGGCTTCGGTCGCGGCGGAACGTCCCGCGCGCACCGCGCGCAGCGCGGCTTCGTTGACGATGTTCGCGAGCTCAGCGCCGGACGCGCCGGAGGACATTCTCGCTATCTTGTTGAAGTCTACGCTCCCGTCGGTTTTAACGCGCTTCGCGTGGACCTGCAAAATAGCCTCGCGGCCTTTGAGGTCCGGCAGCTCGACCGGCACGCGGCGGTCGAAGCGCCCGGGGCGCGTCAGCGCGGGGTCGAGCGATTCGGGCCTGTTGGTCGCGGCGAGGATTATGACGCCGGTGTTGCCCTCGAAGCCGTCCATTTCTGTCAGGAGCTGGTTGAGCGTCTGCTCGCGCTCGTCGTTGCCGGCGACGCGCGAGTCGCGGCGCTGGCCTATCGCGTCTATTTCGTCTATGAAGACGATGCACGGCGCTTTTTCCTTCGCCTGCTTGAAGAGGTCGCGCACCTTCGCGGCCCCCATTCCGACGAACATCTCTACGAACTCGGAGCCTGAGATGGAAAAGAACGGCACGTTGGACTCTCCGGCGACGGCTTTGGCGAGCATCGTCTTTCCCGTGCCCGGAGGGCCGACGAGCAGGACGCCTTTGGGCATCGACGCGCCTATCTCTTTATATTTGTCGGGCTTGTGCAGGTAGTCCACTATTTCCTTGAGGTTGTCCTTCGCTTCGTCCTCTCCGGCGACGTCGCTGAACTTTATGCCCTCCGACGATTTTACGTATATCTTCGCGTCGGACTTGCCCATGCCGAACGACATGAAGTTCCCGCCGCCCCTGTTCATCATCTTTTTAGACATGTACTGCCCTATGAGGAAGAATATCCCTATGGGGATGACCCAGCTCAGCAGTATGTTGAGCAGCGGCGACATCTGCTGGATTATCTGTCCCTCGAACTTGGCCCCGGCGTCGTGGAGACGGACGACGAGCCCCGGATCGTTGAGCGGCCCGGTCTTGTAGACGTTTTTCTCAGCCTTGTCGGTGAATATTATCTGGTTGCTCTGTATCTCGACGCGGCCTATGTCCTTGTTGTCGGTCATGGTCATGAAGGTGCCGTAGTCGATATTCTTCACCTGTTTCTGCGCGATGTAAGGCATCGCGAGCAGATTGAAGCACATGAGCATGAGCAGCGCCACGCCGTAGTAATAATATAGCGGTTTCTTAGGTTTCTGTACTTCGTGCAATTTTCCGTGCTCCTTTCGTTTCACGTCCTGATACAGCGCAATTTTATCATGCCGCGATAAAAAATAAAATAATACGGGGCAAAACATTACAATACGCTGATATTTGTATGAAAAAAGCGGCCCGAAGGCCGCTTTTACAATTCCGCGCCGTTTTGCTTTACCTTATGAAATTCGTCGCTATCTTAGGCTCGCGCTCCGGCTCGGGCACTCCGGCTTTGCGTCCGGCTTCGATGCACCGGAGCAGCCACGCTATGTTTTCGCCGAGCTGGCGCATCGTCTGGAGCCCTTCGGCGTCCCTGCGCGCCTCGTCCGGGGTGTTGCCGTGTATCTGGTTCCAGTAGTTCGACGATACTACCGGCATGGAGTTTATCGTGAAATACTTGTTGAGCCTGTCGAAGGCCGCCGACGCGCCGCCGCGCCGGCACGACACGACGGAGGCTCCGAGCTTTCCGGCCAGCTTTCCGCCCGCTGAGAAGAAGAGGCGGTCGAGGAAGGCGCATATCTGCCCGCTCGGCCCCGCGTAGTAGACGGGCGAACCGGCGACAATCGCGTCGAACTCGCCGAGCCGCGCCGCCGTTTCGTTCACTATGTCGTTTTTAACGCATCTGCCAAGTCTGCCGCACGCGCCGCAGGACATGCAGCCCGGTATCTCGCCCTTGCCGAGCCACAGTATTTCAGTTTCGACGCCGCGTTTTTCCAGAGCGTCCGCCGTCTCGCGCAGCGCGGTGTAGGTGCAGCCGTGTTCGTTCGGGCTGCCGTTGATGAGAAGAACTTTCATAGCCAGGTCAACTCCTTCGCATACGATAAGCGCCGCGCCCCTTTCGTCCCCGGCACGGCGCTCTCCTTACGGAGTATATTTTACTCTATTTTATAGAGGCTCCGAGCTTCTTCGCCTCTTCGAGCTCCGGCTTGCCCTCGATGTCGCCGACCGCCATGACGCCGCCGCAGAGGACCTTGCCCCAGTCCTTCCAGCCGATGTGTCCCATGAGGCGGTCGTACCAATAGACGGTCTCCTCGAAGCCGTTGCCCTCGGCGGCCATCAGCAGCGCGCTCTCCTTATGCGGGTTCGCGTAGTTCGGGTCGCATTCTGCGACGGCGAAGAGCCTGTCGAATGCGCACTTGAGCTGCCCGCTTATCGTCCAGTAGTAGAGCGGCGAGGCGAGTACGACGACGTCGGCCTCTTTGTAGGCCGGGTAGATCTTCTCCATGTCGTCCTTCTGCACGCAGGGGCTTTCGGGATTCTTGCCGCCCGCGCAGCATCCGCGGCAGCCGTTTATCTTCATGCCGCCGAGCCAGAACTCCGTCACGGTGTGTCCCGCGCTCTCCGCGCCTTCGCGGAACGCTTTCACGAGCGCGGACGTGTTGCCGTTCTTACGCGGGCTGCCGTTGAGAACTACTATCTTCTTTCCCATTTTCGTCTTCCTCCCGATAGAGCTGTGTTATCCTAGAAAAGTTCAGCGAGAGCCGCAGCCTTCGCGCAGCCGTCGGTCTTGTCTATGTCGCCCTCGGCGTTCACGCCGGGGACGAGCACTTCGCCGACGTTCTTCCACTCGATGAGCGCCGTGCTGCGTTCATAAGGCATACGTACGCCGTCGAGCACGGTCGGGTCGCTCTCCTCGCAGCACGAGATCAGCGCGCACTCCTTGCCCGCGATCTTGCGCCCCGCGACGCAGAACGAATAGAACTTGTCGATAACGGCCTTGATCTGCGCCGGCATCGTGTACCAGTAGACCGGCGTCGCGAAGACGACGGCGTCCGCCTCTTCGACCGCTGGCGCGATCTTGTTGAAATCGTCGTCGAAGGCGCAGGCCTTGCCCGTCTTATAGCAGCCGCAGCAGGCTCGGCAGCCCTTGACGTCCATCATCGCCGCGTCAAAACGCGTCACGCTGTGCCCTTTTTCCTCCGCCGCCTTGATAAAGGCCGCCGCCATTGCCGCACTGTTGCCCTTCGCGCGCGGGCTTCCTGTAATCACGACTATCTTCTTTCCCACACTTACCACTTCTTTCGTAAAATTTGCGCCGCCTTTTCCTCCGGCGTTGACTTGTACCTGTTTATACGCTACAACTATATAATAAATACAGACGGGCGCAAGTACTGACATCAACGTAATGTACTTACGCAAAGGAGAGTATAGGAGCAATGGACATAAAACGCTGCATATCCGCCGAGTCTCTATGCGAGACGGGATTCAGCTACACGCTCTCGCTGATAAGCGGGAAATATAAAATGACGATACTGTACACGCTGATGGAATTCGGCGTCGTGCGCTTCAACGAAATGAAAAAATATATCGGAGGCATATCCTACAAAACCCTCAGCGCGACGCTGAAAGAACTGGAGGCCGACAAGCTCGTCCACCGTGAGGAATATCCGCAGATACCGCCGAAGGTCGAATACAGCCTCACCGAGCGCGGCAAATCGCTGATACCGATACTCGACGGCATGTGCGAGTGGGGAGACAAGAACAGGCTGTAAGGATCCGCGCCCGCGCCGCGCGAGCTTACGCCGCAGGCGGCGGCACTGAAAAAACTCCGTCCCAGCCGCCCGGCTAAGCAGCGTGGAAAGGGCCGCGCCGCTGGGCGAAAGGCGCCGCCGCGTCATTGTCCGGCGCGGCGGCGCAAAACCCCGGCGCCCACGGCAATATACGCTTCATCGGCCTTACATTAACGCTTCGTTATACCCGATTAACTTTTCATACAAATATATATGCCGCCATGCAAATCTTCTTTGCCGGATGAACCGTGGCAGTCTATACGGAAATTTGCCCGAGCGCCATAAATGTTTCCGCCGTCTGAAACGGCCGCCCAGCTTCACCGGGCGCAGAGGCTTTCCCGGACGGCGCGGCCTTTTCTTAAAAAGCCGCCCGGCCGTAAAAAGATCCGGCCCGCGGGAGGAAGGCCGCGGGCCGGGATGTGTGGGGTGTGGAGTTGAACTCTATCGGAGGAGTTTTAAGCCTTCGCTCCGCCGCGCGTCCGCGGCGGGCGTAATCTGCAAATTTGAATTAGAATTTAGCGAAGCGTTTTCCGAACTCTTCGCACTGCTTTCTGCCGTCGTCGTCAGGCGTGAGGTTGATGATAAGCCCCTGCTCGAAAAGCGCGCAGCCGTCTTTCTTCATACGGTCTTCCCAGTTGCGCATCCATTCGCCGTCGCCCCAGCCGAACGAGCCGAAGAGGGCCACTTTCTTACCGGCGAGCTCGGGCTCTATCGAGCAGAGGAACGGCTCGAACTCGCATTCCTCAAGCACCTCAGCCCCCATCGAAGGGCAGCCGAGCGCGAGCTTCGCGTATTCGGCGGTGCTGCGCGATCCGAACTCGGAGACCGAGAAAAGGTCGGCGTGCGCTCCTTCGGCGCGGATTCCCTCGGTTATCGCGTTCGCCATAGTTTCCGTGTTGCCCGTCGCGCTCCAGTATATGACAGCTATCTTATCCATCTGTATTTCCGCCTTTCTAAATTTTATCCCCGCGCCTGCGGGAGCAGTTCTTTCACGTTTACGCCGGGAAGGCGCGCTCGGCGAGCTGAGCTATGCGCGCGCCCCTTTCTATCATCGCGCAGAAATATTCCGTGCATCTGCGATAGCTCTCGAAAAGCCCCGCCGCGCGTTCGCCGTCGCCGTAGACCTTCCACGTGCCGCAGGCTTTGAAATTCCTGCCTTCGTTCGAGATGAAGCCGCGCACGTCCTCTACCGGATAGCCGAGAAAAATACCTATCTCGTGCGGAAATTCGCCGCACTTCACCAGGCGGGACTTCAGCCTCGCTATCCTGCCTTCCAGAGTCAGATCTTTCGCGTAGCCGTACTCCGAGAGAAAATCCGCGCCTTCCTCGCCTATCGACTCAGCGAGCAGATCTTCGCGATAGACGAAGACGAGCGCATAACGTTCGCACTCGCAGAGGATTTCAGTTTTCACTCCGCACGCGTTCAGGCTTTCCGCCGCCTCGCACAGCTCCCGCTCCTCGCGCCGCCCCTCCGAAAAGTGGAGGGTGAAGAGATTCGACGGCTTGATGCCGGCGAGGGCGGGCGCGCAGTGAAGCGCAAACAATTTTTCAACTGAATTTCCTGTCAGCGTCGTCTTATCTGCCATCGTTTTTCATCCTTGCGTTAGCTCTCGCTAACCACGCCAATATAATAAGTTAGCTTTGTCTAACTGTCAAGAGGCGAATTTGAAAACTTCCGAAGAAATCCGCGCGCGGCGCAAAAACAGGGCCGGAGCGGATTTTTCCGCTCCAGCTTCTACTATACCGCCGGTTGACGGAGGTATTGAGCATCCGTATAATACAAATATCTTCTCCCTCTTGGAGATGACGGAAGACCCGTCGCACCATCTCCCTGAGGGTTATTTTTTTATGAGGTGCGAAGTGCCATATTCCGAGCCGGCGATAAAGCGCGTTTATACTTTTTTCGACCTACAGAACCTTTACCTGTCGGTAAAAGCAGCGTGGAGCATGAAATATCCGAATTTTGACCCTATAGCTCTCTCCGAATGCGTAACGTCGAAATTTAAGGACTGGGCGCTGACCGGCATAAGGCTTTACACCGGCGTACACACCGCCGAGAAGAATCTTTTCTGGCATAATTTCTGGAACAGAAAGCTGACTTTTCATAAAAACGCGGATAGGCGCGTCGACGTTTTCACAACGCCGCTGCACTACAACAACGGCGTACCAAGCGAGAAGGGCGTGGACGTGCGCATCGCGCTCGACCTCGTCCGCGCGGCGCGTCTCAACCGATGCGACGTAGTCGTGCTCTTCAGCCGCGACACGGATTTCGCCGAAGCCGCAAAAGAAATACGCGCCATCGCCTACGAGAAACAGCGCTGGATAAAGATAGCCTCCGTCATGCCGGACCATCCCGCGTTGAAAAGGGGCATAGACGGCACGGACTGGATCCGGCTCTCTAAATCGGAATACGAAGGCTGTATTGATTCCAACGATTACAGATAGGCATCTCAAAATACAAAAAGAGGCGCTTTCGCGCCTCTTTCGCTTTTTTCGAATTTTTCGCCGCGGCGGGCTTATCCGCGTTTTTTCAGCACGGGGGAGAGGCCGTAGCCGCATGCAAGCAGCGTCGTGAGGTTGTGCAGTATCGCGGAGGTGCGCGGCGTCACGCGGCCCGCGAGGCCGAGCAGTATGAGCATGGTGTTCACTCCGACTATGGCGGCGTAGTTCGTCTTTATCTTGCGCATGGTGCGCGAGCTTATGCGGCGCGCGTCGGCGATTCCTTCAAGGCGGTCGTCGAGCAGCACGACGTTCGCGACTTCCTGCGCGATGTCCGCGCCGTGCTTCATCGTGATGCCGACGGAGGCCTCGGAGAGCGCGGGCGAGTCGTTGATGCCGTCGCCTATCATCATGACACGGCGTCCGTCCTCGCGCATTTTTTTGATGTAGCCGGCTTTGTCCTGCGGCAGCATCTCGGCGCATATTTCTGTGATTCCCGCTTCGGCGGCCGTCTTCTGCGCGGCGCGCCGCCCGTCGCCGGTGAGCATGACGATGTTTTTGAGCCCCTCGGACTTGAGGCCGGCTATGACGGCGGGGGCTTCGCGCTTGAGCGGGTCTTCGATGCAGATTATCCCCGCGAGCCCGCCGCCTATAGCGAGGTAGAGCAGCGAGTAGCGCTCGGCTTCAGCGGCTGCCGCGGCCTTCTGTTCTTCCGTCCACGCCGTGCCTTCGTCGTCGAATACGAAGTGGCGGCTGCCTATTATCGTCTTTTCCCCGCGCAGGCTCGACGCTATGCCGTGGGCTACGGTGTATTTCACCTCGGCGTGCTCTTCTTCGTGGCGCAGGCCTTCCTCCGCGGCCTTGCGCACCACGGCGCGCGCTATCGGGTGCGGGAAGTGCTCTTCGAGGCATGCTGCGAGGCGCAGCACTTCCTCGCGGCTGCGTCCGCCGAAAGGCACGACCTTCGCGACGCGCGGCTCGGCGGCAGTCAGAGTGCCGGTCTTGTCGAAGACCGCCGTGTCGGCCTCAGCCATCGCCTCGATGAATTTTCCGCCTTTTATCAGCACGCCGTTTTTGACGCCTTCGCGCATCGCGGCGAGTATAGAAAGCGGCGTCGCTATTTTTATGGCGCACGAGTAGTCCACCATTATCGCGGAGGCGGCGCGCTCAGGGTCGCGCGTGAAGAGGTAGACGAGCGCGGCGAGCGCGAAGTTGAAGGGGACTATCGAGTCCGCGAGCTTTTCGGCCTGGCTCTGTACGCTGGCCTTGCGTCCTTCGGATTCCTCTATTACGCGGATTATCTTGTCTATGCGCGTGCCTCCGGCGGCGGCGGTGACTTCTATCGTTATCCCGCCCTCTTCGACGGCGGTCCCAGCGTAGACGCTCGCCCCGGCGCGGCGTACTATGCCGAGCGGCTCGCCTGTCATCGAGGACTGGTTGACGACGGCCTCGCCCTCGACGACCCTGCCGTCGGCCGGGATGATCGAGCCGGCGCGTATGACGAGCAGGTCGCCCGTCCGCAGCTCGGAAAACGGTATCTCGACTTCCGCGCCGCCTTTTTTTATCCAGACTTTGTCCACGCGCAGCGCGAGACTCTGCGCGAGGTCTTCCTTAGAGCGGTGCTGCGTCCATTCCTCCATTTCCTCGGCGAGCGACATGAGCGTCATTATGACGCCGGCCGTGGTGAAGTCGTCGCGCAGCATGGCGCTCGATATGGCCGCCGCGTCAAGCACGGAGACGTTGAGCCTGCGCGCGATAAAAAAAGCCTTGAGCCCCTTCGCGATGTACGGGGCGGCGCGCCATAGGCAGACGGCCTGACGCACGCGCGCAGGCAGGACGAGCATACGGAAAGCCATGCCCGCGACGGTGCGCAGCAGAGTCGAGGCGAGCGGCACGCCGCGGCCCGGCATCTCTATGCCCTCGTAGTATTCGCGCGTCATGACCGAGGCCGCCGTCAGTATCTCGCCGCGGCGCGGCGGTTCGAAATATATGAGTATGCTGCCCGTCCTGTGCGACGCCTTGACCCGCGTCACGCCGTCAAGCGTTTCAAAGACGGCGCAGACGGCCGGAGCCTCTTCCTTCGTGAAGGTCCCGGCGGGAGTCCTCAGGCGGATGCGCCCGGGCAGCTCGTGAACGATCTTAAATTCCATAAAATCTTCCCCGCAATCCTATGAGTCCGCATTTACGAACGAAACGCGGACTCGTCCCACTATCCTAGCAGCACTTCTCCTCGTCCGCGGCGACCCTCGCCTCGGCTACGGTGTCGGCGACTGCTTCCTTCGTCTTCTCCGCGACGCACGCGACCTTCTCCTGAAGTTCCATGCCCTTCGCGAGCACCTTGACGGCGGCCTTCTTCGCGCTGCCGTTCTTGACGAGCGCGTAAGCGCCTATGCCGAGAAAGACTCCGGCGGCCACGAGCAGGCAGCCCTTGCACTCAGACCTCATCAAAAGCACCTCCTCCTTTATATGGTTAGCGCAGGCTAAGTTAGCCTGCCCGAACGATTATATCAGTTTCGGGGCGATATGATAAGCCGCCGCTTACTTTTGTGAAGTTTCGCCGCTTCGGAATTTCACGGCGCGAGCGCAAGATGCGCCTTGCGGCATACTGTAAAGCTTGCTAGAATAACTATGTGATAAATACAACAAGCCGCCTGCGACTTCCGCGTGCTTGGATGCTCTCCGGGACGCGCGGCATTTGGCTGCGAGGAAGAACCATCTGTCTGACCGGGTGTTCCGTTCGGAGAGAAGGAGCCGCGACATAATGCACAGCTATGGCCCTTCGTCCGTCGGACGCGGGGCCTTTTTTATAAGGAAGGGTACTGGGAGGCGCGGCGGCATAAAAACAGGAGGGTGCGGAAAATGTACGACAAGAATCAGTTTCAGGACGCTTCGTTCATAGACGACGCCGAGATACTCGGAACTCTGGAACAGGCGAAGAAGCTCGCCGCCGACAAAGGCGCCGTGCGCGAGCTAATATCGAAGGCGCGCGAATGTCACGGCCTCGACCACCGCGACGCGGCGGTGTTCCTCGAGATAACGGACCCGGAGCTCGAAGACGAGCTCTATTCGCTCGCGAAGGAGATAAAGGAGCGCATCTACGGGCGGCGCATCGTGCTCTTCGCTCCGCTCTACGTATCGAACTACTGCGTGAACGGCTGCACCTACTGCGGGTTCCACGCGGGGAACTGCAACATGTTCCGCAAGAAGCTCTCGATGGAGGAGATAGACCAGGAGACCGACGCGATACTCGCGCTCGGACACAAGCGCATAGCGATGGAGTCCGGCGAAGACCCGGTCAACTCGCCGCTCGACTACATCATCCAGTGCATGGAGCGCGTCTACGCCTATAAGAACTCGCGCGGCGACTCGATACGCAGGATAAACGTCAACATCGCGGCGACGACCGTCGAGGAGTTCAAACGCCTCAAGGCGGCGCAGATAGGTACGTACATACTCTTCCAGGAGACCTTCCACCGACCGACCTACGCGAAGCTCCACCCGACAGGGCCGAAGAGCATATACAACTGGCACACGACGGCGCTGCACCGCGCTCAGGAGGGCGGCATCGACGACGTCGGCACCGGCGTCCTCTACGGACTCTACGACTACAAATACGAGACGGTGGCGCAGCTCATGCTCGCCGAGAACCTCGAAAAAGTCTGCGGCGTGGGGCCGCACACGATTTCCGTCCCGCGTCTGCGCGAGGCCGAGGGCGTGGACATCAAGACATTCCCGTACATTCCGACCGACGAGCAGTTCCTGCGCGTCATAGCGACGCTGCGCGTAGCGACGCCGTACACCGGCATGATAATCTCCACGCGCGAGACGCCCGAGACGCGCCGCAAAGAGCTCGACCTCGGCATATCGCAGTGCAGCGCCGGCTCCTGCACCGGCATCGGCGGATACCACAAGGAGATAGGCCAGCCCGACAGCCCCGACACGGCGCAGTTCAAAATCTCCGACGACCGCTCGCCCGACGAAGTCCTGACCTGGCTCTGCGAGGACGGCTACATCCCGAGCTACTGCACCGCCTGCTACCGCCAGGGGCGCACCGGCGACCGCTTCATGTCGCTCGCGAAATCCGGGCAGATACGCAACATATGCCAGCCGAACGCGATACTCACCTTCAAGGAATACTTAATAGGATACGGCTCCGACCATCTGAAAGAGCTCGGCGAAAAGGTCATCGCCAAGGAGGTCGAGCGCATCCCGAGCGAGCGCGTCCGCGAACTGACGAAAGAGCGCCTCAAGAAACTCGAAGAGGGCGCGCAGGACCTTTACTTCTAAACGATACAACGACGCGGAAAACCATAAAACAACCTTCCAGCAGGAAGCGGGCCGGAGCTTTTCACTCCGGCCCGCTTCGTATGCGCTCGTCCGCTGAAAACTGGAGCGGCGGTTTCTCAGCGCGTCACCGCTGTTTCTTCGGCTGCGAATAATGTATGTGCGCTATCTTCCACTCGCCGTCTTTAAGGACGAGGAACTGGGACTCGCGCCCCTCCGTGTGCATCTCAGAGCCGTCCGCCCGCGCCGTCGCATAGAAGTCCCACTCGAACTCGGCGAAGGCCGCCTCGCTGCACATCCTGCACGCGATGTTCCTGACCACGAGCTCGCGTTTGGTACAAAGCCGCTCCATAGTGCCCTTATAGAAATGCTCCGCGACCTCCTCGAACGAACGCTCGTACCCGTTCGGGTGGATGAACGACACCCGCCCGCTCGAGTCCCACAGGCCGCGCGCGAGTTCGACGTCGCACTCTTCCACCGAGCGCACGTAGTTCTTTATAAGTTTTTCGATCCCTTCGGGCAAAGACTGATTTTCCGCCATTACACGGACCTTCTTCCGCGGATACGCGCCCGCGCCGCGGGCTAAGCCCGCCTGCGCGTTTCCGGCTTCTTCGCCGTCACGCAGATCGCGCCGTCATCGTCGTAATGGACCTTTATCGCGGCGAAGCCGGCTCGCGCCAGACGCGCAGTTATATCGTCCTCTCCGTAGACGGTCATGCGGTCCACCACGTCCGTCCATCTCGCGGACGCCGGGTCGCTCTGGTTGTTGGCTATAAGGAACGTACCGCCGGGCCTTAGCACGCGCAGCGCCTCGGCGAAGCCGTCGTCCACGTCGCTCCAGAAATAGAGCGTCTCGAAGGCCGTGACGAGGTCGAACCAGCAGTCGGGATAGGGTACGGCTTCGGCGCTTCCCGCACGCACCTCGCAGCGTCCAGCGGCTATAGCGTTCGCGTTGCGCCGCGCGCTGCACTCAAGGCCGCACTTCGACACGTCTATGCCGCAGACCTTGCCATCGCGGCAGCGCCTCAGCATCAGCGCCATTGCAGAACCTCCGCCGCAGCCTATGTCCAGCGCCCTTGCGCGCGGCGCGATTTCAACAAGCGACAGCGCCCATTCGTGCAGCTCCCTGTGCCCCCTGTTCATCATCGAAAGGATCAGCTTCCCGACCGAGCCGCGCGGACAGCCGCTGTCTTTGAATAAGCTTTCAAGCATCGCGGAAATTCCTCCTCTATACGATGTTGTCGGATATAATTCATGCAGCCCGATTATAACACGGCGGCGGCTGAAAATTTTTTCTTTCAATCTTCACTAAAAGGGTTGACATATATGTTAGCTCATGCTAATCTTATCACGTCATCAGTTAGCGAGAGCTAACAGATAGACGAAGACGAAGGAATTTTACGGCGGCTTCCCTTCGGCCGCCGGCGAAGGTTCTCGTCGGTTTACCACACTCTCTCTCCTATAAGTCTCATAACCTTCCCAACACACAAAGCGCGCCCTCCGACATCCCGCGGGGGGCGCAAACCTTTTCATGCGGGCGTGATTGTAACGCGGAAGCCGCCGGCGCGCAAAAAAGCGCGGCGCGCGAAGTTTTCGTCCGCGCGCCGCGCCGCCAGTATTTCGGGAAAAGTTTTTACGCGCTTTCCCTGCCCGCCATCGCCTTGGCGAACCAGTCTTTGCCTTCGACGAGGCGCGAGATTATGAGCGACGAGCAGGTGTCGCCGGTGGCGTTGACCATCGTCGCGGCGGGGTCGACGAGGAAGCCTATCGTCGCGATTATCGGGAACGCCTCGGGCGGGAAGCCGTAGAGGCTGACTATCAGCATTTCGCCGACGAGGCCGCCGCCGGGGATGCCGGAGAGGACGACGCCCGAGAGCACCGCGACGGTGACCGCCGTAGCCATCGTGCCTATACCGTCGAAGGGCAGGCCGAATATCCCGAAGAGGAACGAAATTTTAAGAATGCCGGAAAGGCAGGAACCTTCCATGTGCGCCGTCGCGCCTATCGGGAGCGCTATCTCGCTGATGTCGCGCGGTATGCCCATCTTCGACGCGGCCTCGAGATTGATGGGCAGGGTCGCTGTGCTGCTGCCCGAGCCGAGCGCCATGAGCGCGGGCGGGATTATGTTCGTCCAGAAGGTGCGGACGCCCTTGCCCTGCGTCGCCCACCACGAGTAGATCGTGAAGGCAACGAAGAAATATCCGAATGTCGCGACGTGGTATATGACTATCGCGCGGAAGTACGCGCCCAAAAGCTTCGGGCCGTAGTCGCCTACGAGCGTCGCAAAGTAGGCCATGAGGCCGATGGGGGCGTAGTACATGAGATAGCCGACGAGCTTGAGCATAGCGTCCGCGAAGACGGCGATGCCGCGTCCGGCCGCGCGTCCCCTCTCACCGAGGGCCTGGAGGCTGAAGCCGAAGAATATCGTGAAGATTATGAGCGGGAGCATCGCGTTGCGCGAAAGCAGCTTGACGAAGTCGTCGGTCGTAACGGCCTTGACTATCTGGTCAGGCGTGCTGAGAGCCTGGATTTCGCCGGCGGCCTGCATTTCGATGTGGACTCCCTCAGCGGGGGGGAAGAGCGTTACGGTGACGAGCATCAGCAGCGCCGCGACGGCTCCGGTGACTACAAAGACGAGGACGAGGGACTTCATGACCTTGCCGAGACGCTCCATCGACGACATGGAGGCGACCGCGCTGCATATTGTAGAGAAGACGAGCGGAACGACGACCATGAACATCGCGTTGATGAAAAGGTCGCCGAGCGGTTTGAGGACGACGGCCCTCTCCCCCATCACCGCGCCGATGACGCAGCCCAGCGCTATCGCGCAGAGCAGTATTATCGGGAAGCGGTAAGACTTCAGTACGCTGTTCGATTCTGACATAGATTTCTTCTCCTTTCAAACGACGCTTCGAAAATACGGAATTTCTATAAGGATAGCCGCGCGGCCCGCCCGGCCGCCGCCGGCTTAACTTTTGCTCATACATCCGAAACTCGCTTTTTGATGGAATAGCCGCGGCGCGAAGCGCCGTTCCAGTTTGTAGCATTATACATGAATGCTTTTTGAATTTCTACAGATTAGATAAAAGATATTTTAGCGATTCATCGAAATAACGTCGTTAAAATTTCGCCGGGGGAACCGGACGGCGCGGCGCGGACGAAACGGGCCGCCGCGCCGTCGAATGCGGGGCAGGCGGCGCGCCGTACTCCGCTTGCGCTCCGCGTCGGAGGCGGCGAGCGCCGCAAAAAACGCGCTCCCATCAGCGGCGCGCGGCGGAGCACGGGACGTTCGCCGGCGTTTATGGCAGTTTGGGGACCGGCGGCCCCCAGTCATGAAGCGCTTGACGCGGCATCCGGCGGCGCCGTTTTCCGCCTGGGCGTGAAAATCAAGAGGCGAAGCCGCGCGCCGTGCGCTCCCGCCGCCGCAGAAGCGCGGCGCCGGCGGTTTCGGCTTTTCCGTCTAATCGGTATATAATAAAGCAACGCGGTTTTCACGCCGCCGCGCGTATGGGAGGAGGTGCGGCAATGCCGCTCAGGAAGAAGGGCGCGGCCCTTCTGGACAATGTCTTCGCGTCGCTCAAGCACAGGGACTTCCGCATATTCTGGACCGGGCAGTGCGTTTCGCTGCTCGGCACGTGGATGCAGAGGACGGCTCTGATGTGGCTCGTCTATACGATGACGGACTCGCCGTTCCTCGTCGGCCTCGTCGGCGTCGCGCAGTTCATGCCTATGCTGCTTTTCACACTCTTCGCCGGCGCGATAGTGGACCGCTTTCCTAAGCGCAAGATCCTCATAGTCACGCAATCCCTGCTCATGCTGCAGGCGGTCGCGCTCGCGGCGCTCGCCTTCTCCGGCTCCGCGCATTACTGGCAGCTTCTGGCGCTCTGCGTATTCCTCGGAATCACCACCACAATCGACGTCCCCGCGCGCCTCTCTTTCTTCGTCTGCCTGGTCGGCAGGCAGGACGTTATGAACGCCGTGTCGCTCAACTCGTCGATAGTCAACCTCGCGCGCATCGTCGGCCCCGCGCTCGCCGGAGCTGTGATGATGGAGTTCGGAGCCGGAGTGTGCTTCATGCTGAACGCCGTGAGCTTCCTCGCCGTGCTTTTCAGCCTGACGCGGCTGCGGACGGTTGAGCCGAAGGCCCTTCCTGCGCCGAAGAGGCGCAGCGTACTCCGCGAGGTTTTTGAGGGGATCAACTATATCCGCAGGGACGAGACTCTTTCGATAAACGCGACTTTCCTCGCTGTGGTCTGCACGTTCGCGCTGAACGGCGAGGTGATGGTTCCTGTGTTCACCAAGACGGTGCTCGAAATGGGGGCCGACGCGTACACCGGTATGCTCTCGGCGATGGGCGCGGGGTCGCTCGCCGGAGCCGTGACGATGGCCTCGCTCGCGAAGAGCGGCGAGAAGAAGTGGCTGCTTCCCGCCGGAGCCGCCGCGACGCTGTTCGCGCATCTGCTGATGCTTTTCGCGTGGAACAGAGGTACGGCTTATCTTTTCGTCGCCGCGATAGGATTTTTCAATCTCGTTTTCCTCAACGCCGGAAATTCCATATTTCAGGTGCATACGCCGGACGAGTACCGCGGCCGCGTGATGAGCGTCTACACGTTCCTAACGCAGGGCTCTCTGCCGCTCGGGAATTTTTTCGCGGGCTCCGTAATGCAGACTTTCGGCGGTTGGGCCGGGTATCCGTGCTGCGGCCTCTGTGCCGCGCTTCTGCTGTTCCTTACCCTGCGCCGTAAGAAGAATGTGCTGAAGGAATGGATAGCGCAGGCCGGCTTGACGAAAAGCCGCTGAAAAGGACGCCGTACGGACTAAGCGGCGCGCCCCGGGCAGTGTGACCGGACCGGCACGGCAAAATTAGAAATCTCGCACAGGACATACGCGGGACGACGAAGTTTTTATGTAAAAGTTGAAATAGCATAAAAACATGCCATACGCCTATCGAACGTGAAAAGGCCGCCACGCGGGCGGCCTTTGGCTTATCTGTGCGGCTTGCTGCGGGCGAACCTTACAGCCCGCGGCGTATAGTGTCTTCGCGGCCCGCGCCCACGCCTATCAGGACGACGGGGGTCTCCGCTTTGTCTTCGATGTATTTTACGTAGTCGCGCGCGGCCTGCGGCAGTTCGTCGAAGCTGCGGCATTTCGATATGTCGCACTTCCAGCCGGGCAGCGTTTCGTATACGGGCTTGGCTTTCGCGAGCTCCGCGCAGCTGCTCGGGAAGGTCTTTCTGATCTTTCCGTCTATTTCGTAGGCCGTGCAGATTTTTATCTCGTCGAATTCGTCGAGCACGTCGAGCTTAGTCAGCGCTATGCCGTCGAGGCCGTTGACCTTGACCGCGTAGTCGACCGCCACGAGGTCGCACCAGCCGCAGCGGCGCGGACGTCCCGTCGTAGCGCCGAATTCGCCGCCTTTCTGGCGCAGCGTTTCGCCGGCCTCGCCGTTTTCTTCGGTCGGGAAGGGGCCTTCGCCGACGCGGGTGCAGTATGCTTTCGCGACGCCTATGACGCGGTCTATGCGCGACGGGCCGAAGCCCGAGCCGGTGCATGCGCCGCCGGCGCAGGGGCTCGAGCTGGTGACGAAGGGGTACGTTCCGTGGTCGATGTCGAGGAGCGTCGCCTGCGCGCCTTCAAAGAGGACGTTTCCGCCGCTTTTCACGGCTTCGTCTATTTCAAGGAAGGCGTCGCCGAGCATCGGCTCGATGCGGCGGCCCCACGCGAGCGCCTTTTCGTATATTTCGCCGAAGTCAAGCGGCTCGGCGCCGTATATTTTCGTGAGTATGTCGTTTTTGATCTTGAGCGTGCGCGTGAGCTTGTCGCGCAGGACTTCGGGGTTGACGAGGTCTTCCGCGCGGATGCCTATGCGCTCGTATTTGTCGGCGTAACAGGGGCCGATGCCGCGGCCCGTGGTGCCTATCTTCGTGCCTTCGGAGCGCGCTCCCTCGGCCAGCCTGTCTATTATCTTATGATATGGCATGACGATGTGCGCCGCGTGGCTGACGACGAGCTTCGCCGTTTTTTTGCCGCGCGCGGCGAGGCCGTCTAGCTCTTCAAAGAGCGTATCGGGGTCTACGACGACGCCGTTTCCTATCACGCAGCTTTTCCCTTGGTAGAGTATGCCGGAGGGGAGCAGATGAAAGACGTACTTCTCGTTGTCCACGACGACGGTGTGTCCGGCGTTGGCCCCGCCCTGATAGCGCACGACCACTCCGGCGTCCGCGGCGAGGACGTCCACGACGCGGCCTTTGCCTTCGTCGCCCCATTGCACTCCTATGACTATGTCAGTGCGTCCCTTCATTGCGATACACCTCTTTATGCTGCCTTAATTTTCGCGGCCCTTACTATTAGGCCCAAACTTTGTTATTGTAATCACTGGCGCTGAAATTATCAAGCGCGCGCCGTTGTATTTTTACCTTCGCTTAACAAGAGCTTCTCTTCGTGCGTTAGCTTTTTTATCGCGGCTTCGCGGCTCATCGCTTCGCTTCTGCTCGCGCATTCCTCGGCGTAGAGCAGCCTCACCGGCCTGCGCCCGCGCGTGTATTTCGCGCCGCGTCCGGCGTTGTGCGCCGCCAGCCGCTTTTCCACGTCGTTGGTCCATCCAGTGTAGAGCGTGCCGTCGGCGCAGAGCAGTATGTAGGCGCAGGGCCTCATATCGAGAACGAGCCTGGCGGCTCAGGCGCAAACTCGTAATACCAGCGCGGTATAAGCCCGTGGCGGAAGAGGAGCGACAGGAGGTCCCAGAGGTCTTCTATGCCGCTCACCGTGACATAAGCGTCGTGAACCGACGAGCCTATCCAGTAGGAGAGCCCGGTGAAGGCCGAGAAGTGCGCCAGGAGTTCGAACCAGTCCGAACCGTCCCAGCCGCGCGCAAGGTTTATCTCTGGCAGCAGGCCGGGCGCGAAAAACGCGTGCGCCGGCGCGCAGAGCGGCGTCTGGAATATGAGGATGAGCGCAAGCGTCATCGCCGCGATTTTTTTACGTTTCACATGGATCATGTTTTTCTCAAAAAATGGGCGGGGCGCGGCCCCGCCCGCGGTTTTTATTCCACCGTGACGCTCTTGGCGAGGTTGCGGGGCATGTCGATGTCGCAGCCGCGCTGGCGCGCGATGTAGTAGGCGAAGAGCTGGAGCGGCACGACCGCGACGAAGGGGAAGAGCTCCGGCTCCGTCTCCGGCGTGAAGATGACGTTGCGCGTGTAGTGGCAGATCTGGTCGTCGCCCTCGGTCGCTAGCGCGATTATCGGAGATTTGCGCGCCATGGATTCTTCGATGTTGGATATGGTCTTTTCCCACAGCTCGTTCTTCGGCACGAGCGCGACGACCGGCAGCTCTTTGTCGAGCAGGGCTATCGGCCCGTGCTTCATCTCGCCCGCCGGATAGGCTTCAGCGTGGAGGTAGGATATCTCCTTGAGCTTGAGCGCGCCCTCGAGCGCCGGCGGGTAGGCTATGCCGCGCCCGATGAAGAAGAATCCGCGCGCGTCGGCGAAGTCGCGGGCGAGCAGCTCTATCTCGCGTTCGCGGTCGAGCATCGCCGCCTGTTTGCCCGGTATGTCCATGAGGGCTGAGACGAGGCGGCGCTCCGTGTTCGGGTCGAGCTCGCCGCGCAGCTTCGCGAGGTAGAGGCCGAGCAGCGTCAGTATCGTTATCTGCGCGGTGAACGTCTTGGTCGCCGCTACGCCTATTTCCGGCCCGGCTGGCGTTATCAGCGCGTCGCCGACTTCGCGGTGTATCGTAGAGCCGCGCACGTTGGTGATTACGAGGCACTTCGCTCCGCGCGACTTCGCCAGGCGCGCCGCGTGCAGCGTGTCCGCCGTTTCGCCGGACTGCGATACGAAGACCGCCAGCGTGTCCGGCCCGGTCGGGATATTCCTGTAGCGGTATTCAGAGGCGACTTCCGTGCGTATCTCGAAGTTGCCGAAGGTTTCCATTATATGCTGAGCGACTATCGTCGCGTAGTGCGAGGTGCCGCAGGCGACGAAGTGGATGCGCTTCCACTGCGCGGCCTCGTCCGGCGTCCACGAAAGCTCGCGGCTCAGGTCCACGGCGTCGTCGGCGACGCGGCCCAAAAGAGTGTGGGCGACTACGTCCGGCTGTTCGTGAATCTCTTTGAGCATGAAATGCGGATACTTGCCGCGGTTCGTCATAGCGGCGTCCCAGTCGAGGTGCATCGACGCCTTTTCGTGCTCCGCTCCCGAGAAATCGAAGAAGCGGCATCCCTCGCGCGTTATCTGAGCCATTTCGTCGTCGTCCATGAACCACACGTCGTGAGTGAACTCAAGCAGCGCGGTAGGGTCGGAGGCGCAGAAGCCCTCGTTACCCGCGTGTCCGACGACGAGCGGCGAGCCTTTGCGCGCGACCCATATCTCGCGCGGCTTGTCGTAGAACATGATGACGAGGGCGAAGGCGCCGCGTATGCGCGCGGTCAGCTTCACTATCGCCTCCTTCGGGTCGCCGTCGTAGACGTAGCCGAGATACTGCACGGCTGACTCCGTGTCGGTCTCCGTGTGGAATTTTATCCCCTTCGCCTCGAGCTCGGCCCGTATCTCGCGCGCGTTCTCTATGATGCCGTTGTGGACGAGCACCACGCGGTCGTCGCTCGAGATGTGCGGATGCGCGTTCGTCTCCGTCACGCCGCCGTGCGTCGCCCAGCGCGTGTGGCCTATGCCGATGTCGCCGGTCAGCCCCGCGGCGGCGACCTTCTCTGCGAGCTGCGCGACGCGCCCCACGGTGCGCAGCTCGGAAATTTTGCCGTCCTTTATAACCGCTATGCCGGCCGAGTCGTAACCTCTGTATTCATGCTTCGCAAGTCCTTCGAGAATTATCCGCGTCGTGTCTCTGTCTCCGACGTATCCCATAATCCCGCACATATATGATCATCCTTTCGCTTTATGCAAATGGCGGCAGTCGTGTCAAAACCTACGCTATTTTATATCATGTTAGCGCACGGCGCGCAATCGCGTACACTTGACGCGATCAGAGCCAGCGGAGCGCGGAATATGAAAAGGAGAGGAAAACCTCGGAGCCGGGCGAAAGGGCCGAAAGCGCCGCGTCGCCGGCGGAAAGGCGCGCCTTCACCGAACAGCCAGAAACGTCGGCGGAGAGCAGCACCCGCCCCGTCGCGCGCTCGAGCGTGAGCTGAGAGACGACGCCGCGCAGGACGTTCGTATCCTCAGCGCGCGGCGGGATCTCCGTGGAAACGGTTATGTCCGAAGGGCTGAGCGCCGCGGCGCGCGCCGAAGGGCCGGGCCACGCGAATAGCGCCTGACCGCCCGGGAAGGGGCGCGTCATAAGCCCGCCGCAGCGCGTCCAGCCGCCGCGGAAGACGTTCTCCGCGCCGCCGCCCGCGATGCGGCCTCCGTACATGCCGGCGACCTTCGAGGCCGTCTCGTAAAGCCACGCCGTGTCGTGCGTCGATACCACGACCGCGGCCCCGTGCTCGCGCGCGGCGCGCACGGCGGCCTCCATCACGAGCTGCGCGCTCGCCTCGTCCACGTTCGCCGTCGGCTCGTCGAGCAGCAGCGCCTTCGGCCTCAGAGCGAGCCGCGCCGCGAGCGCGACGCGCTGCGCCTCGCCGCCCGAGAGCCTGTACCACGGACGCGGCGCGAACTCCCCGGGCGCGAGGCCGACGGCCTCGAGGCTCTCGCGCACGCGCGTATCGAGCCGCGCTTTCTCCATGCCGCGCAGCCTCAGCCCGTAGGCGACGTTCTCGAATACGGAGCGTTTCAGAAGATACGGCTCCTGCAGCAGATATGTAACCTCGCGCCGAATCTCGCGCTCGCGCCCGGCCGCGGGACGTCCGTCGAAAATTATCTCGCCCGAGGCCGGGATTAGAAAAGCGAGCGCCTTCAGCAGCGTGGATTTGCCGCAGCCGTTCGGCCCGACGATTCCAGTGACGGCGCCGCGCTCTATGGAAAGCTCCGAAATGTCGAGATTCGGGCGTCCCTTTTCGTAGCTCTGCTTGAGATTATGAATTTCGTAAAGCAGGGAGTTCATCGTGCGTTCAGGGTACGGCGGGAAAATCCGCCCGCCTCCGTTTCGCGGACGTTATTTTCCGTGCTTTTTGTTCCATTCGTCCGAGTTCGGGAAGAAGAGCGGTTCGCCGTACTGATCGACTTTGAAGTCCTTTATTATCGTCTGCGCCTCGTCTCCGCAGAGCCAGTCGATGAAGGCGGCGGCGTCCTTATTGTTGACGTTCGGAAAACGCTTCGGGCTTACCTCGATGGCGGCGATGAGGTTGAGCAGTATCGGGTCGCCCTCGACAAGCGGGACTATGGCGATTTTATCCTTCTTCGTCAGGTAAGTCGCGCGGTCCATCAGCGTATAGGCTCCGCGCCTGTCCGCAAATTCCGTCGTATGTCCGTTGCCGAGCTTGCCTAGCGAGAACACAGTATACCACGCGTCCTTTTCTCCGTCCGGCGTGATTCCCGCGGCTTTCCATACGTTCGTTTCGGCGACGTGCGTGCCCGACATGTCTCCGCGGCTGACGAACTCAGCGCCTGACGCCGCTATTTTCTTAAACGCCCCGGCGGCGGATTTCATTCCCTTGATTCCGGCGGGGTCGTCCTGCGGGCCGAGGATGACGAAGTCGTTGTACATTACGTCTCGGCGGTTCTGCCCGTACCCCTCGGCGATGAATTTGTCTTCGAGGGCGCGCGCGTGGACGACGACCATGTCGAAGTTGCCGCTCTTCGCCTTTTCGAGAGTGGCGCCGGTCCCCGCCTTTTCGATGACGAACTCCGTCCCGGTCTCAGCCGTGTATGTATCGGCGAGCAGCGGGATTATGCCGGCGTCGACCGGGCCGATGGTGCTTGAAAGCCTTACCGTCCCGGCGAAGGCCGGGGAGCATATCATAAGAGCTGCGAGAGCTATTGCGAACTGTTTCATAGTTATGGTAACACCCTCCGTAGTACAGTATTTTATGAAGATTCAATTCTGGCTCCTGAGATTCAATTCTGGCTCCTGCGGCGCAGGAAAGTCAGCGAAATGTTGAGAAGAAGCGAAATAAGTATGAGAATGACGCCGAGCGCTATTCCGAGCGCGAACTCGCCCTTGCCGGTCTCGAGCGTTATCGCGGTCGTTATCGTGCGCGTGTGCCATTTGATGTTGCCGCCGAGCATCATCGCGGAGCCGACCTCGCCGACGATGCGCCCGAATGCCGTGAGAGCCGCGACGAGTATCATGAAGCGCGCCTCCCATAAACTCGCGAGCGCGAGCCTGCCGCCCGACGCTCCGAGCGTCATGAGAGTCTGACGCAGGCGGCTGTCGAGCCCCTCTATCGCCGCCGCGGTGTAGGCCGCGACTATCGGCGTGCCGAGTATCACCTGTCCTATAGCCATGCCGCGTATCGTGAAGAGCAGCTCCATGTCTCCGAGCGGCCCGCGCCGCGAGATGAAGGCGTAGACCAGCAGCCCTATGACGACTGTCGGAAGCGCGAGCAGAGTGTCAGTCACCGTGCGCACGGCTCGCTTTCCGGGAAAGTCGAAATATCCGAGAAGGAAGCCCGCCGGAAGGCCGAAGAGCAGCACGCCTGCCATCGACAGCGCCGTCAGCTTGAAGGTCGTCGCGACGATGACGCACGTCTCCTCGTCCATTGCGAGGAGCATTCTGAAAGCCTGTATAAAACCTTCGGCTATGAAGTCCATCTAAAAAACGCGCTTATACGCGAAGACGCGCCGCGAAAAAGGCGGCGCGCCCGTTATGCCTTAAAACGCTATTTCGCGGGGACCGCGTCGGGGAAGAAGAGCTGCTTGCCCTCGACCTTGAAGTCCGCGATATCCTTCTGAGCCTTCGGCGAGGTGATCCACTCGATGTACTTTACCGCGAGGTCGTACTTGACTTCGGGGTGTTTCTCGGGGTTGACCGCCATGATGCTGTACTTGTTGAGCAGTTCGTCGTCGCCCTCGCAGATGATGACGAGTCCCTCACGTCCGTTGAGGCCGGCCTCGTACTTGATGAAGGTGCCGCGGTCGGTGAGCGCGTAGCCGCCCTGCTCCTCTGCGATGTTGATCGTTTTGAGCATCCCCTGCCCGGTCTGCACGTACCACGGAGCCTTGTCGAAATCCTTCACTCCGGCTTTCGCCAGAAGCGCGAGCTCGGCCGTGTGCGTGCCGGACTTGTCGGCGCGGCTGACGAGCTTCTGCTGCTTCGCCGCTATCGCCGCGAGAGCTTCGGTAACGGGCTTGCCCTTCACGCCGGCGGGGTCGCCCGCGGGGCCGATGAGGACGAAGTCGTTGTGCATGACCTTGCGGCGGTCCACGCCGTAACCCTCGGCCTCGAACTTGTCCTCCTGCGACGGCGCGTGCGTCAGCACGACGTCTACGTCGCCGTTGCGCCCGTACTCAAGAGCCTTGCCTGTGCCGACGGCGACCCACTGCACGTCGATGCCGGTATCCTTGAGGCAGAGCGGCGCGAGATAGTCGAGCAGCCCGGTGTCGTCGGTGCTTGTAGTCGTCGCCATTCTGAGCACCGGAGCCTTGTCTTCGGCGCCGGCGAGCGATGCGAAAGCCAGCACGCAGACGGCGAGCAGAAGAGCGGTCACGGAAAACTTTTTGTTGATACGCATGGGTATAAACCCCTCCTCGTGAGATTTATGCTGCGTTTACAGCCCTCTATGCACGTCACGAAAAGGAGGAATTCGCCGTGAATCCCGGCAAGAAGCGTGAAGTCCCCTTTCCGCAGCGGGAGACGGCGACGTTTCCATCGCCGCCCTGACGTCCGGCGCTCATGGCGAAAGCTTTAGAAAGGCCGGATTCAGGGACGTACCGCGCCCGTCCGCGCAAAAGCGCGCGAGAGACGCCCGTCGCGGTTATTTTACACTATTTAGCTTCTTTTGTACCACAGAATAAAACGAAAAAGAACACAACCGGGCGCGAGACGTTGGGGTCGTCCGCGCCCGGCGGGGAAAAATGTGTGAAGCTCTGATAAAAGAAAAGGACCGTCCTCTCCAGAGCACGGCCCTTGTGAAATACAATCCGCCGTTCACCTTTCCAGAGGGAGGCCGCCCCGTTTCCGAAAGCGACCCTGACGGCCTGAAGTCCCTAGGCTTTCGCCCTTAGGCGCGGCAGGCTCGGAGAACCGTCCAAATCTCAACCAGCGCTTTAATCTTACAATGAACGGCCTCAAAACACAAGCGCGCCGCGCGCGTGTAAAACATAGGTAAAACTGCACGGGCGCGAAATTTGCAATAAACAGAAAATATCATATACTGTAGCAAATTCATCCGTCCAGAGGGAGAGATCTGAGGTGCGCATCGTAATAGTCGGAGCTGGTGAGGTCGGATACAGCGTAGCGAAAAACCTGTCTTCCGACGGACACGACATCGTGCTGGTCGAGGAGGACGATGCGCGCGCTGCGCAGGCTGAGGAGTCGCTCGACGTCATGGTGGTCAAGGGCAACGGGGCGCGCCCCAGCGTTCTCGCGAAGGCTGGCATAGAGGGCGGCCGCTCCGACGCGATGATGCTCATCGCCTGCACCAACAGGGACGAGGTGAACCTCATGGCCTGCTGGATAGCGAAGCGCTCCGGCGTGCCTCATGTGATAGCGCGCGCGGTCGGCCTCGAGTTCACCGACAACGAGAGCTGGGCGAAGGACCTAGGCATCGACATGCTGGTCTCTCCCGAGCGCTCCGTAGCGAAGGACATAGAAGAGCTGCTCGAGGTGCGCGCCGCGCTCCACGCGACGGAGATCGCGGGCGGGCGCGCCGGGATATATCTCTTCCGCGTCGCGCAGGACTCGCAGCTCTGCGGCCTGCCGCTCTACGAGATACGCAAGCGGAACCCGAATATGATAATGCTCGTCGTCTGGGTAAAGAGCGGCGAGGACTCCTTCGTCCCGAAGGCCTCCTACGAGCTGCGCCCCGGCGACCTCTGCTACACGATGTGCTACCGCTCGCAGATCTTCGAGATAGAGCGCCTCTTTCAGCCGGCGAAGTCGAAGCGGCTGAAAAGGGTCTTCGTCATAGGCGCGGGCAAGATAGGCCACCAGACGGCGGAGCGTCTGCTCGCGCACATACCGGGCATAGACCTTCGCATCGTTGACGAGGACCGCGCGAAGTGCGAGAAATTCGCCGGAGAGCTGCCTCGCGCGATGATTTTATGCGGCGACGGCTCCGACGCGGAATTTCTGAAATCCGAGGGGATAACCGACGCCGACGGCTGCGTCGCGGCGACGGAGCACGACGAGACGAACCTGATGCTCGCGGTGCTCGCAAAGACTCTCGGCGTATCGAAGAGCATCGCAGTCGTGCGCAACCACAACTACCTCGGCATGACGAACTACATCCCCGTGGACGCCATAGTGAACCGCAACCAGACGCTCGCCGACGTGATAACGCGCAGCGTCCGCTACCCCGGCACCTCGAAGGTTCTGACGGTCCTCGAGGAGATAAGCGCCGAGGCCGTCGAGACCACCATCGCCCCCGATTCGCCCGCCGCCGGCAAAAAGCTCATGGAGCTGCGGATGCCGGCCGGCTCGCTGATAGGGCTGCTCGACCGCGGCGGCGAGCTGCTGATACCGACCGGGCAGACGGAGCTGCGCGGCGGAGACAAGGTAGTCATATTCGGCACGGCCTCCTCCATGGAGACGGCGCTCGGCATACTCGGATAGGCGGAGGCGCGTCTTGCATTACGCCATAGTCGCCAGGTTCCTGGCAATGATAACCTTCACCGTCACAGCCTCGATGGGCTTCCCGTTCATATGGGCCGTCGCCGACGGCACGCGCGACGTGAGGGCATTCCTGCTCTCCGGCGCGATAGGGATGGCGCTCGCTGCGGCGCTCGCCGCCGCAGGGCGCGGCGCCCGGCGCGGAGACATGGGCGCGCGCGAGGCTATAGCCTGCGTCTCCCTCGCGTGGATCGCGGCCTCTTTCGTCGGCTGCCTGCCCTACATCTTCGACGGAACGATACCGTCCTTCACCGACGCCTACTTCGAGGCCATGTCGGGCTTCACGACGACGGGGGCTTCCGTCATACCCGTGCTCGAGCCGATACCGCGCGGCATACTGATGTGGCGCGCGACTACGCACTGGCTCGGCGGCATGGGGATAGTCGTCCTCGTAATAGCCATGCTGCCGCTGCTCGGCGGCAACATGACCTATCTCTTCAAGGCCGAGAGCCCCGGGCCGAGCCTGGAGAAGGTCAGCCCTCGAATCACCGACATGGCGATGACGCTGTGGAAGATCTACGTCGGCTTCACTATAGCCGGCGTCGCGCTGCTGATGGCTGGCGAGATGGATTTCTACAACGCGATAGCGCACTCCTTCGCCGCCGTCTCGACGGGCGGCTTCTCCACCCACACGGCCAGCGTCGCGCACTACGACTCGGCCTACATAGACTACGTGCTGCTCTTCCTGATGTTCGCCTGCGGCGCGAACTTCACGCTGCACCTCGCCGCGCTGCGCGCGCGGTCGCTCAAGCCGTACAAAGAGCCGGAGTTCCTCTTCTACACCGGGGTCGTCGTCACGGCGACGGTGCTGATATGCGCGCGTCTGCTCTGGGAGGGCGAATACGCAAGCTTCTGGGACGCGCTGCGCTTCAGCTCCTTCCAGGTCGTCAGCGTCATAACGACGACGGGCTTCATAACGGCGGACTACGCCAAGTGGCCATACTTCACGCAGCTCGTGCTGCTCGCGATAATGATGATAGGCGGCTGCGCGGGCTCTACGGCGGGAGCGATAAAATGCGTGCGCTTCCAGATAGTCATCAAGGCCGCCTTCGGAGAGCTGAAAAGGCTCGTCCATCCGAAAGCCGTCGTCGTAGTGCGCCAGGGGGATAAGACGGTCAGCCCGCAGATGGTATCGTCGGCCTCCTGCTTCATCGCCGTCTACTTCATGATATGGGGACTCTCCGCGCTGTTAGTGAGCCTCACCGGCAACGACATAGTGACGTCCATCAGCGCCGTCTCCGCGACGCTGAGCAACGTCGGCCCGGGGCTAGCCGACGTCGGCCCCGTGGAGAACTTCGCCGACCAGGCTCCGCTAGCCAAGTGGGTCTACACATTCGACATGCTCTGCGGCAGGCTCGAGATATACACACTGCTCGCGCTCTTCACGCGCGGGCTGTGGCGCAGATAGAAGGGGCGCCGCATATTATCCACACAATTAGCCACACTATGGATAGTGTCGCGGTGGATAAGATGTCAATATATCTAGTGTCTTCAACCTTTTCAACACAGAAATTTATGATATTATAGACGAGCCGGACGGCCGGGAGGCCGCGGCTCTTGAATATTAAAATCTGCTCCTTTGTGCATTTTATTGGAGGTTCTCTATTATGCTCATAAAACCGGCGTTCAGCCCATCAGCGAAGGACATTCTGCGCGACCGCTACCTGTGGCGCGACGAGAACAGAAACCCCGTGGAAAAACCCGAGGAGATGCTCGTCCGTGTGGCGAAGAACGTCGCCGCGGCGGAGGAGACCCTCGCTCAGCAGTACAAGTGGACGGACGAGTTCTACGACGTTATGGCGTCGCTTCTCTTCCTCCCCAACAGCCCGACCCTCATGAACGCCGGACGTCCCGCGCCGCACGGTCAGCTCGCGGCCTGCTTCGTCATCGGCGTCGAAGATTCGATGGAAAGCATATGCGAGGCGCTGCGCAAGCAGATGCTCATACACAAGAGCGGAGGCGGCACCGGATTCAACTTCTCGAAGCTCCGCCCCGAAGGATCTAAGGTCAACAGCACGAACGGACGCGCCTCCGGCCCGGTCTCCTTCATGGGACTCTTCGACAAGGCGACCGAGACCGTACAGCAGGGCGGGATGAGACGCGGCGCGAACATGGGGATACTCAACATCGACCACCCCGACATCAGGAAATTCATCCACTGCAAGGACAAGGACGGCACTATAACGAACTTCAACATCTCCGTCGGCGTATTCGACGGCTTCATGGAGAAGGCCGTCACCGACCCGCACGGCGAAGAGGCCGCGCTTCTCGAGGAGATAGCGGACTCCGCCTGGCGCACCGGCGACCCGGGGATAATCTTCCTCGACGCGATAAACCGCGGCAACACGACGCCGAACCTCGGCGAGCTCTCAAGCACGAACCCGTGCGGCGAGTCCCCGCTCTATCCGAACGAGGCATGCAACCTCGGCTCGATAAACGTAGCCGCGATGGTCAAGGACGGTAAATTCGACTTCGACATGCTGAAGCAGGTCACCGTGGTCGCAACGCGCTTCCTCGACGACGTCATCGACGTCAACCACTACCCGCTGCCCGAGATAGCGGCGGCTGTGAAGCTCACGCGCAAGATAGGCCTCGGCATAATGGGCTGGGCCGACCTGCTCTTCCGCCTCAGGATACCATACGACAGCGAAGAGGCCTACGCCCTCGCCGCCGAGCTGATGAGCACGATACAGAGTACGGCGCACGAAGTCTCCGTTGAGCTCGGCAAAGAAAAAGGCGTCCCAGAGCCGCTCGCGCACCTCGGCCGCCGCAACGCGACGCTCACCTGCATCGCGCCCACCGGTACGATAGCGCTGCTCGCGAACTGCTCGTCGGGCATCGAGCCGCTCTTCGCGCTCGAGCACACGCGCGTGCGCACTCAGATAGACGGCACGAAGGTCGTCATGAAGCAGCGCAACCGCTGGTACGAGCAGGCGATCAAGGAAGGAATGCCCGAAGAGGAGCTTAAAAAGGTCTTCGTCACATCGCACGACGTCTCCCCCTCGGCGCACGTCAGGACGCAGGGCGTATTCCAGCGCTACACCGACCTAGCGGTCTCAAAGACCGTCAACCTCCGTCACGAATGCACGGTGCGCGACGTACTCGACGCCTACATCCTCGCGTGGAAAGAGGGCTGCAAAGGCATCACGGTCTACCGCGACGGCTCCAAGTCGAGCCAGGTGCTCTACAGGAAAGAGGACGAGAAAAAGGCCGAATCCCTGACCGAAAGCGCCGGAGCCGCAAAAGCCGCCGAGCCGGTGCCGGCCGCTCACGGAGCCCCGGCCGCGGAGCCGAGATTCCGCTTCGTGCTGAAAAGGCCGAAAGATTAACCCCGCGCGAAACAGAAACCAGACAGCCCCGCCGCAGAGACGGGGCTGTTTTTTATGCCGGCAGTCAGCCGCTGCGCTTCGGGCGAAGGCTTGACATTCCGCCGCTTACGCGCCACAATATCATGCGGTGATATAGGCCAAACGCGAAGACGGGAAAGAAGTAAGCCCGCAGCCGCTCCCGCAGAGAGCCGCCGGTCGGTGTAAGGCGGCGGAGGGACGGGCCGAAATACATTCCAAGAGCGGCGCACCGAACGGATCTTTGAATTTCAGTAGGCTGCGACGGGTCCGCCCGTAAAAGCGGACAGGGTATCCGGCTTCGGCCCGTACCCGACGAGGGCGCGTTCCGCGAGGGAGCGCCAAACTGAGGTGGTACCACGGGATTCAAAGCCCGTCCTCTGATTAGGGAGGGCGGGCTTTTTTATTGCCGCCGCTCCGAAAAAGGAAGAAAAAGAAAACTTTTAGGAGGAGAACAGCAATGCCTATTACCGACCTGCTTGAGCGCAACGCGCACGAATTCTGCCACGAGACGGCGCTCGTCGAGATCAACCCCGAAGTCAAGGAAATCCGCCGCGTCACGTGGAAAGAATATGAGCTTATAGAGTCCAGCCCTACGGAGAGCTACCGCCGCGAGATAACCTGGGGCGTATTCGACGAGAAGGCCAACCGCTGCGCCAACCTGCTGCTCTCGCGCGGCATCAAAAAGGGCGACAAGGTCGCCATCCTCATGATGAACAGCCTCGAATGGCTGCCCGTCTACTTCGGCATACTCAAGACCGGCGCCATCGCCGTGCCGCTGAACTTCCGCTACACCGCGGAAGAGATAAAATACTGCCTCGAACTAGCCGACGTGGATGCGCTCTTCTTCGGCCCCGAGTTCATAGGCCGCGTCGAGGACATCTGCGACCAGATACCGCGCGTCAAGCTGCGCTTCTTCATCGGCGACGGCTGCCCGCGCTTCGCGGAGAACTACGTACACCTCGCCGCGAACCTTTCCAGCTACGCGCCGCGCATACTGCTCTCAGACGACGACGACGCGGCGATATACTTCTCATCCGGCACGACCGGCTTCCCCAAAGCCATACTCCACGCGCACCGCGCGCTCATGCACGCGGCGAAGGTAGAGCAGGCGCACCACGGGCAGACGCACGACGACGTATTCCTCTGCATACCGCCGCTCTACCACACGGGCGCGAAGATGCACTGGTTCGGCAGCCTTATATCGGGCAGCAAAGGGATACTGCTCAAAGGCACAGACCCGAAGACGATAATAGAGACCGTCTCGAACGAAAAATGCACCATCGTCTGGCTGCTCGTGCCGTGGGTGCAGGACATTCTCGACGCGATAGACGACGGGCGAATCAACCTCGCCGACTACGAGCTCTCGCAGTGGCGGCTCATGCACATCGGCGCGCAGCCCGTGCCGCCGAGCCTCATCACGAGATGGCGCAAGGTGTTCCCCAAGCACAAGTACGACACGAACTACGGCCTCTCCGAATCCATCGGCCCGGGCTGCGTCCACCTCGGTCTCGGCAACATAGACAAGGTCGGAGCGATAGGCGTCCCCGGCTACGGCTGGCGCGTCAAAATCGTAGACGCTAACGGAAACGCGATAACCGACGGCAGAGTCGGCGAGCTCGCAGTCAAAGGCCCGGGCGTCATGAAATGCTACTACAACGACCCGAAGGCGACCGCGGAAGTACTCAAAAACGGCTGGCTGCTGACAGGAGACATGGCGAGACAGGACGAAGACGGCTTCATCTACCTCGTAGACCGCAAGAAGGACGTTATAATCAGCGGCGGAGAGAACCTCTATCCGGTGCAGATAGAGGACTTCCTGCGCGCCAACGACGCTGTAAAAGACGCAGCCGTCATCGGCCTGCCCGACAAGCGTCTCGGCGAAATCGCCGCCGCGATAATAGAGCTCAAGCCGGGCGCGAAATGCACGGAAGAGGACGTAGAAAAATACTGCATGGCCCTGCCGCGCTACAAGCGCCCGCGCCGCATAATATTCGCCGACATCCCGCGCAACCCGACCGGCAAGATAGAAAAGCCGAAACTGCGCCACATGTACCGCGCCGACAACCTCGTAGCGCAGCAGACGAACGGCTAGCCGCGCTTGTAAGTTCGTCCGCTGCATCAAGGATAAAGAGCTGGTCACAACTTCCCCGTGAGGCCTCTGCCCAAGGGGCCTCATGGGGAAGTCGCCGTACCTGCGGTTATGCACTGCCGGCCGCTTTGCAAAATCTTACAGAGAACGGCGCTTATGCGGCGCGTAAAAATATTCGCTGCACTTCCCGCGCGGGTTTTCCGCCTTTCCGTTATGACGCGGCGTGCACGGTTTTACCGGTTTATGCCTTGTCCCATACTGCTCCAACGCCGTGCTCTCTAAATCCCTTCTGCGACAAGACAGGCATTCGGCACGAATTCGACGCCGGCCTGTACGCGCCGCCGCGGATATTGCATCCGTTCGTACGGCTTGATGACATACTTCTTCTTTTGATCAGGCGACGGCGAACGGGCTTCTCAGATACGCCGCATCACTCCGCTTAATGTTTACGCGTTCGCATCGGCATATAACCGGCATATATCTTACATAAACGGAACCTTGTGTAATCCTCTCTATCTCTAGCCGTCACATATTTATGGCAAACCTACAGCCGGCCGGCGGCGGAAACGGCGGACGGTGCGATAAACTGCGCCGCCTCATATTCTTATTTTATAGACAAGAGAGGCGGCGGGCGCTATGATTTTAGGGCTTCGCGCTGCGCGCGGGGCGGCACGGAGGTATGACTATGCGGATATATATGATACGCCACGCGCAATCGACGGCGAATTCTCTCAAGGTATGGACGGGACAGACGAACGCCGGACTCTCTGAGGAGGGGGCCGCCGCGCTGCGCTCGATATGCGGCCGGTTCGAGTATCCGCGCTGCGAGATATACTTTTCCTCGCCGCTGCTCCGCTGCACCGAGTCGATGAAGATAATCTACGGGCGCGCCGCCGACTATGAGCTCACGGAACTCGCGGAGTGCGACATGGGCGAGCTCGCCGGCATGCCGTACACGAGCCTCGACGACGACCCGAACTATTTCGCGTGGATCGGCAGGCCGGAGGAGACGCCGCCGTGGAAGGGCGAGAGCTTCGGGGCCTTCCGCCGCCGCGCGGAACGCGGCTTCGCCCGTATGCTCGGGATATGCCGCGAGCGCGGCGCCGAAAGCGCGGCGTCGGTCATGCACGGCGACGTCATGCGCGCCGTGCTGCACCGTTTCGCCGACGAGAAAGTCGCGCACGGAGACTGGAAGATCCCGAACAGCGGAGCGTACATGCTAGAGTTCGGCGACGGAGAAACGGCGCTGAGGTGCGAAACTCTGCCGGATTTTCTCTTCAGCGCCCGCGGATGACGCGCGCAGGGGTATTTCAGAAGAGCCGCCGGCTGCGGCAGAGCGTTTCCCGCCAGCGCTGAAGAAGCCGTCGCTCCGCGCCGTCGTAATTACGGGGGCTTTTCAGGCGGCGGCGAGGCGAGCGGCAGCCGTACGCAGAATAGGTACTTTTCACCATATATACAAAAATCAGATTTTATCTTACAATATGGGAAGTTTTTATAAAGGGGAAGAATACGCCGTATGGACGACGCGGACAGTTGCTCTGACAGCAGCCGATCATGTGAACAACGAATAACGGAATATACGCGCTTTAAGGACAAGCCTGTATCGTAAAAAGATACTATACGGGCGTGTCCTTTTTTTGTTTTTTCATCCGGGGCCGCTCCGGAAGCACGCGGCGCAGATTTTTAGGAGGAGTCATCTTGGAAGAAAGTATATTGTGGCAGATAGTCTTGCAGATAGTGCTTATCATATCCAACGCGATTTTCGCCTGCGCGGAGATCGCGGTGATATCGGTCAACGGCGCGAAGCTCGAGCAGCTCACGTCTCAGGGCGACAAACGGGCGGGAAGGCTCAAGAAGCTCACTGACAACCCGGCGACGTTTCTCGCGACGATACAGGTGGCTATAACGCTCTCGGGCTTCCTCGCGAGCGCCTTCGCGGCCGACAACTTCTCGAGCCGCCTCGTCGCCCTCTTCGTCGCGCTCGGAGTGCCGCTGCCCGAGAAGACGCTTGGCACTATCTCGGTCGTCGTGATCACCCTCATACTTTCGTACGTCACGCTCATTTTCGGCGAGCTCGTGCCGAAGCGCGTGGCCATGAAGAAGGCCGAGCAGCTCGCGCTCGCTATGTCCACGATGATCTCATTCATCGCGAAGCTCTGCGCGCCGCTCGTCTGGCTGCTGACCGTTTCGACGAACGGCGTGCTGCGCCTGATAGGCATCGACCCGAAGGCCGACGACGAAGAGGTCGGCGAGGAGGACATACGCCTCATGGTCGACGCGGGCAGCCGCAGCGGAACGATAGATGAAGAGGATAAAGAGATGATACAGAACATCTTCGAGTTCGACGACCTTCCGGTCGGCGAGTTCGCGACGCACCGCCGCGACGTAGCGATGCTCTGGCTGGAGGACAGCGCCGAGACGTGGAAGAAGACGATAAACGAGACGCGTTTCTCCAACTATCCGATATGCGACGAGAGCGTGGACAACATAATCGGAGTGCTCAAGGCCAAGGAGTATTTCCGTCTGCGCGACAAGACGCGGGAAAGCGTGATGAAGAACGCCGTCGTCCCGCCCTGCTTCGTGCCCGAGGGCGTGCGCGCCGACGTGCTTTTCAAGCGTATGAAGCAGACGCGCGACCATTTCGCGATAGTGCTCGACGAGCAGGGCGGCATGGCCGGCATCGTCACGATGAACGACCTGCTGGAGCAGCTCGTCGGAGACCTCGACGACGAGAACGCGCAGCCGCAGGAGACGCCGGAGATAGAAAAAGTGGACGACAACAAATGGGAGATAAAAGGCAGCGCGCCGCTCGAGGACGTCGCGGAAGAGCTGGGCGTGACGCTGCCCGTAGACGAGTACGACACCTTCGGCGGCTTCGTATTCGCGAGCTACGGATCAGTACCGGACGACGGCACGACATTCTCGATAGAGGCGGACGGGCTTGCGGTGGACGTCACGGAGATAACGGACCACAGGATAGAAAAGTCGTCGGTCTCCGTGATAAAGGACGAGGACAAGGAAAAAGAGGACGACGTGAACGGAGAGCCGTGCTGACGCGCGCGGCAAAAGCCGGATAAAAAACACAAAAACGGCGGGGCTTCCGGGGCCCGCCGTTTTTTTATGCGCGGCGCGCCGGGCGCGGAAACTTGACGCAATTTCAAAAAAAGAGGGCGCGTATAAGGCGAGACCGTACGGCGCGGCACTGTCCGCGCAGGCGCGGCAGATTCGCCCATTCGGAGGCGGCAGCATGACGTTTATGAGATTCACCGCGGCGCAGGAATAGCGAAGCGCTCGAAAACGCGCGCGAGGACGCTTCGCCATCCGATATTTCCATATTTCCTGTTTTCCGCGCGGAAAGCGATGAGCTTTCGCCGGGCGGCTTATAAGAAGGCGGGGACGGAGCCCGCGGACGGGACTTTCCTTATAAGCGAGGATGACGGCTCGGAGTTCGGCTAAGTTTCTCGCGCCGGCGGCGCTTACAACCTCGACGGCGCGTCCGGCCCGATAATCGCCCCGACGGCGGCAGCCTCGTTCGCGAAACGCGCGGCGCGCGAAAAAATATTCCTCAGCCGGGCCGGTTGACATAGAGCGGACTCCATATCATACAATTTCGCTGCTTCGGCGCGGCGCGGGCCTGTTTTCCGCGCCGGTTGACAAAACCCGGAGCGCGGGATATTTTTAACAGAGCGGCTTTTGAAAGGCGCGCCGTCACGAAGGCGGCGCGGGCGGGGCATCCGCCGGTTCCCGGAAAAAGAGCGCGCTTTCAGGCAGAAACTACACGGATCATGAAGATCCCCGTCTCTCCGGCAAGGGGTTTTCATGGTCCTTTTTTATGGGCTCCAGGCGATTTTCGGCCGTTCGGCCATACGCTGATGGCCGCAGCCCCGTCATGCCGCGCCCGCCGGAAAACGTGAACGGCGCGCGGCGTTAAGCGCGGAACGGTGAAATATGAAAGGCGGTAAATATGGAGAGGGAAAAGAGTTTTCTTGTGGACGGCGCTGGCGTGCCGTGGCTGATATTGTTTCTCGCGGCGGCGGCGCTGCTATCGGCGGCGGCGGCCTCCGGGCTCGGCCCGGTGTCGGTCGCGCCGGGCGAGACCTTGAAGATATTCGCGTCACGCCTGCCTATCGCGGGCGGGCTTGTGGAGCACTCGTGGCGCGCGCTCGACGAGCGGATAGTGCTGGGCCTGCGGCTCCCGCGCGTTCTGCTGGGCATGACGGTCGGCGCCTCGCTCGCTGTGACCGGCGTCGCGATGCAGGCGCTCGTGCGCAACCATCTCGCGGATCCGTTCATCCTCGGCGTGTCGTCAGGCGCCGCCGCGGCGGCTACGCTCGGGATGCTCTTCGGCGTTTTTTCGTTTCTCGGCGCCTATTCGCTTTCGATAAGCGCCTTCATCGGCTCCGCCGTCACGATAACGGCGGTCTACGCGCTCTCTCGCGTGCGCGGACGCATAAACATCCCTCAGCTCCTGCTCTCCGGCGTCGCTATAGCGATGATAATGGACGGCGTGACGCGCATCATAACTCTGAGCGCTCCGAACGCGCTCGGCCTGCACAACGCGACCTTCTGGATGTCCGGCAGCCTAGCCGGCGCGCGCTGGAGCTATCTTACACTGCCCTTCGCTGTGCTCGTGCTCTGCATGGCGGCGCTGATGCTCAACTACAGGGCGCTGAACCTGCTGCTGCTCGGCGAAGAAAGCGCCGCGACGCTCGGCGTGGACGTGCGCCGGACGCACAAGCTTCTCGTGCTTCTCTCGTCGCTGATGGCTGGGACTACGATAGCGGTCAGCGGCACTATCGGCTTCGTCGGACTCATGGTGCCGCACTTCACGCGGCTCATAGTCGGCTCCGACCATAAAAAGGTGCTGCCCGTAGCCGCGCTGCTCGGCGGGATACTCGTCGTCTGGACGGACGTGGCGGCCCGCATGGTGATCGCGCCCGAGGAGCTGCCCGTCGGCATACTGACCGCTGTAGCGGGCGGGCCGATATTCATATGGATGCTTAAGCGGCGCGGCGGGAGGAAGCAGAGATGAACCGCCTCGAAGCGACGCGCCTCTGCTACTCCTACGGCGGGAGGCCGGCTATCGAAGACGTCTCCGTGCGCGCGGAACGCGGAGAGTTCGTCGGCATAATCGGGCCGAACGGCAGCGGCAAATCGACGCTGCTCAAATGCCTCTACCGCGCGATAAGGCCGCAGAAAGGGGCGATAACGCTCGACGGGCGCGACGTCAGCCGCATGAGCTACCGCGAGTCGGCGCGCAAGATAGCCGTAGTCGGCCAGGAGAACGAGGTGCTCTTCGACTTCAGCGTCCGCGACATCGTCGCGATGGGGCGCAGTCCGCACAAGCGCTTCTTCGACATAGACGGCGCGGAAGACGAGAAGATAATAACCCACGCGCTAGAGCACGCGGGCATGGCGGAAATGTCGCACCGCCGCTACTCCTGCCTGTCGGGCGGCGAGAAGCAGCGCGTCCTCATAGCGCGCGCGATGGCGCAGGAGACGGACTTCCTGATACTCGACGAGCCGACGAACCACCTAGACGTGAGCTGCCAGCTCGAAATATTCGACTTCATCAAGCGGCTGAACCTCACAGTCGTCGCCGCCGTCCACGACCTCAACATGGCCTCGCTCTACTGCGACAGGCTCTACGTCATGAAGGGCGGGCGCGTCGTCCGCGAGGGGACGCCGGAGCAAATACTGACGCCGGAGCTGATACGAGAGGTCTACGGCGTTACGGCAGAGGCGGAGCTGCACCACGCCACTCGCAAGCCGGCCGTCACATATCTGCCCGAATGGGCGCTAGAAAACGAAAAACGACGCGAAAACGCGCACACGGAGGAAAAAATATGAAAAGCAGACTATTCACAGCGCTCGCGGCCTTCGCCGTGATTCTCGCCGCGCGTCCGGCGGCGGCATCGGGCTACCAGCCCGTGACGGTAGACAACTACGGCAGAAAAGTCACCGTGACATCGATGCCGCAGCGCGTCCTGACCTTCGGGCCGAACTGCAGCGAACTATTCGTCGCGCTCGGACTCGGCTCCAAAATCGCCGGCAACACGCTAGACAACCACAGCCGCGGCCCGCTGCCCGAGTACGCCGCCGAATACGCGAAGATACCAGAGCTCAACTACGGCAGCGCGACGCGCGAGGCCGTCCTGACGAGCGGCGCGGACTTCGTCTTCGGCATCGACTGGGAGTTCGGCGGCGCCGGGCTCGACATAGCGGAGCTCGAGGCGTGCGGCATGAACGTCCTCGTCGAGAAAGCGTCGAACTTCGACGAGATATACGGCGAGATACGGGCGCTCGGCAAAATATTCAAAATCGAAGAACGGGCGGAGAAATTCATAAAAGAGCAGGAAAGCCGCATCGCGGCCGTCGCCTCCAAGCTTAAAGGGCGCGAGCCGCTGCGCGTGCTCGTCTACGACAGCGGCAGCGGCGGCGTATTCACATGCTCCGGCGGCAACTTCGAGAGCCTGCTCATCGAACGCGCCGGCGGCAGAAACATATTCGCGGACCTCGGCGGCAAACAGTGGGCGACGGTGAGCTACGAGGAAGTGATCGAGCGCGCCCCGCAGGTGATAGTGGTACACGACTACGATTCGCCGTCGGTCGAGCAGAAGATAGCCGAGATAAAGGCCAACAGCGCGCTCTCCCAGCTCGAATGCGTCAAAAACGGACGCTTCGTCGCCATAGCGCTCGAAAGCGTCCTCCCGGGAAGCCGCATGGCCTACGCCGTGGAACGGCTGGCCGCCGGATTTTATCCCGAAATATTTGCCGGCAGATAACGCGGGCGCCCGGCTTGACACAAATTCAAAAATAATGCTAATTTAATTTACAGGCGGATTCGCGAATACACGCGGGCCGCTTAGTTTTTATTTGGAGGCACAACACATGAAACTGAAAATTCTTCTGGCCGTCCTCGCCCTCGCGCTGGCGCAGCCCGTCCCTGCGGCGTCCGCGGAAGAGGCTCCGAGATACGCGGAAGGCGAGGCGATCGTCGTGATGCGCGGCGGCTCCGGCGCACCCGCAGCGGCACCGGCTAAAAACGCGGCTGGGCAAAGCCTGGGACTCGCCGAAGGGGCCGTCATACAGTACTTTAATCCTATAAAAAAAGAAGACGAAACGCAGACCCGCGCCGCTTCAGCAGAAAGCGCGTTCCTGACCGTCGCCCACCTGCGCGCCCCCGAGGGCATGACGACCGAAGAATTTATAGAAAAGCTGCGCGCGGAGCCGAACGTAGTCAGCGCCATGCCGAACTACATAATGCAGACGCAGTCGGTCACGCCGGACGACGAGCATTGGGCCGAACAATGGGGCCCCGAGGCGATACGCGCGCCTGAATTATGGGAGCGCGGCACGGGCTCCGAAGAAGTAGTAGTCGCGGTGATAGACAGCGGCGTCATATACGACCATCCGGACCTCGCCGGCAACATGTACACCTTCGACGAGGCGGCGGCTAACGCCATAATTTCCGAAAATCCTGACATGCTCACAGGCGAGGTGCCGCTTGCGGGAAGCCACGGCGCGTGGTTCCACAGCGAGATAAGCGCACTGGGAATCGGCTCTCCGCACGCTGGAGTACCAGTCGGCCCGCAGCCTACGATGCAGGGCGACGAGGACGAACAGTGGTACATAGATTCCGGCACGATGCAGGAGATGAGCCGCATAGGCGACGTAGAGGGACACGGCACGCACGTGGCGGGCATAATCGGCGCGGTTGGGAACAACGCGCTGGGCGTCGCCGGGATAAACTGGCGCGTGCGCATAATGGCGGTCAACGTCTTTTCGTCCAGTTTTTTCGGCGGCAGGGCCGAGACGAGCGACATAATACGCGGCATAGACTTCGTCATAGCGGCGAAGCGCGCGGGCGTCAACATCCGCGCGGTCAATCTGTCGCTCGGCGGCTGGTTCAGGCCGTCGGAGATGGAGGGCAGCGCCTACGACTATAAAATCAAGGAGCTCAGCGACGCGGACATATTGGTCTGCATGGCGGCCGGCAACGACGGGCAGAACATCGACGCCCCGACGAGCGGGATGACGCGCGGACAGCGCTTCTACCCCGCCGCGTTCCGCCACGAAAACACTCTGTCGGTAGGCGCTCTGATGCGGAACGCGGACGGCACGCTCGCGCCGGACACTCCGGGAAACGGCGGCATCGGCTATAGCGACTACAGCACGAGCGGAGAGTGGGTAGACGTCTTCGCTCCGGGCACGGCTATATACTCCGCCTGCCGCACGGCGAACCTTCTTAACCGCCAGATGTTCGACAGCTCCGGCTACATCTCGGCGAGCGGCACCTCGATGGCGACCCCTCACGTAACTGGCGCCGCGGCGCTGCTTGCCTCGCTGACGCCCGAAAAGAGCGCCGGAGAGATAAAGCAGATGATACTCGACGGAGCCGACGGAAGCACGGCGCGCGAGGGCTTCTCGCGTTACGGCGCGCTCGACGTGTACGAGGCGTGGAACGGCTTCGCCGAACAAGTGGAGACTGTGGACCCCGACAACGAGCATGAAAGCGTCGCTCCGATATACGCGCAGATCGCGAAGGACGAGACGGCCCTAAGCGGCATTTTCTCCGAAGGCGATCTGCGGAAGTCCGACGGCTGCCTCTACCTCGACGCCGGGATAGCCAAGAAGGCAGCGATGAGCGTCCGCACGGATAAGACCGTCAAGGACATCGCGCTCTTCCCAGTCTTTACGGCGCAGAGCGAAAAACTTGAGCAAACCGGCCTCGGCGCGGTCGCCTTCGAAGTGAGCGGAGACGCCTTCGGCGACGGTGCCGCGCTGGCGGACTTGGCTATATGCAAACTGTTCGCCGACGGCACGGCTCTCGAATACAAAGAAGCCGGAGAAGAGCCGGAGGACGGGACTTTCACCGTGACAGAAGCCGGCGGCGGAGCGCTCGCAGGCCCCTTCGACGCCGGCAAAAACTACATCGTCACGCTTTACATCGAAGACAACGGCTCATACGACCTTGATAAGAGCACGGGAAGCATCGTCGATCCGACGGCGATCGTATCGTTCAAAAAGGCAGAAACGCGCGGCGGCTCAGGCGGCGGATGCTCCGCCGGCTTCGGCGCGCTAGCGCTCCTCGCCCTCGTCCCGCTCGCTTTGAAACGCCGCGGATAACGCGAAGCCGCACGACGCAAATACAAAAAACGGAGAGGGCCCGCCTCTCCGTTTTTTCGCGCCGTCCGCATGCTTTAGCGAAGATTCAGGCGCTCACTACGCTCGTCCGCCCGAAAACCTCCGCCGCCGCGGCGCGTGTTTTTTACGCCTCATTCGGCTCGAACGCAGCGGCCACGTCTTTCAGGCGGTCTATGACCTTTATGTGCTGCGGGCAGGCGCGCTCGCACTGTCCGCAGCTCACGCAGGCGGAGGCCTTCGCGCGCGTCTTCGCTATGTTCGCGTAGTAGACGGTCTGTACGTCGAAGATTCCGGCTTTCGTGTGCTTATGCGCGTTGTAGAGCGCGAAGTATTCCGGTATGGGGATCTCCATCGGACAGCCTTCGACGCAGTAGCGGCAGGCTGTGCATGGTATCGCGTGCGCCGCGGCTATCGCGCCCTTGGCGCGCTCGAGCGTCTCGAGCTCGCGCTCCGTGAGCGGCTTGAAGTCCTCCATGTAGCCCGTGTTGTCTTCCAGCTGTTCATAGGAGGACATTCCGCTCAGCACGAGCGCGACGCCCTCCTGCCCCGCCGCGAAGCGCACGGCCCACGACGCGGGCGACATGCCGGGCGTGCAGGCTTCGAACATAGCCTTGGCCTCGTCGGGGATCTCGACGAGCGATCCGCCCTTTACCGGCTCCATGACGAACACGGGCTTTCCGTAGCGGCGCGCCGTTTCGAGGCAGCGTCGCGACTGTATGCCCTCGTTGTCCCAGTCGAGGTAGTTTATCTGAAGCTGCACGAATTCCGTCTCGGGGTGCTCCGCGAGCACGCGGTCGAGAAGGTCCGCGCCGTCGTGGAACGAGAAACCGATATGGCGGACGCGCCCCTCTTCCTTCAACTTGCGGATGAAGCCGAAACTGTCGTATTTCCGCACGTTCTCGATGCTGTTCGCGTTGACGTTGTGCAGCAGATAGTAGTCGAAGTAATCGACGCCGCATTTTTTGAGCTGCTCGTCGAAGATGCGCTCCTGGTCGCCCTCTTTCTCGAGGAACATGAGCGGCAGCTTCGTCGCGACGGTGAACGCTTCTCGCGGGTGGCGCTCGACCAGCGTCTCGCGCAGCACGTCCTCGCTCGTATGGTCGTGATACATGTACGCGGTGTCGAAGTAGGTGAAGCCGCGCTCGAGGAACCTGTCGACCATCCTCTTGACCTGTCCGCGGTCTACGCTCTTCACGTCCTCCTTGTCCGTCAGAGGCAGGCGCATGAAGCCGAATCCGAGTTTTTTCAAAGCTTTAGTCCTCCAATGCAAAATTTCCGTACTTTTATAGAATACCCGCCGGCGGCGTGAAATGCAAACGCGCGGCTCAAACCGCGCGCGTTCCGCCGCCCGCAGCTTCGCCGCTTCGTCCGGCCTCGGCGTCGTGGACGGAAGTTACGGCCTGAAAATTGCCGGAACGACGCGAATTTCTGTCGTTTTCGTCAATATAAAAAAGGCCGAAGGATTTCTTCCCTTCGGCCTTTTGCGTATCCGCCGTTAAATTCCGGCGCGTTTGACTATTTTATTTCGTGAAGCCTATCGCGGAGAGCCACTCGGTCACTTCGCCCTTCGCGCTGCGCGCCGAGCTTCCGCCTATCGAGAGGACTTCGGTGAATTTCGCGCCGGGGCAGAGCTTACGCAGGTCGTCGTCGCAGTTCGCCGTCCCGCCGCCGCCGTGCGTGACGAACTGCGCCACGGTCTTGCCGGAGAAGTCGTTGGCCTCGAGGAATGCCGCGACCGGCATCGGTATCGAGCTCCACCAGTTCGGCGCGCCGATGAATATAGTGTCGTATTCCGCGAGGTTGTCTATCTTCGCCTGTTTCAGCGCGGGGCGGGCGTTCGCGCGCTGTTCGGCGCGTCCCTGGTCCACCGTCGCGTTGTAGTCTTCTGGGTAGGGCTCGACGGTCTCGATGCGGAAGATGTCCGCTCCGGTCTGCGCCTGTATCTCTTTCGCCAGCGCCTCTGTGTTGCCGCTCCACGAGAAGTAGACTACGAGCGCCTTGCCCGCTGCCTCGCCGCGCCCGCAGGCGAGCGAGAGCATGAACGCGAGCGCTATCGCGGGAAGCATACCCGCCTTGAATATTTTCAGAACAAGTGCCATTTTCTTTCAGCCTCCGTTATCCGTGTAATTTTTCTGTGTTATTCGTTATCCGCGCGGCCGGGCGCTGCCGCCGTCCGTCAGCCCCTTGGCGTACTGTTCGTCGGTGACGGGTTCCATCCACTCGACTACGCTGCCGTTCTCGTCCGACTGGCAGATCGAGACGTGGGTCATCGCCGCGTCGGGAGAAGCGCCGTGCCAG
Source organism: Cloacibacillus sp. An23 (assembly GCF_002159945.1). NCBI lineage: Bacteria > Thermotogati > Synergistota > Synergistia > Synergistales > Synergistaceae > Cloacibacillus > Cloacibacillus sp. An23. Next base: position 83,032 of record NZ_NFJQ01000009.1, on the reverse strand, counting down.
TGCTTGACGCCGGGCGGGCACTGGATGACGTCGCCGGGATATGCGCGCGTCACTTCGCCGCCCCACGTGCCGGTGAGGCATACTCCCATAGTCACGACGAGGGTCTGGCCGATCTGGTGGGTGTGCCAGTTGGAGCGCGCGCCTGGCTCGAAGGTGACGTAAGCGCCGCTGAACTTCGCCGGGCCGTTCTCGGGGAATATGTTGTCGATGCGCGCTTTGCCGGTGAAGTTCTGCGCCGGCCCCTCGACCGACTTGTAGGTTCCTGCGCGTATTATGGTCTGCGTCTTGCCGAGATACTGGCCGTCATCCGCCGCGAAGGACGCGCCCGCCGCGAGCACCGACGCCGCGGCTGCCGCGGCCATGAGCTTTTTCATTCCGTTTTTCATAAATTTTTCGCCTCCTGATGCAATTTCGTTTATTTCTCTCCGCGCGCCGGCGCGAATGTCCGTTATAAAATTTACTCTAAGCTATAGAGTAAGCTCTAAGTCAAGAACAACGCTATTCCATCGCCTCTATGCGCACGCCTTTGCCGAGCGTCGATATTTTGTCCGCGCCTTCGACGAACCGGCCGAGAGGCACGAGCCCGCGCGATTCGCGGAACGGCCTGTAAAATACCGCTATGTTGCCCCACGGCGCGTAGATCGTTATGTCTCCGGCCTTCGGCGTATAGCTCTCAGGAGCGCCGGACGTGTCGGGCTTTTCGGGCGTGTAGGCTATGCGCTCCGTGCCGTTGAAGTCCTCGAAGTCGAGCGTAAGCGGCAGCATCGCGAGCAGACTTTCCGCGGCGGCGCCGCCGTCGAGCTCGGCCACGGCCTCGCCGCCGTCCCACGTGAATTTCACGCGCGCCGGCCCGCCGGCCCACGCGGAGCTTACTGCAGTCAGCAGCGCCGTGACGCACACGGCAATCAGAATTTTCATTTTCGTCCGCTCCTTTCATTTCCGCGGCGGCCTTCCCCGCCGAGGCTTCCATGCGCGTATTCTATTTTGAAGCGTGCCGCGATGTCTAATACCTAGGCCGAATTGCCGAATCATGCCCGAAACGTATCTCCGCGCGCGACGCCTTTGCTATAATAAAGATTGGGAGAATTTAATATGACGAATCGATAAATCGAAAGAAGGGGGCGGCTGTATGGAGGTACGCGTACTGCGCTATTTTCTCGCCGTGGCGCGCGAAGAGAATATAACTAAGGCGGCGGAGCTGCTGCATATCACGCAGCCGACGCTCTCGCGGCAGCTCGCGCAGCTCGAGGACGACCTCGGAGTGAGGCTCTTCGAGCGCGGGACGAGGCACATCGTGCTGACGAACGAGGGCGTCCTGCTGCGGCGGCGCGCGGAGGAAATAGTAGAGCTGATAGACAAGACGGAGCGCGAGCTCGCGGAGCAGGAGGAGGTCGTTGACGGCACGATTTCGATAGGCTGGGGCGAGCTTGAGTCGGTGAAGTTCGTCGCGGAGATGCTGCGCGCCTTCAGCGCGCGTCATCCGAACGTGCGCTACAGGCTGTACAGCAGCAACGCCGACCACATCAAGACGCGCATGGACCGCGGGCTGATAGACGTCGGCCTTCTGCTAGAACCGGCGGACATATCGAAATATGAGTTCGCGCGGCTTGGGGTAAAAGAACCGTGGGCCGCGGTGGTGCGCCCCGACGACCCGCTCGCCGCGCTCGAATCGGTGACGGCTGGCGACCTGCGCGGGCGTCCGCTGATAGTCCCCTTCCGCCCGAACGTGCAGAGCGAGCTCTTCAACTGGCTCGGCGAGGCATACGACGAGAAGAATATAATCTGCGTCAGCAACCTCAGCACGAACGCGGCGGTAATGGTGAAGCACGGCTTCGGCTGCGCGCTCACCATCGCGGGCAGCCTTCCGTATCTCGACCCCGATGAGCTCGCGATGCGGCCGCTCGACGGGCTCGTCTCAACGTCCGTGCTCGCGTGGAAGCGCCAGCAGCCTTTCAGCCCCGCCGTGACGAAGTTCATAGATTTCATAAAATGCTTCCCGGGCATTGAGAAGCGATGAATCACAGGTATTAGACAGAGCTCCATATCGAAAATTATATTTTAAGCGCCCCGGCGGGAATTTCATCCGCGGAAGGGGCGCTTACTTTTTTTGTCTAACGCGCCGCGCGGCGGCGCTCATATCGGAGGGAGGATTCTCAATGAACCGTCGGGAGTTTATCAAAGGCGCGTTCGCGGCGGCTGCCGGCGGCGCGCTGCTCGGAGGGCTGAAAAGCGGCGGAGCGCGCGAAGCGTGGGCCGCGCCGTCGGACGGAAGGAAGAAGAAGGTGCTCGTCGTGACGGGCAGCCCGCGCAGGAACGGCAACTCCTGCACGCTCGCGGAGCAGTTCATACGCGGCGCTCAGGAGGCGGGGCACGAGGTCTCGCGCTTCGACGCGGGGCTATCGAACGTGCGTCCCTGCACGGCATGCAACCACTGCGGCATGAACGGGCAGTGCATACTCGACGACGACGATTTCGGCTCCGTGCGCGAGCGCATCGTCGAGGCTGACGCGATACTCTTCGCCTCGCCCGTCTACTACTACAACATTTCGACGCAGATCAAGGCGGTGATGGACCGCTTCTACGCGATAAACGGGCGCATCCACGTACATAAGCGCTCGGCCTTTATCCTGACGCTCGCTAACAGCGACATGGAGCGCGTGCAGCCGATAATCGACTTTTTCCGCAAAGGGCTGTACGACTACCTCGGCTGGGAGTACGCGGGACACGTCGTCGGCACGGGGCTGTGGCCCGCGGGCGCGGTCAACGGAACAAGGTTCATGGACGAGGCGTACCGCCTCGGCAGAAACATATAGAAAACCGAAAGAGGAGTGGTAAGAGATGTCGCTTGGATTCACGGAGATAATTCTGATAGCGCTGTTCATACTTATTGTTTTCGGTGCGAAGCGCATACCGGAGCTGGCGCGCGCTATGGGCCGCGCCTCGTACGAGTTCAAGAAGGCGAAGGCCGACCTCGAAAGTGAGAGCCGCGGCTTTATGGATGCCGCGGAGGACGCTAAGCGGGAGAACGCCGCATGAACGACAGCGAAGAAAGCCTCATAAGCCACCTCGAAGCGCTGCGCGGCGCTCTGCTGCGCTGCGTGATCGCGACGGCGGCGCTCTTCCCGGTCGGGTATCTGATCGCGCCGCGCGTCATCAACGCGCTGACGCTCTGGTGCTTTCCCGACGGCGCGACGCTGCACTATTTCGCGCCGATGGAGGTTTTCTTCGTACAGCTGCGCCTCGCGCTGATAATAGCGCTCGTCCTCGCATATCCCTGGAACATCGCGCAGATATGGCGCTTCCTGCTGCCTGCGCTCTATAAGGAGGAGCGGCGCGCAATAGCCCGCGCGGCGCTGTTTTCGTCGCTGCTCTTCGCATGCGGCGCGGCCTTCTGCGCGGGGCTCGTGCTGCCCGCCGTCATACGCTTCGCGGGGAGCTTCGCCACTCAGGAGCTTGAGGCGAGCCTCGGCGTCGCGAACTTCGCCGGCCTCGCGGGGCGGCTGACGCTCGCATTCGGCCTGATGTTCCAGACGCCGGTGCTCGCGCTGCTTGCGGTGCGCCTCGGCGTGATCTCGGCGGAGAGCCTCGGGCGCAAACGCCCCTACGTGATGACCGCGATACTGATAGCCGCGGGGATTCTGACGCCGCCCGACGTGATAAGCCAGCTCACGATGGCCGTCCCCGCGTGGCTGCTCTTCGAGCTCGGCCTTCTGCTCGCGCGGAGGCTCGAACGCGTGCGCGAACGCGGAAGCGCTTTCGCGGCGGAGCGTTCTTAATGCCCTCGGAGCATGGGAAACAGATAAAAGAGAAGTATTAGACGACGCGCGGCGGAAAAATTATATTGTAGGCGCGCGAGGGAGAAAAGCCCGCGCGCGTAAAAACGGCGGCGAAGCCGCACTCATACGAAAGGGCGCGTAACATGACGATAGACGAAGTAAGCGAATCCTGCGGCGTAAGCGCGGAAAAGCTGAAACATTACAGAGAGCTCGGGCTGATACCCTCCTGCGGAGAGGAATGGCGCAAGCGCCTCGGCCTCATAAGCTCGCTCGCGAAGGCGGGCGTGAGCGCCGAGAAGATAGCCGAGAACCCCGTGCTGCTCGACGAGAGCGCGGGGACGCTCGAAGAGCGCGTGCGGATAATGAAGAAGGAGCGCTTCCGCCAGCTCGACGACCTGCACGAGCGGCAGCAGTCTCTCGATTGTCTCGACTGTATAATAAGAGACATCAAAAAGAACGGCGGCCCGATAAGCCGCTGAAAGAAGGAGATGCCTTGCAGATGAAGACGAAAATGAGAAAATTCCTGCTCCCCGCCGCAGCGGCCTTCGCGCTGGCCTTCGCGGCCCAGTCGCAGGCGCAGGAGGCGCGCAGCTTCCCCGCCCCGACGACGGTCAGCGAACAGATGGCGGCGACCGTTACCGCACCGCCTTCTCAGGTCTGGCTCAAAGCGCCCGCGGACGCCAAGGAATGGAGCGAGCTGCAAAAGCGCAACGCCGAGGGCGGCGCGAAGTTAGCGCTCGGCCTCGCCCAGCGCACCGGAGTAAAGATAGAAGAGGGCAAAATCGCAGGCGTCACCGTGCGCACGCTCACGCCGCCCGCGATAGACGAAGACAAAAAAGATAAAATAATCTACGCGATACACGGCGGCGGCTACGTCCTCGGCGGCGGAGCCGGCGGCGTGACGGAAGGGCTGCTCATGGCGCACTTCGGACATTACAAAGTGATCGCGGTCGATTACCGCCTTGCGCCCGAGCATCCGTACCCCGCGGCGATCGAAGACGCCTTCGCGGTATATAAAGAGCTCGTCAAACAGTACGGCGCGGAGAACATCGCCGTCCTCGGCACCTCGACCGGCGGAGCCATGACGCTGATACTCGCGCTCCAGGCTATCCAGTCCGGGACGCCGCTTCCCGCGGCGCTCATGTCCGGCACGCCGTGGACGGAAATCGGCAAGGTCGGCGACAGCTACTTCACCAACGACGGCGTAGACAACGTGCTCGTGACCTACGACGGCCTCATCGACGCATCGGCGAAGGCCTACGCGAACGGCGCGGACTACAAAGACCCGCTCGTCTCTCCGATGTACGCGAAGGACGAGGATCTCGCGAAATTCCCGCCGACTCTGCTCTTCTCCGGCACGCGCGACCTCTTCCTCAGCAACACGGCGCGCATGCACGAGCGGCTGCTGCTCAACGACGCGGAGGCGGAGCTGATAGTTTACGAGGCTATGTCCCACGCGCAGTACTACCTGAACTTTGAAGCGCCCGAAACGGCGACACACTACGAACTGCTCTGTCAGTTCCTCGACAAAAATCTGCTGAAAGCCAAAAAATAAAACCGAAACGGAGCGCTCCGCCCCGCCCGCGCGGAACGGCGGCGGAGCCCCGTCAGACCGAGGAGGCAACGACATGACGATAGGCGAAGCTGCGGAAAGAACAGGACTAACGGCGGATACTCTGAGATATTACGAAAAAATCGGCCTCATACCGCCCGTCCCGAGAAAAGAGAACGGACTGCGCGACTACGGCGATGAGACTCTGAAAATCGTCGGGCTGATACAGCGCTTCAAGGCGATAGGAATGCCGCTCGAAACGATACAGAACTACCTCCGCCTCGCGGCGCTCGGCAGCGCCACGAGGAACGAGCGCCGCGAGCTGCTGCTCGAAACGCGCGAAAACCTCATGAAAAAGATAGACCGCCTCAGCTTCTGCCTGCGTCTCGCCGACTACCAGCTCGAACGCTGCGACGGCGGCCTGACCTCCGAGACCGAGCTCGCTCTGCGCGGCTGGGCCGTAAACGGCGCGCTCGCCGGAACGGCGGCGTAAGGGACGGGGCGCGAACCGAGCGGAGCCTAAGCCGCGCAGCCGCGCGATATGCTTCTCGGCCCGCGCAGACGGACGCCACAATATTTTCGACCGCCGAGAGCGCAGGACGAAACGAACCCCGTATAACGAAAACACGGGAGCAGGATCTAAAGTAAGCCCTCTCGCGCATTCCGCGCTTCAGCGGGACGCGCGGCGGCCACATTAAAAAATTACCTCGTCCGCGCCGCCGCAGCCCGCGCGGAGCGGCCCGCAGCGGCGCTCTTGACTTTAACCACACTCGAAGATGTAAATTAACGCGGAAGCCGAACGAAAGGAGCGCAGCGCATGGAAAAGGAGCTTGTATATTTCTGCCGCCATTTCTGGATGGTGCTGCGCGACATCGCGCCGTTTTGGGCGCTCGGCATCGCCGCCGGCTCTTTCGTCTCCGTCTTCGCCAAGGAACGGATAAACGCGCTATTCGCGCGCATATCGGACGGGCCGCTCGCGATATTCGCGGCGAGCGCGCTCGGCATAGCGTCGCCGCTCTGCATGTACGGCACGGCGCCGCTCGCGGCCTCGTTTTCGGGAAAGGGCATGGACGACGGCGTGCTCGCCTCGTTTATGATGAGCTCCGTGCTTCTCAACCCGCAGCTGATGATTTACACCGCGGCGCTCGGCATGGAGACGCTAGCCGCGCGCACGGTCTCGGTCTTCGTCTGCGGCGCGGCGGCGGGATTTCTAGTCAAGCGCTGCTTCGGCGGGCGCGGCTTCTTCAATTTCAAGGGCTTCGGAAGCGCGGAGAACCGCGACACCGACCCGAACATGACGATGCGCCTGCTCAAAAACATCGGGCGCAACATCCGCGCGACGGGGCCGAGCTTCCTCGCAGGCGTAGCGCTCACCGCCGCGCTGATACGGCTGATCCCCTCGCGCGCGATAGCGGGGGCCTTCGGCGAGAGCGGCTTCGGCGTCGCGGCTGCGGCGGTCGCGGGCGTGCCGCTCTACTTCTGCGGCGGCGGAACGATACCGCTGCTCGCCGAATGGATGAGCCGCGGAATGGGGCTCGGCCCCGCCGTCGCCTTCATGCTCACGGGCCCCGCGACGAAGCTGACGAACCTCGGCGCGCTGAAGACGGTGCTCGGCGCGGCGCACTTCGCGCTCTACATAGCCTTCTCGATGATATTCGCGCTCGCGGCGGGCTACGCCGCGGCCTTTCTCATATAGTTCGTTCCAATCCTCTGTACGAGCCGCCCGCCGCGCGATACGGCGGGCGGCTTCACAATATGAGGCAGAGAAAAGCCGGACGCCGGGCTTAAGCGCGCCGGCGCAAAAGGGCTCATTTTCAGGCAATTATGCTCTATGCTCAATTAACTGATATAACCGGTTGACTTTATTGCGAAAATTCGGCGTTTCGTCATGCCGCGCTTTGCCGGCGCCCGGGAGACGGATGGCTCCGCCGGGCGCGTTTTCGGGCTTTCCGAACGGGCGCAGCATAACGCTAAAGCCGTCTTTCGTGTACATTGCGGCGGCTTTCCATCTCCGGGCAGGCGCGCGCGGAAAAGCAGAAGCGAGCTGCGGCGGTCGTGCGGCTCGCCTGTCGTTCTCAGCCCCTCTTATTTTTATCGCTCTTCCTGCTCTTCGTGCGCCTCTTTGCGCGCGGCGCGTTCGGCGCGCATCGCGTATTTTTTTGCGTGCGGGTCGCCGCAGGTGGGAACTATACAGAAAAATTCGAGCGGAATGTCCGCGTCGTTTTTATATTCGTGGACGAGGCCGCCGGGGACGCGCGTCCAGTAGCCGGTCTTCATAAGATAAGGCGTGCGCTTGCCGGGCTCTTCCTCCACTTCGACTACGCCGTCGCCGGAGAGGGTGAACATGAGATGGTCCCAGTCGTGTACGTGCGCCGGGATGCCGCGGTGCGGCGGCAGGATGAAGTGGCGCATGACGTAGTCCTTCCACACGCCCCCCTCTGGGCCGTAGACGGTGCGTTTCTCGATTTCGGGCGCGAGCGCCGAGGCGTTCTGGAGCGGCAGGTCGTATATGGAGCCGTAGTTTTTCGCTTTCTCGCTCATAAAAAATTCCCCTCCTTATAAAAATCCGGCATTGCCGGGTGTGCTGGCAATGCCGGGCTGTCTCCGATTATATCAGAGTTTTACTTCTTTCCGAGCGCTTCGAGGCCCGCGCGGATTTTTTCCGGCTTCGCGGGGATGGCCTTGATGCGCACTCCGCATGCGTCGTGTATCGCGTTGCATACCGCGGCGTGCGGCGCGGCGAGCGGCATCTCTCCGGTGCCGGCGGCTCCGAACGGCCCGAGCGGACGCGGCGTCTCGACGTGGACGAGCGTGAGGTCGTCGGGGATGTCCTTGATGTAGGGCAGGCCCATGACGACGAAGTTGTTGTATTTATTCTCGTCAAGGAAGTCCTCGGTGAGCGCGAGGCCTATGCCCTGCGCGATTCCGCCGTACTGCTGCCCGTCAACTACGAGATAGTTGTTGATGACGCCGACGTCGCCGACGAGGACGAACTTCTCGCAGTGCGCCTTGCAGGTGTCCATATCGACGGAGACCATCGCAAGGTTGACCGCGAACATGTGGAAGCCGAACGGCTTGCCGTGGCCGGTATCCTTGTCGTTGCCGGAGCAGACTTCGGTCGTGCCGTCGGCGTGGAGTATCTTAGCCTGGGTGTATCCTTCGTAGAAGGTCGGGATTTCCTCGGCCACCATCTCGTCGTAGGTGCGGTAGGTGCCGTCTGGCTTGCGCATCGCGTCGAGCAGCTTTTTGCAGCTGTCCACTATGGCGTTGCCGACCATGACCTGGCAGCGGCTCGCTGCGGCGGCTCCGCTGTTCGGCGCTTTCGCGGTGTCGGAGAGAACGAGCTTTATCTGCTCGGGACGCAGGCCGAGCGGCTTGAGCGCCTCGTGCGCGGTGCCGATGCAGCCCATGTCCGCGCCCTGCCCGTGGTCTTCCCAGGTGTTGTAGAGGATGACGCCGTCCTTCGTGAGCTCGATGTTGCTCGCAGCCTCGTCGGCTCCGTCGTCGTTGGAGTTGTAGATGCCTATCGAGACTCCGACGCCGTACTTGACCTTATCGTTCGAGAGCTCCGCGGCCTTTTTCTTCATCTCTTCGTAGTAAGGGCGCGCCTTCTTCATCATTTCGGGAAGCGGGAAGACTTCCGGCGCGTAGCCGGAGGGGAACTGCCCGCGCGGATTCTCCGTGAAGGGCTCCCATTCGAGCAGGTTCATCTCGCGGAAGTCGAACGGGTCGATTCCGCACTTGTTCGCGAGCATGTCTATCGCGGTCTCGCAGCCCCAGTAGGTCTGCGGCGCGCCGTAGGCGCGGAAAGCGGCGCTCCAGCGGTGGTTGCTCCAGCAGGTGTAGCCGGTGGCGCGCATCTTGTCGTAGGCGTAGGGGGCCATGAAGAACTGCCCGCCCTTGTTCGTGAGGTCGTTCGCGGACTCGCTGAACGGGCCGTGATCAACCCACCAGGTCTGTTCCGCTCCGACGAGCTTGCCGTTCTTGTCCGCGCCGACGCGGATGTGCATGAGGAACGGCGAGCGTTTCGGCGTGCGGACGTTGTGCTCCTTCATGTTTATGCGCATGTAGACGGGGCGTCCGCAGGCTATGAGAGCTATCGCAAGATACGGCTCGTTGGTCGGCGCGACCTTGTAGCCGAACGACGCGCCGAGATTGTTTTGAATGACGCGGATTCTCGACGGCGGGACGCCGACGCCGCGCGCTATCATCATCTGGTGGCGGTAGACGCATATCGACTTGGAAGCTATCGTAAGGAGGCCGTTCTCGTCGTAGTAGGCGTAGCCGCAGTCCGTCTCGAGGACCATGTGCGGCTGGCGCGAGCTGAGGAACTCGTCGTCCACGAGGTACGCGGCGTTGTCGAGGTCTTCCTTCGGGTCGGCACCCTTCGTGAATACGCGCTTGTTCCACGCGTTCGGCATTCCGTCGTAGCCCTCGATGTTGTCGTAGACCTTTATAGCGTCCGGGGCCTTCGCCTGGTAAATGTCTATGAGCTCTGGCAGCGGCTCGTAGTCAACCTTTATCTTCTGGGCCGCGGCGCGCGCGTTGGTCTCTGTGTCGGCGCAGACGATGGCTATCACGTCGCCCCACTGGCGTATCTTGTCGCCCTCCTCGACCATTATGCGGCGCTCCCAGCCGTCGGTGAGCGCGGAGTCGCAGCCGACCTGTCCGCGGATGCGGTTAGTCCCTTTGACGTCCTTGTAGGTTACGACTTTGAAGACGCCCGGCATCTGCTCCGCTTCGCTCACGTCTATCTTGTTGACCTTTGCGTGGCGGACGCCTTCGAGCGTGTAGGGATACGCGAAGAGGAATTCCTCCGGCAGCTTGAGGCGGTCGTCGTCGCCGAAGTCCCAGAGCCCCGTCGCCTTGTATACCGCGGAGGGACGCGGATAGCTCGTGTTCCATACGGAATCGCCGGGCTTGTACATCTTCGCGAGGTCTTCTATCTTTTCCTCGCCGCGCAGAATGGCCGCGGCCTTCATGACAGCGTCCACTATCTGCTTGTAGCCGGTGCAGCGGCAGGCCATCCAGTTCTTGCTGAACCACTCGCGCACCTCTTCGCGCGTTGGGTTCGGATTCTGGTCGAGGAGCGCCTTTCCGCTCGTGATGAACCCCGGCGTGCAGAAGCCGCACTGAATGGCTCCGCAGACTATCATGGCCCACTGGAGCGCGTGCAGGTTGTCAGGCGTGCCTATTCCCTCGATGGTGGTGATCTGCGAGAATTCCGGCACGTTCTTCCAGCGCGTGATGCAGGCGCGGACGACCTTCCCGTTTAATATGACGTTGCAGACGCCGCACTGCCCGCAGTCGCAGCCGCGCTTCGTCCCCGTCATCTTGAGCTGGTCGCGCAGCACCGTGAGCAGCGACACGTCGGGCTTGCCGATCACGCGCCTCGGCACGCCGTTGATGGTGAGATTCTTGACATGATAGCTCGCCGCGATCGGAGCTTCTGTCTTTTCCTTCGCCATTGGTAATCCCCTCTCTCGTGATAAAAATTTCTCCATTTTCCCGCGCTGCGGGAATCCCAAAGAACACAATGAAGCTTTTGCGCGAATTGGAGAAGAAGGAAGGAAACGGACGCTCTGCGCCTGATGACCTGTACCCCTTTCCAATTTGGACGCCCTCAGGCGTCCCGGGAGGCGCGGCGCTTTCGCGCGCGCCCTCGCGGACTCTCGCCCGCTGGCCCGGCCTCCGTGGCTTTCGCTTTAGGCGGCGGGGCTCGGGGTTGCAACAACGTTGCAACAATAGTCAAAACTTTCTATACAAATCATACAAAAGTACACAATAGCGAGCAATATTTAGTCGAAATAAGGGAGCATTTGCGCGCTTTTAATTAGTTTGTGTCTATTAAAATTCATGCGAATATTTGTAAAAAGGAAGTAATTTACCAAGAAAGGAAAGCCGCCGGGCGCGGCGCAAAAACGCCAGCAAGGAGGCGAGCCGCGGCGGCCGCCGCACGCGTCGGAGCTGACGCGGCGGCGAAAAATATCCGGTGAAATTCCTGGCGGCGCGGATCGCAGCGCCGCGCCGCGGCACGCGCGTGAAACCGGCGCAGCCTACGCGGCGTCCTCCGTTCTGCGCCGCCAGCCTAAAGCGAAGCCCACCGCTTACGTATAGCGGCGGGCCGTCAAACGTCTGCTTTTTGGTAAAATCGGAGCTAGAGAAGCGCCATGCGGTAACGCTTCTCTGGGCGTCCTACGCGCCGGTATGCGTATTCGACGACGACGCGCTCGCTGAGCGTCAGAAATTCAAGGTAACGGCGCGCCGTCGAGCGCGAGATGCCGAGGCGGTCGCCTACCTCCTGCGCCGAGAAGGTGCCCTCGTTTTCCTTGAGGAATGTCTCGATGTCGTTGAGGCACTTTAGCTGCAGCCCCTTCGGTATCGTGCGGTTGTTGGCCCACGCGGGATCGTGCGTCTTCATCGCTACAAGAGCGTCTATGTCTTCCTGCTGCCACGGGCTCGTGCGGCCCGTCAGCGAATGGTGGTATACCTGGTAATTCTTGAGCGCGGCGCGAAGCCTGTCGAACGAGAAAGGCTTTACCAGGAACTCGAAGACTCCGGCGCATATCGCCTTGCGCACGAGCTCCGGGTTGTCGCCCGACGAGACCACTATGTAGTCAGTGCGCGGGAACTCCTTGCGCAGCTCGTCTATCTGATCGAAGGCGCTGAACTCCTTCAGATAAAGGTCGAGCAGCACGAGATCGACATCGACGCAGCGCATCGCCTCGAACATCTGCGGCCCAGTATCGACGCTCTTCAGCAGCGTGAAAGAAGGGTCGTTCAGTATAACGTCCGAATATAATTTTTGAAGCAGCGGGTCCGATTCGGCTATAAGGACTTTTAGGCTCCGCATCGCGCCGTTCCTCCTCCTTCGTGTTTCTGCCGGAGACGTCTTCCGGCGGCATAGGACGGGAAAAGGGGAGCGCGCTGCGCTCTTCCGACGAGCCTTTTCCCCTTTCCGGACGGGAGGCGCCGCCGTTTCCAAACGGCACCCAATGGCCCGGCCGCCATAGGAACGCAAGCTCCCGCAGGACGGCGGGCTCGGGGTATTTATTCATTTTTATCCATTTACGATTATAACAACTGAGATGCACTTGTCAACATGCGCGCCGCCCTTTAGACGGCGAATGCGCCGCGCGGCCAAGTTGTATATAATAGGAACGTACCGAAGAGCTCCCGCTCAAATCATGGAAAGAGGTGCCTTCTATGACGAACCAGATATGGAATCCGCATGAATACAGGAAGAGCGCGGACTTCGTCCCCGAGATGGGACGGGCCGTGATAGAGCTGCTGGAACCGAAGGCCGGTGAAAGGATACTCGACCTCGGCTGCGGCACCGGCGTGCTGGCGAAGGAACTCGCCGCCGGGGGCTGCACCGTCGTCGGAACCGACGCGAGCCCCGAGATGGTGGAGGCGGCGCGCACGGCCGGCGTGGACGCGCGGCTCGCAGACGCGCAGACGCTCAAGATGGACGAAAAGTTCGACGCCGTCTTCAGCAACGACGCGATACACTGGATGCCGGACCACTACGCGGTAGTGCGCCGCGTGTGGAACCTGCTCGTGCCCGGCGGGCGATTCGCGGCGGAGTGCGGCGGCGAGGGCTGCGTGCGCATAATCCGCGAGGGCATGAAGATAGCGCTTATCAAGCGCGGGATAGATTACAAGGCGCGCAATCCGTGGAAATTCCCCGAGCTCGGCACGTTCTCGGACATTCTTGAAAATCAAGGCTTCCGCGTGAAGTTCATCGCGCGCATAGACCGCCCGACGCCGCTCGTCCACGGGCTGCGCCGCTGGCTCGAGGTGTTCTCGGCGAGCCACACGGACGGCTTTACCTCCGAAGAAAAGGAGGCCTTCTATAAGGAGGTCGAAGACTACTGCCGCCCGACGCTCTACAGTGAAGCGAACGGATGGAGCGCCGACTACGTGCGTCTGCGTTTCCTAGCGGTGAAGCCGGAGGAATAAGAAAAGTAAGGCTCTATGCGCCGGGTTCTTCGAGTACGTATCCCGGTATATACTGTCTTTTCGAGCTGGTGTTGGCGATGCCGCTCGTCTGCATCAGCGATACCATTTTCGCGTTGGTATCCGTCGCGATTTTTTTAGGGGTACCTTTGTTTATTCTCGGCAGTCCGGCCTATGTGATTTTTCACCTTTAAATAAGCGGCGGCAAAAACGCGGAGAAATTGTGGTCACTTTGGAGACGTTAGATTTCGCGCAGGCGGGAAACATACGCGGCTTTAACTGCGCGGAGGTGATTTTTTGTCTTTGTTTCCCATCGACTGCGCTCGGAGTCAAAAAATCTGCGTTTCACTTATACGGTCAAACAACTGTATGTAACAAGCGGCGGCCCCTCACGGAGCCGCCGCTTTTGCGTTTCTTATAGAGTTTCGTTACAGCGCCGCTTTCGCTCCCGCTTCTACGGCTTTGATCATTTTTTCTGTCTCTTCGTCGCTCATGTGGATGTTGAGGCCGAACATGACGGCGCGCGACAGAAGGGATTCGGCCTGGGCCATCGTCTCGGGCATGTAGGATGGCGTGCGGTTGCCGAAGTATTCTTTTTCGCCCATTTCCTGAAGGGCTTTCCAGTGTTTCGCGTAGTGCCACGTGTTGTCGGCGATTACTGCGCAGCCCGAGGCGGCCTGGAATTTGCGCGCCGCTTCGGCGGTGGGCAGCATGAATATGACGTGCGTCGCAGTGTCGCCCTCCGCGTCGTGCATCGGGCGCGGCGTGAGCCCCGCGGCGACTCCCGCGTCTATTATTTTTTTCTTCGTCGCGCGCAGCGAGGCCAGGGCCTCGGGCATTTTTTTCAGCGCGACGACGCCGAGCGCCCCCTGGAGCTCGCTTATGCGGTAGTTGACGCCGAAGCCGAATTTGCCTTCCGCGCCGCGGTCGTGCTCTTTGCTGTGGACGTGGCCGTGGTCGTGGTAGCAGTCCATGCGGAACCACGTGTCGTGGTCGTCGGTGAAGACCATGCCCGCTTCGCCGACCGTGAGCGTTTTGTTGGGGTCGAAGCTCCACGCGCCGCAGTCGCCGATGCCGCCGAGCGCGCGGCCTTTGTAGGTGCCGCCTACGACTTCACAGGCGTCCTCTATTATCGGTATGCTGTATTTTTTGCCGAGGGCGACGAATTTGTCCATGTCGGCGGCGACGCCGAACATGTGTACCGGCATTATCGCCTTCGTGCGCGGCGTGACGAGCTTTTCGGCAGAGGCCGCGTCGAGGCTGAGCGTCTCGTCGAGCTCGCCGAGGATGGGGACGGCGTCGCAGGCGACTATCGCCTCTACCGTCGCGATGAAGGTGAAGGGCGAGGTTATGACCTCGTCGCCGGGCTTGACGCCTATTCCCTTGAGCGCCGTGATGAGAGCCGCGGTGCCGCTCGAGACCGCGAGCGCGTATTTAGAGCCGGTTATCGCCTTCGCCGCGTCCTCGAACTCTTCTGCGCGGTATACTCCGCCGCGCAGATGGTGCGAGCCGTAGCGGTGTATCATTTTGCGTTCGATAACGTCCGCCGCCGCGGCTATCTCTTCTCTTCCGAAAATCTCAGTTCCCGCCATTTTCTACCGCTCCTTTATTATTCTGTTGTAGATGCCTTCGATGTATTCCGGCGTCGCCTTTTCCTGCCAGCCGTCGCCGAAGCAGCTGTGCCACAGTTTTTCCATGCCGAGCGCGGTCTTTACCATCTTCGGCACGTCTTTCTCGCCGATTCCGTAGTCGGCGGCTTTCGGCTTCTGCCGTCCGTTCGCGGCGAGGAAGCTCATCGTGTCGCCGTAGCCGTCGGGGTAGACGTCCTCGAGCGCGCACATCGAAATCGCCACGGCGACGCTGTGCGGAAGGTGCGGCGCGCTGTTGCTTAGGCCGTAGGAAATGGCGTGCGCCGCCCCGACGCGCCCGGAGACGGAGCTGCTGCCGCCGAGCACAGAGGCGACCGCGGAGATCACCGCGTTTTCCTCATTATACACGGAGAGGTCGCGGCTCAGCACCTGCTTCGCGAGGGCAAAGCCGAGCGTGGCGTCCTCAACGCCTTCCGGCGCACTCGTCTTGCTCGTCTTTATCTCGTAGTGGTGGAAATAGCAGTCCATCATCGTGTAGAAGCGGTTGAAGGCCGGCGCGTGCCGCGCGAGCGACGGGTCTATGACCGCCACCTCAGCTTCCGTGTATTTGTTGTTGATGCCGAGTTTCTTCTCCGGCCCGCGCAGCACCGCTATCGGCGTTATCTCCGCGCCGGTGCCGGTCAGCGCCGGCAGCACCCAGATGTCCGCGCCTTTGTTCATGTCGAGGCCGTAGCCCTGATAGACCTGCGCGGGCTCCGGGTTCGCGAGACATATCGCGGTCGCCTTCGCGAGGTCCATCGTCGCGCCGCCGCCGACGCCGACGAGAGTGTCCGGCTGCTCCGGCAGAGCCTGTATCAGCGCGCGGAGAGCGTCAACGTCGCCGGTGCGCGGCTCGGAGAAGCTGGCGTCGAAGGCGAATAAGTTCTTCTCGGCGAAGAAGCGCGCGAACTCGGCTTGTCCGGCGAGCGCCTTGTCCACGACGAAAAAGGGCTTCTTCCCCGCCTCGGCGAGCATCCTGAAAATGTCGCCCACTCCGTCCTCCGACGGCACGACGCGCGTGTTCACCGGAGTTTTCCACCAGGGCTCAAGTTTCACAAATTCCTTTATAGTCTTCGGAACGTTCATAGCAAAGTCTCTCCTTCCGTAATTTCGGCAAAAAGCAATAAGACATGGGCAGGTGCGAAAATCCGCGCCTTCCCCCTCAGCTTGTCATAAAATCCCCGGCCTTATCAAAGGCCGGAGAAATATTTTTCTATCTTTATGAGATCCTCCGGCGTGTCGATCTCGATCGTGTCGCGCGACGCTGGGACGCAGCGTATCGTGTGTCCGCGTTCGAGCACGCGGAGCATTTCGAGGCTCTCCGTCTTTTCGAGCGGAGTCTGCTCCGAAGACGCGAAATCGAGCAGAAAATCGCGCCTCCAGCCGTAGGGGCCGATGTGCTTGTACCAGACGCCGCCGCCGCACCTCGGGTACGGTATCGGCGAACGGCTGAAATAAAGCGCGCGCCCGTCCGCGCCGAAGACGGCCTTCACGACGCTGGTCTCCTCCACCTCTTCCATGCGCTCGATGCGCTTCACGAGAAGCGCGAGCATCACGGACGAATCGGCGTCGAGCGCCTCGACGAGCGGGTCTATCATGTCCGCACCCACGAGCGGGTCGTCCACCTGTACGTTGAGCACGTAGTCAGACGGCACGCGCCGCGCCACGTAAGCCACGCGGTCGCCGCCGCTCGGCAGCTCCGGCGGCGTCATGACGGCCTCGCCGCCGTGCGACGAAACGAGCCGCGCGATGCGCTCGTCGTCCGTGGCTACGATCACTCTGTCTACGTTGGAACACTTGGAAACATTTTCCAGTACGCGGACTACAAGGGGGACTCCGGCAATCTCTATCATGGGTTTGCCAGGAAGCCGCGTGCTGGCGTAACGTGCGGGTATCACTGCAAGGGTCTTCATCCCTCTAACCTCCTTCGAGGGCAGCCTATGCAGTGTATGGCCGTTTTTAACGGCTTTCTCGGCTGCCAAACCTCGGTTAGATGCTAAGAATAATCCTAAATATACGATTTTGTCAATTACGAAAAATTAATTTTTTTGTCATATTGCAAAAAACGACGTATAACGACCATGAGAATTCATGCAAGCGAACAATCGCATCTTGCGCGAAAATTCACTTTCATATACACTTCCATCGTCGTCCGGCAAAAACACGCGGCGCGCGGCGGCAAAAACGCCGGACGGCGTCAAAAAATCTAAGGAGGAAACAGACATGAAAGCAAGAAAGTTTCTGGCGATAGCGGTAATGTGCGCGGCGATGGCCGCGGCGGCCTGCGGAGTGTCGGCGGCGGCCGAGAAGGCCGACGGCTACACGAAGATCAACGCACAGGAAGCCAAGGAAATGATCGAGGGTTCCGCCCCGGTCGTCCTTCTCGACACGCGCAAGGTCGAAGAGTACAACGAGGGACACATACCCGGCGCTATCGTCATCTCCCACGAGAGCGTAAAGACCGAGCTTCCGAAGATTCTCCCCGACAAGAACGCGACGCTCGTCATCTACTGCCGCTCCGGCAAGAGGGCGACGGCGGCCACGCAGGATCTCGTCGCGGAAGGCTACAAGAACATCTATCTCTACACCGGCGGAATGCTCGACTGGCCATACGAAGTAGCGAAATAACGAGCTCCGCTCAAAAAGCAAAATTTTACGGGACGCCCGATAAGCGTCCCGTTTGCCGTATTTTTACGCCGCGCCGGCGAAAACCCGGCGGCGGACGGAAGGCCCAGCCGCGCAAAGTACCGTCCGCTTACGGCAAGCCTGCTCTAAAAACGCGGACGGACGCGCACGGCTTGAATATCCCGCACACCGCGCACACCCGTCCTAAAATCCTACAACACAGCAAAAACACGCCGCAAGCCCGAAACCGCCGGCTGCGGCTTACCTCCACGGCGCTGCCGCCGCGCTACTTCGCCTCAAGTTCGTAGATAGTCCAGCGAAGCGACTCCGCCGCGCGGCACTTCTTATAATCGCCCTTCAGATAAAGATCCTTGAAAGCGACCGAGCCTCCTGCCTCTATCTCCGTCTTCGCGATATAAACGTCGCCGAGCTCGCGGCGCCGCCCGTCTACAAAGGCCAGGGCCGCGTTGAAAACGACCGGCTTGTCTCCTCTGTTTAATATGGTGACGCTCACGCCGTCCTCCGTCACGCGCAGCCCCCTGTATATAAGCGGATCGCCCTCCGGTATATAGCCCCTCTTCGAGAAAGCCATCGCCGCGCCGCACAGCGTCAGAACAAGGAAAAACGCAAGCAAGAATTTCTTCAACACATGTACCTCCGTCCTATTCATATGCCGCGCCACTATTATAACGGAAAAGCCCCGAACGCCGAAACGCCCGGGGCCTGCAATATTCATTTGGCGGAGAGTGGAGGATTCGAACCCCCGGGGCTGTGACACCCAATTGATTTCAAGTCAATCACCATAGACCGCTCGGACAACTCTCCGCGTTTACGGGTGCATTATAATGTCTAGCGCCTTTTATGGCAAGGGCGCGGCTCAGGCTGTGTCAGTCCGCGAGGCCGGCCGCGGTTAAGAGGCCCAGGAATGCCGCCTGTACGCCGAGGCAGGCGTCCGTCGGGTCGAACCATTCGCCGGGGCTGTGGTTCGCTCCCGCCCGGCCTCCGCCGCCTACACATACGGCGGCGACGCCTCTTCCCATCGCGGCGCTCGCGTTCGTCGGGCAATTACGGTCGAGCAGCGGCGTCATTCCGAGCGCGCGTATCGCTTCAGACATGCGGAGGACGGCTTCCGAGTCTTCCGGCATGGAGGCGGCCGGTATGTCCACGAGCTCCTGCACCTCGAACGTTATATCGCGGGCTTCGCAGCGCGCGTTTTCTTCTTCGGCGCCGCGCGCTATGGCCTCGTCGGCTGCGCGGTCGAGTTTTCGCAGTTCGCATGCGCTCTCTGAACGATAGGTTACTATCAAAGAGGCCTCCGGCGGCATCGCGTGCGCCCCCGCGTCGGTGCCGGCATGGAAGCTCGTGACCGAGAGGGTCGTTTTCGGACTTTTCGGAAGCTCGAGCTCCGCGAGCTTAGCCGCGGCGGCTATCGCAGCGTGTACTGGGTTTCCGTTTTTGCCGTATGCCGCGTAGGAGTGTCCGCCGCGTCCTCTGAATGTGACGCGCCTCGTCCTTATGCCGGGACCGCCGCATACGACGACGTCGGAATCGGGGCCGTCTATCGACAAACAGCTTTCTACGGCAGGATGTTTTTCAAGAAAGTACGAGATTCCGGCGCAGCCGCCTATCCCTTCTTCGCGAACGGTCGCGAGGAAGACGACGTCTTTTTTTGTTCTTACGCCGGATTTTACGAACGCCTCCGCGACGGTCAGCAGCGCCGCGAGGCCGCGCGCATCGTCGGAGATGCCCGGGCAGTAAAGTATCCCGTCCTTTTCCGTCACTTCTTTGACTGTCCTGAAGGGGAATACCGTGTCCAAATGCGCTTCGGCGGCGACGCATCCGCAGCCGCTTCCGCGCAGCGCGCCGAAAACGTTGCCGGTTTCGTCGCGCGTTATTCCGCTCAAGCCTAGCCGCTCGAAATGTTCAGCGACGAGCGCGGCGCGCCCTTCCTCGTGGAAGGTCGGGCTTTCAGTGAGGGCTATTCTTTTCTGAAGTTCCAGCGTATCGCCTTCGGATTCTTTTATGAAGCGGAGCGCGGCTCGCACGCGCTCGTCTTCAAGAGCGCGCGCGAGCTTAGCCGCTATTTCCGATTTTTCAGCCATTTTTAAAGCCGTCCGTACTTTTCCGCCGCCATGCGGACTGCGAAGTAATTCTCAAGCGGCGTGTCCTCGTAGATGGTGCATCCGGGGCCGAGCATGAATCCGCGTCCGCCGGAGTATTCCACAGCCTCGCGCACGTGCTCGTAGAGCTCGTGATAGTCCACCCTGTTGAGAAATTGTTCTTCGTTTATCCCGCCGATCAGACATTTGTGCGTCAGCTTCCGCGCCTCGGAGAGGGTCGGGCCGCACCATCTGTCGTGCCAGTTTATGCAGTTCGCTGGATAGCCGACGAGACGGCGGAACATCGACTTTTCGGGCTCAGGCGTGAAGCTGTGGATATGGACGACGTTGAACCAGCTTCTTTCGTCCATCGCCTCAAACACTTCGCGGTCGTATTTTTCGCCGAATTCGTCGTATGCGGCGTCGTCCATGAATTTATAGTTGGCGAGCTGGCTAGCGAAGAAGAAGCCGCTCACGCCCAAACGGAGGTTTTCGCGCACGAATGCGGCCGTCGTCTCCGTTATCGTCGCGAGCGCCCTGTGTACGCGCTCAGGGCATTCCACCATGGATTTTTTCAGCGCGTCCCAGCCCATCAGCTTGTAGAGCGTCGTGAGCGGGCTGAATATCGTGTGTATGACCGGCGCTTCGTCGCCGTGCGCGCGCATCCCGGCGAGCATCATTTCCGCGTAGCGGAGCTGCTTGCCGTAGACGCCCTTCGTCACGTCGAGCGGGCGTATCTTTTCCCAATCGTCCGGCGTTTTGATAAATTCCTCGTCTACCTTCGCCCACTGGTCGGGCAGGTTGAACTTCTTTATCTTCACGCCGTAGTCCTCGACGCCGTAGAGCCCGTAGGGCATGAGCTTAACGAAGTCGAGGTCCAGCTCGTCGTAAAATCTGTAGTGCGCCGCGGCCAGCTTATCCACGTCCTGATCAACCGGCGTGAAGTGCGGCCACAGGCCTATCGGTATGCGGTCCGCCGCATCGAAGGCGACGGCGGCCCGCACTCTCTCCGTTTTGGTCATTCCGCTCATGCCGCGCCCCGTTAGTAGCCGATGCTGGCCGCGACGTAGACGGCGACGAGCCCTATGACGAACCAAACAGCGACTATAGGGAAGACGAACTTAACCCACTTAGCGTACGGTATCTTTACCATCGCGATGTAGGTCATCATGCTCGCGCCGGTCGGGTAGATTATGTTTGTGAAGCCGTCGCCGAGAAGGAAGGCCAGCACCGTCGTCTGACGCGAGACGCCGACGAGGTCGCCGAGCGGCACCATTATCGGCATCGTGACGCTGGCCTGTCCCGAGCCGGACTGTATCGGGAAGTTGATGAGCGTCTGAGTGATGTACATGCCTATCGCTGAGAGCTGGCTCGGCAGGCCGCCGATCGCGGTCGCGCAGGCGTTGATTATCGAGTCGCGGATGCCCGCGTCGTTCATTATTACCGAGACGGAGCCAGCGCAGCCGACTACGAGCGCGCCGAGGACGAGCATTTCCGCGCCAGCCGTGAATTCTTTGGCTATCTTGTTCATGCTGAAGCGTTTGACGACGCCGGAGAGGAAGCCTATGACGATGAAGAGCGCCGACATCTCGGCGAACCACCAGCCGCCCTTGCCGACGCTGTAAACGAGCCACGCGAGGCCGCCGATGAGTATGACGACCACGACCCAGTCGCTCGGCGTGAATTTCTCGACCTCGTCGAAGTTGAGCTTATTGGTGCCCTTCTCTTCTTTTTCCAGGTCGGCGACGATGCTGAGCTCAGGGTTTTTCTTCACCTTGCGCGCGTACATCATCAGATACGCGCAGGTCGCGACTAGCAGTATGGCGAGCAGCGCGGCGCGGAAGCCCATGCCGGAGTAGAGCGGCAGCTCTGCTATCGTCTGAGCGACGCCGGTGTTGAACGGGCTCGTCAGTCCGCAGGAATATCCAGCGACGGCGCCGAGGCCTATCATTCCAGTCCCGGTGAGAGCGTCGAACCCCATGCTCCGCGCTATCGCCACTCCGAGCGGCACGAAGAGCACCAGCTCCTGCGACATGGCCATAGTCGTCCCGAATGTCGCGAAGAGGCAGACGAATATGGGTATGACCCAGACCTCGTTGCCGGCGAAGCGTCTCGCCGCGCTGACTGAAATCTTCGTGATGACTCCCGTCGCCGTGATTATCTGGAAAGCGCCGCCGATGATGAGGACGAAGAAAATGACGGACGCGTTATACTGCATTCCTTTGATGAACGACTCGAAGAAGCCGCTTATCGTGCAGGGATTTTCCTCGACAAGATGATACGACCCGGCGACGACGACCGTGCGCCCGCTCGCGTTCACCGCCGTGTCGAACTTCCCCGCCGGTATGACGTATGTCAGAAGCGCCGTTGCGATTATTATCGCGACGAAGACGACCAGCACGTGCGGTATCCTAGATTTCTTTTCCGTTGTTTCTGCCATTTCATGAATCCTTCCTTTTAGTAAAAAGTCTATAAAAAACTAACGGGGCCTTGCGACCCCGGGACATTCTAATATTTTATAGATTGTAAGTCAAAGGCAGAAATTTTATAGAATTTTATAAAATGTTTACAATATATAAAAGTCCCGCCGTTCGTTCCGCACGGGAAGGTTTAAGGGCGGCAGCGCCGCCCGGCGCCGTTCGAGCGGTCCGCGCTATTTCTTCCCTTCCATATACTTCGCCCAGTCGGCGTTGAACTGGTCTATGCCTTTGGTCGTGAGCGGGTGATTGAAGAGCATTTTCAGGACTTTGAATGGAACGGTAGCGTAGTCGGCGCCGGCTTTGGCGCATTCGAGGACGTGCGCCGGGTGGCGCAGGCTTGCGGCTATGACTTTCGTCTCTATGCCGTAGGACCGGTATATGTCCACTACGTCGTAGACGAGCTTCAGTCCGTCTTCGCCGATGTCGTCGAGGCGTCCGACGAAGGGGCTGACGTAGGTCGCGCCCGCCGCCGCGGCGAGTATCGCCTGATTGGCGGAGAAGACGAGCGTGACGTTGGTCTTGATGCCGAGCGCCGTCAGCTCCCTGGCCGCGCCGAGTCCGTCGGGGCAGAGCGGTATCTTGACGACGACATGCGGGTGTATCTTGGCGATGACCTTGGCCTCTTCGACGAGCTTCGCCTTTTCTAGCGACACGGCTTCGGCGCTGACGGGGCCGTCCACCACCTCGGCTATCTCGCGCACGCGCGTGTGGAAGTCGATGCCGCCCTCTTTGGATACGAGCGTCGGGTTGGTGGTGACGCCGGCGACGACGCCCCACGAGCATGCTTCTTTGATTTCGTCCAGGTTGGCTGTGTCGAGGAAAAATTTCATTTTCGTAGCTCCTTTTGGGATAATTTATAAATTTTTACGGCGGGGCCGCGTTTCATCTTTTTTCCGTTTCCGCGGCGCGTTCGTTTATCTCGCGCTCGCGCCTGTCCATCTCCGCGACTTCGCGGCTCAGCGTGAAGCTCAGTATGACGCGCAGCAGCACGATGACGGCGAGCACCGCGACGCCCTGAAGGTCGGGATTGCTTATCGTCCCTATTATATCCGCCGCCATGAGGAACTGCAGGCCGAGCATGAGCGTCTCTTCAAGCGAGAGCCGCAGGTGTATCCATTCGTTCTTGGCCGCCCTGCGGCCCGAGAGCCGAAGCGCAGCGCCGCGGACGAGCGCCGAACCGACGCCGCATATTATTATAACAATGCTGACGAATTCGATGACGGCGCAGGAGTATTCCGCGAATATGTGCAGAACTTCGGGCGCGTATGCAAGTATGCTCATGGCGCGCCTCTATTTGAGCAGTATGCCGCAGACGAGCACGAGATACTCCGGCAGTTTCCCGTCGGCGGCCCATTTTATAGGAGTGCCGAGAAGCTTTTCCGCCGTGTCGCACACATTGCCGCCGAGCGACTCTATAGAGTAGCGCATCCGGTCGGGGCGGCGGCAGGGCGAGCCGAATCTTTTCGTGCAGTTCGCGCCGCATATTTCGCAGCTTCCGGCGTAGAGGGCGAGGCTGCCGGGATATTCTTTTTCGAGCGCCAGCGCGCGGTCGAGCAGCTTTGTCTTTTCCGCCGCGAGCGCCGCATGTACGCCGCCTCCCTTGTCCCAAACGTCCCAGCCGCTTCCCGCCTCAGCGCCGAAGGTCAGCTTAGTGCCGAATATCCAGAACTCGCGGAATCCGCGCCAGAGCGCAAGCGGGTCGAAATCATACGGCGGGCACGACCATTTGACGGTGTAGTTCGGGCACGCGCGGCAGCATTCGAGAAAACGCGGCACGTCAACGTAGCCCCTTATATATTCGTCCGCGGGAATCCTGTTTTCGAGCGCCGCCGTGCCATAGTTCAGCATCACGCGCCTCCCCCTTTCACTTTTCCAGTGATTCTCTACATTGTACTCAAGCGCGCGCGAAACTTCAACGAGCGCGCGGCGAATGCGCGGTTTCCGCAATGCCGCCAGGCGTTGTAAAATGTTACAAGGAGAACGTCGCGTCGCGCGGGGGGCCGGTTATGGAGAAAAATTTGACGACTGGCAGCGTTTTTAAGACTGTGGTGTATTTTTCGCTGCCCTACCTTCTTTCGTATTTTTTGCAGACTCTTTACGGAATGGCGGATCTGTTCATCATCGGGCAGTTCCGCGGAGTGGCCAGCACGACGGCTGTCGCGATAGGCAGCCAGGTGATGCACATGCTGACGGTAATGATAGTCGGCCTCGCGATGGGCGCGACGGTGATGATAGGACGAGCCGTCGGCGGTATGGATCACAGGGGCGCGGCGCGCGCCGTCGGGAACACCGTGACGCTTTTCATGGCGCTCTCGGTAGTGCTGACGGCGGCGCTGCTGGCCTCGGTAGGGCCGATAGTGCGTGCCATGTCCACGCCGCCCGAGGCCGCCGCCGGCGCGGCGGCCTATCTTGCGATATGCTTCGCGGGAGTTCCTTTCATAACGGCCTATAACATTATCAGCTCGATATTCCGCGGCATGGGCGACTCTAAAAGCCCGATGTATTTCGTCGCCGTCGCCTGCGCCGCGAACGTCGGCCTCGATTATCTGTTCATCGGCGGCTTCGGCATGGACGCGGAGGGAGCGGCTCTCGCGACGACGCTCTCGCAGGCTGTCAGCGTCGCCGTGGCGCTCGCCGTGGTCAGGCGGCGCAAAACGCAGATAAGGCCGGCGCGCGCGGACTTCCGCCCGGAGCGGAAAACTATGGCGGGACTGCTCAAGATAGGCGTGCCGGTGTCGCTTCAGGACGGCTTCATACAGATAGCTTTCATAGTGATAACGGTAATAGCGAACAGGCGCGGGCTAAACGACGCGGCGGCCGTCGGCATCGTCGAGAAGATCATCTCCGTGCTCTTCCTCGTGCCGTCGTCGATGCTCTCGGCAGTCTCCGCGCTGTCGGCGCAGAACTTCGGCGCAGGCAAGCCGGAGCGCGCGCGGCTGACGCTCAAATACGCGGCGGCGATTGCCGTCGGCTGGGGCGTCGCGGCGACGGCGGCGATGCAGCTTTACGCTGACGGCGCGGTGGCGCTCTTCTCCGACGCCGCCGCCGTGATAACGCTCGGCGGGCAGTATATGCGCGGCTACGTATGGGACTGCATCTTCGCGGGGATACACTTCTGCTTCAGCGGCTACTTCTGCGCGCGCGGACTTTCCGTCGTCTCATTCATACACAACTCGCTCTCGATGGCGTGCGTGCGCGTGCCGCTCTCGTACCTCGCCTCCGTCTATTTCCCTTACACGCTCTTCCCGATGGGGCTCGCCTCGCCGGCCGGCTCCGTCTTCTCCGCCGCGATATGCGCCGGCGTCTACCTGTGGCTCGAGAGGCGAGAAAGACGAAGCGGCGACCTCTCGGCGCACATAGGATGAGCGCCGCCGCCCCGCGTTCCGGCGCGGTCCTGACGGCTGCCGCAGCTTTTCAGCGGAAGGCCGGGCCTGCCATTCCGAGAGCGGCGAAGCCAAGATGTTGAAAATAAAAAAGCGAGACGCTCGCAATGGCGTCTCGCTTTTTTCTATGGTTTTCCGACAAGAAGCTATATCGCGTAGGCTTCCGGGGCTTCCTGGGGTTCTTCGCCGATGTCTACGAGGTTTTCCCTCGCGAATTTCGCGGGGAGGAAGTCCTTCGCGACCTGCGGGAAGAGGATGTAGGAGAGGACGTCCTCCGGCTGGGTGCACCAGACGCCGATCTCCTTCTTCGCCTGCTCGATCTCCGGCGGGATCTTTTCGCCGGGGCGGCAGGTGATCGGCTGTTCGTCGCCGAGGACTATTTTCTGTATCTCGGGATCGACCGGAGCCGGGGTCTTTCCGTAGTAGCCGCGGAAGTACTGACGCACTTCGTTCGGTATCATCTTCCAGCGTTTGCCGGAGATGACGTTCATCGCGGCCTGCGTTCCGACTATCTGGCTGGTCGGAGTGACGAGCGGCGGGTATCCCATCTCCTTGCGGACGCGCGGCACCTCTTCAAGCACCTCGTTGAATTTGTCGAGGCATCCGCCCTCCTTGAGCTGGCTCTGGAGGTTCGAGTACATTCCGCCCGGTATCTGGTAGAGCAGGATGTTGACGTCTACGCCGCTGATGCCCATGATGAGATCCTTGTATTTCTCGCGGAGTTTCTGGTAGTGCTTCGCTATCGGCAGGAGCTTCTCGAGCGAGAGTCCCGTGTCGAGCGGGCCGCCCGCGAGCGCCGCGACCATCGTTTCCGTGGCGGGCTGGCTCGTGCCCATCGCGAAGGGCGAGATGGCGCAGTCCACGACGTCCGCGCCGGCCTCGAGAGCCGCCATGTAGGTCATGGACGCCATGCCGCTCGTGTAGTGGCTGTGTATCTGTACGGGCAGGTTCACCTTTTTCTTTATCGCCTTGACGAGCGCTGCGACGGAGACGGGCGAGAGAAGGCCGGCCATGTCCTTGATGCATATCGAGTCCGCGCCCATGTCCGCCATGTCCTTCGCCTGCTTGGCGAAGAGCTCGAGCGTATGGACCGGCGATACGGTGTAGGAGATCGTCATCTGGAGCTCGCCGCCCTCTTTCTTGACGGTCTCGGCGGCTATGGACATGTTGCGGAGGTCGTTGAGCGCGTCGAATACGCGGACGATGTCTACTCCGTTGCCTATCGCGCGCTTGACGAATTCGCGCACGGTCTCGTCGGAGTAATGGCGGTAGCCGACGAGGTTCTGCCCGCGAAGGAGCATCTGCGTCTTGGTTTTCTTGAGGCGTTTTTTAAGCTGACGGAGCCTGTCCCACGGATCTTCGTGAAGGAAGCGCATCGCGGCGTCGAAAGTCGCTCCGCCCCAGCATTCTATGGAGTGGTAGCCTACCTCATCCACTGCCTCGCATATCGGCAGCATATCCTCCGTGCGGAGGCGCGTCGCCATAATCGACTGATGCGCGTCGCGGAATGCCGTCTCGGTTATTCCGACGCGGGGTTTCTTCTTCGCTTCAGCCGGCTTTTTTACCTCGTTTACGGTGACCGCCGGCGCGGCGGCTTCCGCCTGCTGAGCGGCCTCGGCCGTCGTTATCTTCGTGGCTATCACGTTGCCGTTGGCGTCCTTGATTTCCTGCTTCACCACTGTTTCTGACATGGATGACCTACCCTTCCCTCTTGATTTCCATCTGCACCGCCGCAGGCCGCGCGAAGCTGCGCCGCCCCTCGGGCGCGGCTCCGGCGTTTTATGCCGGCGGCTGTAACGCTACTGTATATTACTTCGTTATGAGGGTTTAATTCAAGTGGTATGTCGGTTTTTTGCGTCAATTATTGACAATTTACATGATTCGGCGCGCAGATAAATACTTATCGGCAAACTTCTTCAAGCTGCATATACATAAAGAGAGCCCCGTCTCCGGGGCTCTCTTGTCTCCGCTTATTTTTACGAAGCGGACTAGTCGTCCATCTTCATCTCGGCCATATGCTTGTAGAAGCGCCATCTGTCCTTGATGGCTTTCTTTTCTTCTTCGAGCAGCACCGCGGCTTCTTCCGCGTTCATGGTCTTGAGGCTCTTGTAGCGGACTTCGTTGTAGATGTAGTCCTCAAGCGGCAGCGTCGGCTCTTTGCTGTCTATGATGAGCGGGTTCTTGCCTTCTTTGGCGAGGTCCGGGTTGTAGCGCATGAGCATCCAGTGGCCGGATTCCACCGCGCGTTTCTGCTGGTCGAGGCCGTTCACCATGTCTATGCCGTGCGCTATGCAGTGGCAGTAGGCTATGATTATCGACGGGCCGTTGTAGGCTTCGGCTTCCTTAAAGACTTTGACGGTGTGCGCGTCGTTGGCGCCTATCGCGACTTTGCCGACGTAGACGTCGCCGTAGCTCATGGCCATCATGGCGAGGTCTTTCTTGCCCATCTTTTTGCCGGCGGCGGCGAATTTCGCCACGGCTCCGCGCGGCGTGGATTTCGAGGCCTGTCCGCCGGTGTTGGAGTAGACTTCGGTGTCGAGGACGAGGATGTTGATGTTGCGGCCCGAGGCTATCACGTGGTCGAGTCCGCCGTAGCCGATGTCGTAGGCCCAGCCGTCTCCGCCTATGCTCCAGACGGATTTCTTGGCGAGGTTGTCGATGACGGACTCAAGCTCTTCTGCTTCTTCGGCGCCCATGTAGTGGAGCTGGGCTTTGACTTCGTCTATCTTTTCTTCGACGGCCTTTATTTCGGCTTCGGTGGTCTGAGGCGCTTCGAGTATCGCCTTGACGGTCTCTTCGCCGAGTTCGGGCTCGAGCTTCTTGAGGAGCTCCGCGGCGTATTCGGCGTGTTTGTCTATCGCGAGGCGGAAGCCGAGGCCGAATTCGGCGGCGTCTTCAAATAGCGAGTTGCTCCACGCGGGGCCTCTGCCTTCGTCGTTGACGCACCACGGCGTGGTGGGCAGGTTGCCTCCGTATATCGAGGAGCAGCCCGTGGCGTTGGCTATTATCGCCCTGTCGCCGAAGAGCTGCGAGAGGAGTTTGAGGTACGGCGTTTCGCCGCAGCCGGCGCAGGCTCCCGAGAATTCAAAGAGCGGACGGAGGAGCTGTACGTCTTTGACTGTCGAGGTGTTGAGCTGGTTTCTGTCTGTCTCGGGTATGTCGAGGAAGAATTTCCAGTTGGCGCGCTCCGTCTCGCGCAGCGGCATCTGGGTGCGCATCGTGAGCGGGCGCGGGCCGCCTTCTTCCTTGGCCTTTACCGGGCAGTTGTGGGCGCAGAGGCCGCAGCCGGTGCAGTCTTCGGGCGCTATCTGTACGGTGAAGGCTTCGCCGGGGAAGTTTTTCCATTTCGCGTCGGCGTGTTTGAAGGTTTCGGGCGCTTCTTCGAGCAGTTTCTTGTCGTAGACTTTGGAGCGTATCGCAGCATGCGGGCAGACGAGTACGCATTTGCCGCACTGGATGCAGAGGCTCGGATCCCAGACGGGTATGTCTATCGCTATGTTTCTCTTTTCGTACTGCGTGGTCGCGGTCGGGAAGGTGCCGTCTTCAGGCAGCGCGGAGACGGGGAGGCTGTCGCCTTCCTGTACCATCATAGGGCCGAGGACTTCTTTGACGAAGTCGGGCGCGTCGTCGGCGACGGGCGGCTTGATGTCGAAGGTGCTGGTCGCTTCGGCGGGGACTTTGACCTCGTGGAGGTTGGCTAGGGTCTCGTCGACGGCTTTGATGTTCTTGTCTACTATGGCCTGGCCTTTGCGGCTGTAGCTCTTGACTATGGAGTCTTTGATGGCTTTGATGGCCTCGTCCTGCGGGAGGATGCCGCTTATCGCGAAGAAGCAGGTCTGCATTATGGTGTTGGTGCGCGAGCCCATGCCGGTCTCTTTCGCTATTTTGACGGCGTCGATGACGTAGAATTTGAGGTGTTTGTCTATTATCTGCCTCTGGTAGCGGTAGGGCAGCTTGTCCCAGATCTCTTCGGGGCCGAAGGGCGCGTTGAGCAGGAAGGTGCCGCCGTCGGCCGCGTTCTTGAGCACGTCGAGTTTCTCAAGGAATGAGTAGACGTGGCAGGCGAGGAAGTTGGCCTTGTTGATGAGGTAGCTGGCGTATATTGGGTCGGGGCCGAAGCGCAGGTGGCTGACGGTGATGCCTCCGGACTTCTTGGAGTCGTAGCTGTAGTAGCCCTGCGCGTAGAGGTCGGTCTCCTGGCCTATTATCTTAATGGAGTTCTTGTTCGCTCCGACTGTTCCGTCGGAGCCAAGCCCGTAGAAGAGGCAGCGGACTGTCTTGGGGTTTTCGGTGTCGAAGGACGGGTCGTAGGGCAGGCTGGTGAAGGTGACGTCGTCTTCTATGCCGATGGTGAAGCCGTCCTTGGGTTCGAGTTTGTTGAGTTCGTCGTAGACTCCTTTGACCATCGCCGGGGTGAAGTCCTTGGACGAGAGGCCGTAGCGTCCGCCGACTACTGTGATGCCGCTGCCGTTAAGCGCTTCGCGCACGTCGGCGCAGAGGGGCTCGCATATCGCCGCGGGATCTTTGCTGCGGTCGAGTACGGCTATGGTCTTGACTGTCGCGGGGAGCGCGTTGCAGAAGCGCTTGACGTCGAAGGGACGGAAGAGGCGGACTGCGACGAGGCCGACTTTTTCACCCTGCTTGAGCATGTAGTCGACTGTTTCGCGGGTCACGGCGGCGCCCGAGCCCATGATTACTATTACGCGCTCCGCGTCGGGCGCTCCGTAGTAGTCGAAGAGGTGGTACTGGCGGCCGGTGATTTTAGCGAATTTATCCATGGCGCTCTGGAAGATGTCGGGCATATCCGCATAGTAGCGGTTGGCGCCTTCTCTGGCCTGGAAGAATACGTCGGGGTTCTGCGCGGTGCCGCGGACGAGCGGGGCGTCGGGCGTGAGTCTGTTGTAGCGGTGCTCGCGGACGAGGTCGTCGTCGATGCAGGCGCGCATTGTGTCGTAGGATATTTCTTCTATTTTCATTTCTTCGTGGCTTGTGCGGAAGCCGTCGAAGAAGTGGAGGACGGGGACGTGTCCCTCGAGGGTCGCCATCTGCGATATGAGTGCGAAGTCCGTCGTTTCCTGTACGGTGGAGGAGCAGAGCATGGCCCAGCCGGTGTTGCGTACCGCCATTACGTCCGAGTGGTCTCCGAATATGGAGAGCGCGTGGGTGGCGAGGCTTCTCGCCGTCACGTGCATTACTGTGCTGGTGAGTTCTCCAGCTATCTTGTACATGTTCGGGATCATGAGGAGGAGTCCCTGCGACGCCGTGAATGTGGTGCCGAGCGCTCCGGCCTGTATGGCTCCGTGGTAGGCTCCGGAGGCTCCGGCTTCGCTCTGCATCTCTTCTACGAGCGGCACCGTGCCCCATATGTTCGGACGGTGCTCCGCCGACCACTGGTCGGACCATTCTCCCATCGGCGACGACGGCGTGATCGGGTATATTGATATTACCTCGTTCACCGCGTGCGCTACGTGCGCCGCCGCTTCGTTTCCGTCTACCGTTACCATCTTTCTTTCTGACATTTCTTTACCTCCCATTTGCTTCCCAACATTTGGGGTTTGCGCATATATCATTATCAAACGCCTTATTATTACATAATTTTCTGCAAATTTCCAGCTCTCCGCGCTAAGTACGTCAAGATATCGGCAATACGCGCCAATATTAAAAAATAGACGCCGTTCCGCCGTTATTATGCGCCTGTATCTATGTAAAAGCTGCGTAAAAATTCCAAGCGCCGTGCCGCGGCGCGAAGAAAGAGCCCTCGCGCACATGGCGGGAGGGCTCTTGGGTTTATCGTGATTTTGCGAGTTTTTCCTAGCGTTTCGCCGCGTACACTCCGTCGATGAGTGTGCCGTCGCGGTATTCGACGGCTGCTATAAGCCTGCCGTAGTCGAACTCTATCGGCTCCGGCGTTCCGGTGAGCTTTTCGACCTCGGCCTTGAGCTTTTCTATATCAACTACCGGAAGCTTCGCCTTGAGGGCCGCTTCGAGCAGATCGGCCCGTCTCGGGTTGACGCATATCCCGCGTTCGGTAACTATCGCGTCCACCGTCTCGCCGGGGGTCGTGACTGTGGTGACGCGGCTTTTTATCGAGGGCACGCCGCCCCTGAATGACGGGCAGACTATTATCGAGAGCGCCGCGCCTGCCGCGGCGTCTTGATGTCCGCCCGAAGCTCCGCGCAGGACGCCGTCGTTGCCGGTGAGCACGTTGACGTTGAAATCCGTGTCTGCCTCGAGCGCCGCGAGTATTACGCAGTCGAGGTTGTTGACGAGCGCGCCAGCGTTGAACGGGTTCGCGTACCACGAGGCGTCTATTTCGATGTGGTTCGGGTTGGAGAGCATCGACTTCGTGACCACGGCGTCGAACGACTGCACGTCGAATACGGTGCGGAATAGCCCTTTGTCGTGCATCGAGGCCATGTAGCCGCCGACTCCGCCGAGACCGAAGCTGCCGGTTATGCCCTTCTCCGCCATGTATTCCTCAAGGTAGGCCGCGACCGCGAGGCTCGCGCCGCCGACGCCCATCTGGAAGGAGAAGCCCGGCTGTACAATGCCCGAGGCTTTCATGAGACGGAAGGAATCCTGCGCGATTTTCAAGTCTACCGGGTTGCGCGTGATGCGTGCCGCGCCTGTGGCGATCTTCGCCGGGTCGCCGATGCTGTCTGCTACGACGACCTGGTCTACGAGGTATTGCGGAATGGAGATTTTCGGCGAGAGCGGATACTCGACGAGGTTGTCCGTTATCGCTATGACGTGGGCCGCGCTGCGCGCGTCGGTTATCGCGTAGCCGAGCGAACCACAGGCCGAAGGGCCCTGCACGCCGTTTATGTTGCCGAGGCAGTCGCAGGAGGGGGCCGCGAGGAAGGCGACGTCTATCTGTATGGAGCCCTCTTCGATGGCGCGCGCGCGTCCTCCGTGGCTGCGTATTATCACCGGGATGCCGGCCTCGCCGCTTGAAAGAAGCTGCCCGAGCTTGCCGCGGACGCCGGAGGTATAAAGTTTGCCGATAAGCCCGCTCCTTATGTAGTCCGCGACGCAGTCGTGCGCGTCCGGTATCGAGCTTGGGGCGAAGGTGAGGTTCCTGAATCCCATAGCGTCGAGCTCGGCGAGCACCATCGGTATTACGGCGTCGCCGTTGCGCAGATGGTGGTGGAAGGAAACCGTCATGCCGTCGCGCAGGCCGGACTTTTCTATCGCCTCGCGCAGCGACTTCGCGCGCTTGTCGCGGCACGGGGCCGCCGCGCGCACGGGGCGAGGCGCGGAGCGCAGCCCGGAGGCCGCCTCGATTTTGCCGAAGGGCGAAAGGTAAGGCTCGAAGGCCCCGACGCCGGGAACCTCGAGAGGCACAGTCCTGCCGAGAGAATTAACAACGGTCTTCATCTAAAGCGCCTCCCTTTCTATGCCGTACATCCGCGCTAGCTCGAGCAGGTGCGCCGAGCGCGCGACAATCGGCGCGTCCACCATCTTGCCGCCGACCGAGATTACTCCCTTGCCCTCGCGTTCAGCCGCCTCCGCGGCCTCGACGACGCGCAGCGCCTTGCGCAGCTCCGTCATCTCGGGCATGAAGGCCTTGTGGATAGTCGCTATCTGCCCGGGGTGTATGCAGGCCTTGCCTGTGAAGCCTAGCTCGACTATCTCCTTGGATTCCATGTAAAGGCCCTCGGGGTCGTTGAGATCGGTCCAGACCGTGTCAAACGAGGCGACGCCCGCCGCGTGCGCCGCGGCGACTATGCGGCTGCGCGCGTAGAAGAGCTCGCGCCCGCCGCGCGTCTTCTGTATCCCCATGTCGGCCGTGAAGTCCTGTCCGCCGAGCGTCAGAGCCGTCACGCGCGGGCAGGCCGAGGCGATGCGGAAGGCGTTCTCGAGGCCCAGCGCGGTCTCGACCATAGCGTGGAGCTGCACAGTGCCGCGCGGTATGCCGCATCTCTCCTCAGCCTCGCCTATCTTCCCGTCGGCGAGCAGCACGTCGGCTTCCGAGTTGCACTTAGGCAGGCGCACAGCGTGCGGGCGGCATGGGATTACCGTCTCTATGTCCTTTTCAAAAAATTCCGTGTCCGCGCCGTTGAGGCGCACCGTCACGAACAAGTCCTTGAAGTCGAACTCGCGCAGGAACCACGAGGCCATCACGCGCGCCGAGTCCTTCTCCGTGTAGGCTATCGCGTCCTCGAGGTCTATCAGTATGCTGTCGCAGCCGAAGACGGGCGCGTGCTGCAGCATCCCGGGCGAGTTCGCGGGAATATAGAGCATCGAGCGCATCGGACGCATGAACTATTCCCCCTTCGCCGCGCGCAGCAGAGCCGTCTCGAGCCGCGCCTTTATCGTGATTTCTATCGCGCCCTGGTCCTGTATAACGATGTTGGCGGCTTCGACAGAATGTTTTTCCAGTATTCCGCGCACAAGCGTTTCCGTCCTCTTTGCAAATACTACGCTGTTCGCCCCGCGGTAGTCGAGCGCGAAAGCTCCGCCCGGCGAAACGGTGACGACGCAGTCCGACGACTCGAGAGTGCCGGCGCTCGCCGTGTGAAGAAGTTTCATGGCATCATCACCCCTCCGTTAAACTAACGGGGAAGCCGAAGCTTCCCCACAAACGTTTTCTAATTATAGCCCCCTACGCGGCGGCCGCCTTCCGCTTTTTCCTCCAATCGCTTATGAAAGGCCACGCTATCGAGAAGATAGTCAGGAAGAACAGCGCCCAGCAGATACCGCCGCGGAAGAATATCGACGGGTCGCCGTCGGATATCATCATAGCCTGACGGTAGGACTGCTCCATCGAGACGCCGACGACGACGGCGAGTATCAACGGAGATGTCGGCACCTTGTACTTCTTCATAAAGTAGCCGATGAGCCCAAGCACCACCAAAACCACGAAATCCACGGCACTGAAGTTTATCGTATAGACGCCGATAAGAGCGACCGCCACTATCGCGGGATAGAGTATCTTAGTCGGGACGGCGAGGACGCGGACGAGAAGGCTCGCGAGCGGCAGGTTGATGACGGCGCATATGACGTTGCCGAGGAACATACTCGCGATGACAGTCCACGCCACGTCGGCGTGCTGCTCGAAGAGGAGCGGCCCCGGCTGCATTCCGAGTATCATAAGAGCGCCGAGCATGACCGCCGTCGTGCCTGAGCCTGGGACGCCGAGCGTCATCATCGGGATGAGCGCTCCGACGGAGCAGGCGTTGTTCGCCGCTTCGGGAGCCGCGAGGCCTATTATTTCACCCTTGCCGAAATCGTCCGGGTTCTTCGCCATCTGCTTTTCGTTGTTATAGGCCATAAGACAGGCTATAGTGCCGCCGGCTCCGGGAAGGACGCCCACGAAGAAGCCGACTGGAGTCTGGCGCAGAATCGCGGGCAGGCAGCGCTTGAACTCAGCCATCGTGACCCAGATACGCCCGAACTTCGTCTGAACCTTCACGGCGAGATCGGACCTTATATGCTCCATATTGTGGAATACTTCGCCGAGGCCGTAGATGCCGATGATGACGACGACGACGTCGATGCCGGTCTGAAGCTCGGTTATGCCGAAGGTGAAGCGTATAGCGCCCGACTGCGGGTCGATGCCGACCGTAGCGATCATGAGGCCGAGGCACATCGAGAGAAGCCCCTTGAGCATGGCCTCCTTGGAGATGGCAGCCGTCGCTGCGAGCGCGAAGCACATCAGCATGAAATATTCCGGGGGACCGAACTTAAGCGCGAAACGCGCTACAGGGACGGCGACCGCGACGAAAGCTATAGTAGAAAGCAGGCCGCCTATGAACGACGCGATGGCGGAAATAGCGAGGGCCGCCTCCGCGCGTCCCTGCTGGGCCATCGGGTAGCCGTCGAAGCATGAGGCGACGGCGGCGCCGTCTCCCGGAACGTTGAGAAGTATCGAGCTGCGCGAGCCGCCGAACATCGCGCCGTAGTAAATAGCGCACATAGTGACGAGAGCCGTGTCCGGCGGCATCGTAAATGTGAGCGGCATCAGGAGCGCTATGCCAGTCGTCGGCCCGAGCCCGGGAAGCATCCCGAGGACCGTGCCGAGCGCCGACCCGGCCGCCAGCCATATAAGGTTGAGCGGCGTCATGGCCTGCGCGAAGCCTGAGAACAACAGACTTAAAGTTTCCATTCAGATATTCCTCCCTTATGGCAGAGTGAACAGGAATATTTTCGTAAAGGCATACCAGATGCCTACCGTGAAGACGAGCGAGACGGCTATATTGGCGATCCAGCCCTTGACCCCGTTGACCAAGAACAGCATAGCCGCGAGGAAGACCGTGGTGCTGATAAGAAAGCCTATCCTTTCAAGAACGGCGGCATAGACAAGGCAGCAGGCGCAGAGTCCGGCGATAAGGACCCAATAGCCGGGGTCGGGAGCCTTGCCCTTCCTCGCGACGCGCCCGCGCTTCATTCCGCGCGAGAGAAGCATCAGGGAGAAGACCGCTCCCATTATCCCTACGCCGAGCGGGAAGTACTTCGGCGCCATCGGATTGCCGATAGCCGCGTCCGGCAGAAGCCACGCCGCGATAGTGTAGGCGATGCAGAACACTAACGAGAACAGGCCGACGATAACGTCAGAGTTCACATTTCTCACTCCTTTATAAACGTGGCGGCAGACACAGTCTGCCGCCCTTTGATAACGTTCTTGCTATTTCTTTAGGAATCCTATTTCGTCAAGGATGACCTTGTACTCTTCGTTGGTCTGGTCGAGGAATTTCGCGAACTCCTCCGGCCCGGCGTACACGGGTTCCCATCCGTTCTTTTCGCAAATGTCGAGCCACTCCTGGCTTTCGGACATCTGCTTTAAGACGTTCGCCATGTAGTCGCGCGCTTCATCGCCCATGTTCGGCGCGCCGAAAAGTCCGCGCCAGTTGATGAACACGGTGTCGATGCCGGCTTCCTTGAGCGTCGGGACGGCGGCGAGCGGGCCGCTCTTCACACGCTCGGGGGCGCTTATCGCGAGGACTTTGATGTCGCCCGACTCAAGAGCTCCGACCGTTTCGGCCATACCGGTGGAAAGAAGGTCAATGTGTCCGCCCATGAGCGAAGCCATGCTTCCTTCCTGAAGGGAGATGAACGGGATTTCTTTAAGCGCAGTCACACCGGCTGCGCGCATCGCCTGAAGGAACTGCACGTGATCCATGCTTCCCGCGGAGCTGGTGCCTCCGACCTTTACGCTCCTCGGATCCTTCTTGATGGCTTCGACCACGTCCATCATACTGTTGTAAGGCGAGTTCTTCGGGACGGCAAACGCTCCGTAGTCGTCGATAAGGCGGGCGATGGGCGTAAGATTCTTATAACCGAGCGGGGTCTGTCCGGTGAGGTTGATGAGAAGAAGCGGGGGCGAATACACGGTGATGACGTAGGGGTCGTTCTTCTTTCTCTGAATGTACGCGAGGTTGACCGCGCCGCCGCCTCCGGGCTTGTTTGTGACGGGCATCGGCTGCGTGACGAGCTTGAGGTCGCCCAGCGCCTTGCCTACGAGCCTTATGGTCGTGTCCCAGCCGCCGCCGGCTCCCGCGGGGGCGAGAAACTCAAAGGGTTTCGACGGATAATCCGCCGCCGTTGCCGCAAACGCGAATACCGCAACGAACAATGCCGCTAACACCGATACTGCTGCTGAACGCTTCATTTGAAAAAATTCCTCCTTACTGTTTTTTGTATCCATGTATCCATGTATCCGCGATAGCTATATAATAGTACTGCGAGGCGAAAAGTCAATACGTGCAAAAAAGTTTCTTGGTTTATGCCGAGCGCTTATTTTAATTTTTATGTTATTCTAGTGACCGGATCAGCATGAGAAAGAGTTGGGAGTGGCGCACTGTGGCTATAAAATTGGAGACCGGGCTGGATTTAGCCCATAACAGCACGCTTCGCGCCGAGGTCGCGAATCTGCTGCGCAAGCAGATTCTCGACGGAGAGATACCGAGCGGCACGCGCCTTATAGAAACTGAGATAGCGTCGCAGCTCGGCGTGAGCCGTATGCCTGTGCGCGAGGCGCTGCGCATGCTCGAGAGCGAGGGGCTGATCAATTCGGTGCCGCGCAAGGGGCTCATCGTCGCAGAATATACGGAGGAGGACATCCGCGAGTATTACACGATACGCGAGGCGCTCGAGGTCTGCGCGATAAAGATCGTCATCGACAAGATAACGAAAGATGAAATCCACGAGCTTGAGTGCTACTGCCGAAGGGCCGAGGACGCGCGTCTCGCCGGCGACCGCGACGAGGTCTGCAAGTGGACCGGCAGGTTCAACGACAGGCTTTACGACTGCTGCGGCATGCCGCGCCTCAAGGAGCAGATCAAGAACACGCATAAATATCTGCGCACTTTCCGCTTTACGTCGTTCAAGGAGCCGTCGCGCACGGCGCAGGCGCTGCGCGAGCACGAGGAGATACTGCGCCTCGTCGCGGAGAAGGACTACGAGGGCGCGGCGCGCGCGACGTCGGTGCATCTGCGCGACTCGATGGAGATGTACCTCAAGCTCTGGCGTCAGAGGAAAGATCCGCAAAATTGAACGAAAGCCGAAAGAATACGGGAAGCGGCGCTCTTTTTACGGAGCGCCGCTTTTTTGTCTTTTCTTATAAAATTTCCGCGGCCGCGCCGCTTCGCGTCATTCGCCGCAGATGTTGCGGAGTTTTCCTATCGGTTCTATCTCGACTTCGACAAGGTCGCCGGGGACTATTTCGCCGACGCCCTGCGGCGTGCCGGTCGATATCACGTCGCCTTCCTCGAGCGTCGCGAAGCGGCTGATGTGCGAGATTATGCGCGGTATCGGGAATATCATCTGCTCTATCGCGCCGTCCTGGACGACTCGGCCGTTGACGCGGGTCACGACGCGCGTCTCCTGCGGCAGCTCTTTCGTGACGAGTATCGCGGGGCCGAGCGGCGCAAATGTGTCGAAGCTTTTGGCGCGCGTCCACTGTCCGTCCTTGTTTTGGAGCGCGCGGGCCGTTACGTCGTTCATTATCGTGTAGCCGAGGACGTGGTCGTAAACTTCTTCTTCCGGGATATTTTTGCCGCCTTTGCCTATTACGACGGCGAGTTCGCCCTCGTAGTGTATCGGGCCGGCCCATTTCGGGATACGGATGAAGTCGTGCGCTCCGGTGACGGCGGAGGTCGCTTTGAGGAATATCAGCGGCTCTTCCGGGATGTCGTGGTCGAGCTCCTTGACGTGGCCGACGTAGTTGCGTCCGACGCACCAGATTTTTTTAGGCATGAAAGGCGGCAGGAATTTTATCCGCTCGACTGGATAGCTGAGACGTATCTGCGAGGTTATGCCTGAGAACGGGTCGCCCTCCACTATGTCCACCGAGCCGCCGCGGAGCTGCCCGCTGTAGGCGCGCCCGTCCATCGTGAAACGGCAGTAAAGAAGCGGGGTTTCTTTTCTCATCGCCGCGCCGCCTTACTTGCCTTCTCTTTTCTCGAGGGCCGCCGCTATGCGTTCCAGCCCTTCCTTAAGCTGCGCGCGCGTCGTTCCGATGTTGATGCGCGCGAAGCCGTCGCCGGCAGCTCCGAACCACTTGCCGGGGTCGAGCGCGACCTTCGCCTCTTTGACGAGGAACTCGGTCAGAGTTTCGTCGTTGAAACCGTAGCCGCGGAAGTCTATCCAGAAGATGTACGTCCCCTCGGGGTGATCCATGTGCGCCTTCGGCATACGCTCCCTGACGAACTGTTCCGTGAAGTCGCGGTTGCCCTCCAGGTAGGCCATGAGCTGCCTGTGCCACTCGCCGCACTTTCCGTAGGCGGCTTCCATCGCGGCGATGCCGAGGATGTTCAGCGAATTGAGGTGGAAGCGCTCGAGCACGGAGACGTAGACGCCGCGCAGGCGCTCGTCGGGGATTATCGCGACGGAGGCCTTCATGCCGGCGATGTTGAAGGTCTTGCTCGGAGCGATGAAGGTCAGCACGTGCTTGTCCATTCCGGGCAGAGAGCCGAGGCATGTGTGCTTCGCGTCGCTGTAGACGAGGTCCTGATGGATTTCGTCGGCGATGACTATCATGTCTTTGCGGCGCACGACGTCGGCGAGGGCTTCGAGCTCCTCGCGGCTCCAGACGCGCGAGACGGGGTTGTGCGGGCTGCAAAGGATAAGCGTGCGGCAGGTCGGAGTGACGAGGCTCTCGAGTTCCTCGAGGTTCATCTCATAGCGCCCGTTCCTGTAGACGAGCGGGTTCTCGACGATTATGCGTCCGGCCTCGCGCACGGTGCGGTAGAAAGGCATGTAGACGGGCGTCTGGATTATCATCTGGTCGCCGGGCTTCGTCAGCCCCATCGTCGCGAAGGAGAGCCCCGCCACTACGCCGCAGGCCCAGCTTACCGCCTCGCGCCCGAACTCCCAGCCGTAGTGGTCCTTCTCCCACTTGCGCACGGCGTCGCGCAGCGAATCGGGGATTATCGGATAGCCGAGGGCGCCCTGATCAAGCTTCGCGCGTATCGCGTCGAGAATCTCCGGCGCGGCGGGAAAATCCATGTCGGCGACCCACATAGCGAGAAGGTCGTTGGTTCCGAAATCCTCAGCCATGCCGTCCCATTTTTCACAGTCAGTGCCGCGGCGCTCCATATATCTGTCGAAATCGTACGTCATAAAAAAGCCCTCCGTTTCGCGGCCGAAGCCGTATTTATTCAATTTTATATTTTCCGCTTTCGCGCCCGCGCGCGCAAGTATAAAATAGATGTAGAATATAAAAAAATATGCGCTTGAACAATGTCGAATGGAGGAATAGCATGAAGTCCGATATAAAGAAGAAGGAACTCGAACTCGGGCGCGGTTCGTCGCTGCCCGAGCGCTCCGCGGTGCCCGCGGAATACAGGTGGAAGCTCGAAGACATCTGCGCTACGCGCGAGGATTGGGAAAAATCGTTCGCGGAGATAAAATCGCGCCTGCCGGAGCTCGCGGCCTACAGGGGTACACTGGCGCAGTCGCCGGAAAAAATGCTCGAATTTTTCAAACTGCGAGACGAGCTGTCGATAGAGCTCGGCAAGCTCTACGTCTACGCGAACATGAAGAGCCACGAGGACACCGGCGACTCATCCAACCAGGGGCCGGCGAACCGCGTCTCGGCGCTCGCCGTCGAATTCTCCGCCGCCGTGAGCTACGTCACGCCGGAGATACTCTCGATGCCTGAGGAAAGGCTGAGGGAATTCGCCGCGGCCCCCTGTCTCGCTGAATACGCCTTCCCGCTGCGCGAGCTGCTCCGCCGCAAGGCGCACGTGCTCTCCGAGGCCGAGGAGCTGATACTCGCGCGCTCCGGCGACATGGCTCAGACGGCGGACAACGCATTCTCGATGCTCACCAACGCCGACATGGAATTCCCGCCGATACGCGACGAGGAAGGCAAGAAAGTCGAGATGTCCGAAGAGCGCGCCGTCGCCTACCTGCGTTCGCCGAAGCGCTCCGTGCGCAGGGCGGCCTTCGCCTCGCTCTACGAGCCTTACTCCAAGATGAAGAACACGATCGGCGCGACCTTCGACGGGATGCTCAAATCGGCGAAGTTCTACGCCGAATGCCGCCGCTACGGCTCGCCGCTCGAGGAGGCGCTCGACGCGGACAACATCCCCGTATCCGTCTACGACAGCCTCGTCTCCGCCATCGAGGACAACCTGGCGCCGATGTACCGCTACATGAAGCTCCGCCGCAAAATGCTCGGCGTCAAAGAGCTGCACATGTACGACCTCTACGTCCCGCTCGTCGAAGACCCGTACAAAGAAATAGCGTGGAGCGACGCGAAAGAGATGATGTACCGCTATCTCGCGCCGCTCGGCGGACAATACCTCGAGCAGATAAAGGCCGGCGTCGAGGGAGGCTGGGCCGACGTCTTCCCGAACAAGGGCAAGCGCAGCGGGGCCTACTCGTGGGGCACCTACGGCACGCATCCGTACATCTTCATGAACTACACGAACAACCTCAACGACGTCCTGACGCTCGTCCACGAAATGGGGCACTCCATGCACAGCTGGTACTCGCGGAAGAATCAGCCCTACGCGACGGCCGACTACTGCATATTCACCGCCGAGGTGGCCTCGACGACCAACGAAGTGCTATTCCTCTCCGGCCTGCTCGCCGAGACGGACGACAGGAAAAAGCGGCTCTACCTGCTCAACCGCCGCCTCGAGAACATCCGCACCACAGTCTATCGCCAGACTATGTTCGCCTCCTTCGAGCGCGAGGTACACAAGCGCGCGGCGGAGGGCGGAGACACGACCCCCGACGGGCTCAAACAGCTATGGTACGAGCTCAACAGGAAATACTACGGCGAGGGGATAACGATAGACGAGCCGCTCAAAATGGAATGGGCGCGCATCCCGCACTTCTACACGCCATTCTACGTCTACCAGTACGCGACCGGCTACTCCGCCGCAACGGCGCTCGCTTCCGCGATACTCGAGCAGGGCGGGCCCGCGACGCGCAGATACCTGAGCTTCCTCACCAAAGGCGGCTCCGACTACCCCATCGAGCTGCTCAAGGGCGCGGGCGTTGACATGAGCACGCCGCAGCCCGTCGAGGCCGTGATAAAGCAGTTCTCCGAAACGCTCGACGAAATGGAAGAGCTGGCGAAATAGCAGAAAGTCCGAGCGTAAATCAAAAACGCAAAGCCGCCGCCCCGGTTCCCCGAAGGCGGCGGCTTTTTCACACCTCAGCGCAAACCGTCATACTGTTACAAATAAACACGCAGCCGTGCAGATCTTCCGTGCCAGACGGGGCGGGGCGTGCGGGGTTCCGTCCATTTCTCTGCAGCCATGCCGCTTCGTTCGGCATCCGTGTT
Source organism: Cloacibacillus sp. An23 (assembly GCF_002159945.1). NCBI lineage: Bacteria > Thermotogati > Synergistota > Synergistia > Synergistales > Synergistaceae > Cloacibacillus > Cloacibacillus sp. An23. The sequence goes on along the minus strand of NZ_NFJQ01000009.1, from coordinate 40,789 downwards.
CAAGGCCGGCGTTCCGCAAATTTCACGCGCCGGGCGAAACGCGGAGCGCGCACCGGCGCAGCCTCCAACGCCAGGCACGCGAGGCCCAGCGCGGCTGACCGGCGGCGCGCCGTCGTTTTCGTTCGTCAGGCGGCATAACAGAAAAGGCGCGAAGACTTGCTCCGCGCCGTAAAATCCCGCTTATTCGCAGCCGTGGCTTCCGTGGCCGCAGCCGCGGCATTCTCCCTGCGGAGCTCCGCCGCTCCCGCCGCATTCGTGCCCTTCGTGGCCGTGATGGTGCGTGCATTCCGCGGACGGGTCGTCGTGAAGTTTCCCTTCGAGATAGAGTTTAACGGCCTCGTCCACCGGGCCGCTGACGCCCGATATCAGTTCGATGCCGGCAGCCGCTAGGACGTTTTTCGCGCCTCCGCCTATGCCGCCGCAGATGAGCAGATTCACGCCGTTTTCGCGCAGAAGTCCGCCGAGCGCCGAATGCCCGCTGCCCTCGGCGTCGAGCGTCCTGTGAGACGCGACCGCGCCGTCCTTTATCTCGTACAGCTCGAAAAATCTGGTGTGTCCGAAATGCTGGAAAATCTGTCCGTCTTCCATGGTTACCGCTATTATTCCGTCTTTCATCATGGCTTCGTCCTCCGTTTCCGAATTCGTCTCTTTATCAGAATTCCCGCAGCCTTCGCCGCGCGCGAAGCGGCATCGCGAACATCCCGCGCGCCCGCATTTCCGCACGGCGGCGCTGAAATTGCCTCCGCCGATGTGGATGGCCTTTCCGGAGCAAAGCGCGTCCGCGACCTTGCGCCGCGCCGAATAGACGATGCGCTGGAGCGTGCCGCGCGACACGCCCATCGACTGCGCCGCGGCGCTCTGGTCGGCGCCTTCCAGGTCGCAGAGCCTTAGACTTTCGAGCTCTTCGACCGTGAGCGTCACGAAGCCGGCCGCGCCTTCCGTCAAAAACCGCCGCGCGCGCGTGTCGCAGCAGACGCGGCGGCATTTCGTCACTCCGGGCAATTTCATCCCTCCGTCTTCTCGCGCTTATAATAATGTGCATATGCACACATGTCAAGCAAAACACGGCGGCTTCGTAAAATCCCGTAATCCGCACAGGGCTCCGTGTTTCGGCGCGCGCGCGGCTTTTTTCCGCCTCCGCGCAGGGCTGCGGCGGCGAGGCGCGGTGGTAGAATATGAAAAAACTTTGGAGCGTGCGTGATGGAAGAGTTCAATTTTGCCGGCTTCGCGCTTTACGTATTCGCCTCGGCGTTCACGCCGGGGCCGAACAACATCCTTTCAATGTCCGCGGCTGGGCGCTACGGCATAGCGCGCGCGTGGCGCGTGCTCGTAGGGGTCTTCGCCGGCTTTGTGATCGTCATGCTGCTCTGCGCGCTTTTCTCCGTCGCGCTCGCCTCGCTCGTGCCGCGCATAATGCCGTTCATGCGCTGGGGCGGCGCCGCCTATATCCTCTGGCTCGCTTGGCGGACGTGGCGCTCTTCCGGAGAGTCGGGCGGCGTGGAGGCGGACTGCAGTTTCTGGGCCGGATTCGCGCTCGAATTCGTAAACGTGAAGATAATGCTGTACGGCGTGACGGCTCTGACTTCGTTCGTCATGCCGGCCTTCGATTCGAACGCAGCCGTCGCGGCATTCGCGCTGCTGCTTGCCGTGATAGGCTCCGCGGCGAACTGGACGTGGGCGCTCTTCGGAGTGTTTTTCGAGCGCGCGCTGCGCCGCCGCGGCAGGCTTTTCAACGCGGTCATGGCGCTGCTTCTCGTCTACTGCGCCGCGGGAATCCTCTTCTAAAATCCGATCTGCGCTATAAGGAAGGCCGAGGCGATGGAGGCCGCCATGACGGTGACGACGCTGCCGCTGTACCAGCCCGCGGCGAAGGCGGCTATCGTTCCGGCTGCGGAGCTGTAAAAGTTCCCGGTCGCGAAAAGGCAGTCGGGGAAGGTTATCGAGCCTATGACCGCGAACGGCATGTAGCCGAGCACGGCGGAGAGCAGCGGCGGCAGCTTCCTCCCGGCGAGCAGGAAGGGCGGCAGCACGCGCGACGGCGCGGTCGCGAGCATCATCATTATGAAAAGATATACGAGTTCGGGCCTCACGCGGCTTCCTCCCCGCGCGGCGGGAACAGCAGCGCGCCGAAGAGCGCCGCGCCTCCCGCGGAAATCATTATCGCAACGCCTTTGTTGAGCTCCGAGAGGACCGGCGCGAATTTGAAAAGAGACGAGAGCGCCATCGCCGCCAGCGTGACGGCGAGCGCGGCGCGGCTTTTGCGCGCGGACGGTATTATGAGCGCGATGAAGAGCGCGTATATCGCTATCCCCATGCTCGATCTAAGAGCGGGAGGAAGGGCCGAGGTCCCGAGCCATCCGAACACGGTAAGGGCGTTCCACGTAAAGTATATCGGCGTCTGAAGCCCCCAGAGGAACGGAACGCTTACCGGGCCGACGCCCTGCAGCGACGCGACGCTGAAACTTTCGTCTGTTAGGAAGAAGAAGAGGGCGGCCCGAAAGAGCGGCCTTCCGCCGCCTTCAATACGCCGCGAGAGCGACGGGCCCATCATTATGTGGCGCGCGTTAAGCAGCGCCGTGGCGAGCACTATGTCCGCGGCCGGCGCTCCGGCCGCGAGCAGGTTGAGCGCCGCGAACTGGCTGGCCCCGGCGAAGACGGTCATCGACATCAGCAGGCTTTCCCACACGGAGAAGCCCGCCGTCTCAGCGAGTATGCCGAAAGCCGCCGCGCTCGGTATCATGCCCGTTATTACGGGCAGGCTCTTACGCGCGCCGCAAAGAAACTCGGACGCCGCGCTTCCGCCGGTCATACGCAATCCCTCCGTCCGCCCTTCATGCGACGATTATATAGCCGCGCGGCCCGCGCGCCAACGATCCGGCGCAAAAAAACCGGAAGGCGGCGACGCCTTCCGGTTACGTCAGAGTGTTTGCGTTTTCCTAGTATCCCATGGCTTCCGAGTGGCTTTTAAGCTGCGCCATGTTTTTGTTGACTTTCTTCAAATAGCTGTTCGATATGCCTCCGTAATATCTGTTGAGCGCCTTCTGCACCGTGCCGTAGGCCGAGATATAGCGCGAGAGTATCAGCACCCCCGCCTCGACCCCGCGCTCGGGGTCGAACATGTGGTCGCGCGTCGGGGCTATGCCTTTGGCGCGCAGCATCCCGTTGTGTACCTTCCACATCACCTGCATGACGCCGAGCGCCCCCGCGCTGCTTTTCGCGTTCGGGTTGAAGTGGCTTTCGGCTTTCGCTATGCCGACCGCTAGGTTTGCGGGCACGCCGTATTTCACGCTGTAGAACACGAGAGCGCAGGCTTCGCGCCACGCCGTCTCGTGCGGTATATTGGGGTTGACTTTTCTTATAAACGTAGCTGTGTCCGCCACGCTGCGCTGTTTTGCCGGCGGGAGCTTGTCCAGCCTGTTGAGCGTGCTGAGCGGGTGCTTGTGACGCCATTTCGCGATATGTTCCTCCGTCAGCCCCTGGTGTTTGAGCGCCCCGTATATGGACTGATCGTACCGCGCCGCTTTCGCCTCTTCGCGTCTTTTTTCGGCTTTCGCCTGTACCGCGGCGTTGTCCTGCGCGATGCGGAGTATCTCGCTCCGTATCTTGTCGGCAGCCGTCTGCGCTTCGGCGGGCTTTTCCGCCGGTTTTATCACAGTTTCGTCCGAGAGGGTGGTATGTGTTTTCGGCTGCCGTTCCGTGCTTCCCATGCCAGCGTCCGGATGAAGGACGACGGAAAGGGCGAGCAGGAACATCGCTGCGATCCGCGGCAGGTGGAAATGCCGCTTTCTCATTAGTTTCCGCATATTTACCTCCTTGAGAGTTCGAACACGGCGAGGAGCGTTCCTCAAAAACAAATAATCTCCGCATTTTTATATATTTTCGCGGCTGCGTCCGTCGCCGTCACTCTAAACGCGTTTTTATGATAACGTCAAGCGCCGAGAAGTCAAGCCGCGCGCGGCAAAGGCCGTGTTTATCAAGGCACGGCGCGCAGGCGGCCTTATTTATCGCGGAATTTACAGTCGTTTAAGAATGTTTTACATTAAAAATGTCCGGAGGGGCGCGCGTTTCGGAAGGCGCGGAAATGTTTTCCGGCGCGCTCTTACGTTTTGTTCACGTTTGGGCGTAAGGTAAAAGACCTAAAAAAATAGGCAAAATTACCAATGTGCAAAAAAATTTTTATAACTTACGAGCCGCCGCGCGCTCGGTTATGCGTCCCGCTCCGGCACTCCGAGGAAGACGTCTCCGGCTTTCGCTATTATCGCGACGTCGCCGCGGATTTCCGCGGCCTGCCGTTCCACCGGAACGTCTATGACGGGCGAGAACATTCCGCGGCGGCGCACAGCCACGTAGAGCGTCTCGCCTGAGAACGAGAGCGAAACCTGCCCGCCGGCCGACTCCGCGAAGAACGATATTTTTTCCATCATAGGCGGCGTGAGTATGTAGTAGGCGTTGTGCTCGTCGTCGGCGTAGATGTTGAATTCGTCGTTGAAGCGCGCGTTCTCCGTGCGTATCCTGTGCTCAGCGCGCGGGCCGCCCATGTCGCGGAAGAATTCTTTCCGGAACACCTGCACGAGCCCGGCGCTCTCCTTGCCGCCTGTGCGGCTGAAGCATAGGAGCTGCCCGCCGAAGACCTCTACGAGCTCGTTCTTTTTGCCGCGCCGCGTCATTTTGCGCGCGGTAACGTCGCTTATGCGGAAGCGCGCGCCGTTGTAAAACCCCGTGAGCCGGTCCTCGCTCTTGAAATATTTTTCCTGCCCGCAGTCCACGACAGCAGCGCCGCGCAGCTCGTCCCACGTGAAGCCGGAACGGCTGTCGTATTCGAGGCCGGAGAAGCCGTCCATCGCGCCGACGACGCCGAGGACGTATTTAGATTTGAAGCTTTCCACAAAGCGGTCGTAAGCGCGCCTGCCTATCACGTACCACAGCGCGCCCGCCGCACAGCCGGAGAGCGCCGCAGCCGCGCCGGCCGTCGTCAGGAGCGTCTTGAGCGCTCCCTCGCCGGAGTCCCTGCCGCTGTAGACGAGCCACGCGAAGAGGGGGAAGGCCGCAGCGCCCGCGGCGAATACGGCGCAGAGCCGCCGCTTCGCAGACTCGCGCATTTTTTCAAGCTCTTCGACCGTTATCTCCGCGCCGCGCGCGCTTTCCGCGTCAGTCAAAATTTACCTTGAACTCTCTTTTCTTGTCGTCCGCTTCGTAAAATTCGGCCTTCTCCATACCGTGCAGCCGCGCGACGACGAGCCACGGGAAGGACTGTATCGTCTGGTTGTAGAGCGATACGTTGGCGTTGTAGAGACGGCGCGCGGCCTGAAGGTGTTCCTCAGCGTCGCGTATCGAGCTCTGGAAATGCCCCATCGAAGCCGACGAGTAAAGCACGGGGTACTGTTCGGCAAGCGCGTCCACCGCCGCGCCGACTCCGCCGAGCCCCTGCTGTATCGAGGCGAGCAGCCCGATCTTCTGTCCCGCGGCCTCGCGCAGCTTTTCGGCCCCGGCCTCGAGCTCCCGCTTCGCCTCCGCTTTGCCGCCGCCGCGCCTTCTTCTCTCGCGGCGGACGTCGAGCTGTTTTTTGATCTGAGCCATCTTTTCCGACTGCGCGCGTATCTCGCCGTCTATCGCCTCGACCGCCTCGCGCGAGAGCGCCCGGCGCTCCTCGAAAGTCTTTTCCTCGAGCTCCGTGCCGCCGCGCAGCGCCGTGACCGCCGTGTACGTCTCGTATTCGTGTCTGAGGAATTTCTTGACGGCCTCTATCTCTTCCGAGAGAAGGTCGTAGCGTTTTTCGAGCGCAACGTCGATGCCCGAGCTTCCTTCCTCGACCTTTACGGACAGGCGGCGCAGCCTGTTGTACATCGCTATGTAGCCCACGACGGCGGCGAGCGCCGCGCCTCCCGCTATCATCTGTATCTGCATGTCGAAACCTCCCCGCCGCGACCGCGGCTTCGTCAATTATACGACAGCGCCGCTCATCCGTCCTTCTTGGAAAGCGCGAGCAGAAGTATCCCCGCGAAGAGCACCGCGACGCCGGTCATACCGAGCGGGGAGAGACGTTCGCCGAGCAGCACCGTCGAGAGGAACCACGCCGTCAGAGGCTCCGCGAGGCCGAGCGTGTACACTACGCCGAGCTTGATGCTCTGAACGCCTATCGTGAAGAGCGTGTAGGGGATTACTGTGCTGAGAAAGGTCAGGAGCGCCATGCAGGCCGCGCCGCGCGGCTCGAACATCCATGAGACGTCGCCCGCGAGCAGCCACGGCAGCGCCATCAGGCCGCTGACGATGCTGACTACCGCTATCGTCTCGTAGGGGCCTTTTTCTATCATGCGCAGGCCTACGCCCTCGAGCGCGTAGGAGAGCGCGGCGCAGAAGGCGAGGAACACCCCGAAGGCGCTGACCTTGAGCGCGCCGCCGCCGTTTCCGCCGAGGACGAGCATGACGCAGCCCGCGACCGCGAGGACGGTCGCCGCATACCAGCGCGCGGAGAGCCTTTCACCGAAGAAGAGCCGTCCGCATATCCCCGCGACGGGCGGGGCCGCGCCTATCGCCACCATCGTACCGACCGCGACGCCGGTCATGCGCACGGCGGTGAAGAACGTGAGCTGATAAGCCGCGAGCCCGGCCGCCGCGAGAAGCACGCCGCGCACGTTCCAGCCGCCGGAGAAGAGCTTCCGCCCATCTTTAGCGAGCATGAAGGCCATCAGCACGATTCCGGAAAAGAACACGCGCGCCGCGCCGACCGTGAGAGACGAGGCCCCCTCGGGCGCGAAGGCCTGTATCGTCCCAGTGGTGCCCCAGCACATACCGGCGCCGAGGACGCAGAGCGTCCCCTTCATCGCGTTTTTTGAGAAACCGCCCATGAGCCGGCCCCTCTAGCAGCGGCAGCAGCCGCAGGCCTCCATGCGGCGCACGGGACGCGCGATATACGGAAGCAGCTCCCATATCACCTCGCGCCTGTCCTTCACGGAAAAGAGAGCCTCTTCCGATAGCGTCCATATCTCGAAGGGCTCCGCCCACGCCGTGAGCGCCTCGCCGAAGCGCGCCAGCTTCTCCGCGCGTTCCACGGCCTCGGATTCCTTTTTCGAGACGAGGTACAGCACGCTCACGCTGTCCTGCTCCTGCTCGTCTATGTCGAAATAGTCGGCCAGCACGACGCGACGCGTCAGCATGACCCAGCGGCGGAATTTCCCGATTTCGCGCAGCTCGTCCGCCTCGCTTCCGCCGTCGAAGACGAATGAGAAGCGGTCTGTGTTCACGAGCCTCATCGGGTCGTTCGGGTGCGGCCTGAAATGGTCGTAGCAGCCGTGGTCGTAGCGGCAGACGTAAAAAACGTCGGGCGAATATATGTCTATCAGCGCGCGGTTGGCCTCCATCCACGCCGATGCCTTTTCGCACGCGGCGGCGAGCCGCTCGCGCCTTCCGCGCAGGCCGCCGGGTACGAAGGCTTCCTCCATCTCCGTCTCAGCCGCGCCCTCCATGTAAGGCCACGACAAAACGTCCCCGTCGATGCGGAAGAGCTCATCGTCCGCGACTTTCGGGAACATTTCGAGCGCCGGCGAAGTATAGTACTGCTTTATGCCCCAGCGCTGCGCGTGCGCCGCGTCGAGCTTTCTCAGAAATTTCGCGGCGCGCACCGACCTCGCGCGGTCAGCCGGAGCTTTGCCCGGCTTCTCGTCGAGGAAGTTCTCGAGCGCCGCGCGGCGGAATTCCTCCGCGCCCGCCTCCGTCAGCGAATAGACGCCGCCGCGCGCGTCGAGCAGCCCCTCGCCCGCGAGCCGCGCGACCGCCTCCATGTCCGCACCCTCGGCTTCGAGCATCTCTTTGTCCCAGCACGGATAAAGCCTGTCGAAAAGAGTTATCAGCATCGCGTTGTCAATCACGCCGCACACTCCTTTGCTTTTGATATAAGTTTCATTTTCTATATAAATGATAAGACGCGCGGGCGCGCCGGAAAAGAGAGAGAAATTAACAGCGGCTGTGAAAGTTTCTCACAGCCGCCGCGCGAAAATACCGCCGCGCGCGTGGCGGCGGGCGACGAAGAACTCAGGCGCGCAGGCGCTGCGCTTTCAGTTCGTCCGCGTAATGCGATTTTACGTATTCGACGCACTCCGCGGCGCCGTATTTCGCGCCGTATTGCAGCAGAGCTTCACAGACGGCCCTGGCCCCGAATATTTTTATCATCTCCTGAAGGTCGTATTCCCTGCTGTTCCGGTCGAGCGCGGCGAGGCACATCACGCGCGACTCCATATCGCGGTAGCGCGGCGACCTGAGGAATATATGCCTCGGAGACTGATCACGCAGCCGCCACGCCGTCAGCGGCTGCCGGAACGACGCCGCTTCGCAGAACATATAGTCCATATCCATGACCTTGGAAACGTCCCAGCGGCCGAGCGGCTGGTTGAAGCGCTCCGCCCCGTCGAACATCAGCGCCATGTTTTCGACGTTCGAGACGTTCCACGAGTTCAGCGGCTGGTTGAAGCTCAAAGCGTAGTGGAACATATCGCTCATGTCCCTCACATTTGAGACGTCCCACGACGCAAGCGGCTGATTGAACGCGTCCGCCTGATGGAACATCCTGCTCATATCCGTGACGCCGGAGACGTTCCACGCTTCGAGCGGCCGGTTGAAGCTCTTTGCCGCGTCGAACATGCCGCACATATCCTTCACGCCTGATGTGTCCCACGAGCTTATATCCTGATTGAAGCTGCATGCCCACAGGAACATGAACCGCATACTGCGCACCTTTGAGACGTTCCAGCTTCCCAGAGGACGGTTGAAGTTACGGCAGCCGCAGAACATTCCTTCCATATCCGCGACGTTCGAGACGTCCCAGCCGTCGAGCGGCTGATTGAAGTGAAAAGCGCAGTGGAACATATTGCTCATGTTTTCGACGCGCGAGACGTTCCACCCGCTTATGTCGTGGTTGAAGAACTTCGCTCCGGCGAACATATTCTTCATCGTGACCACGTTCGAAGTATCCCACAGCTCTATCCCGTCGAAGTTTTTACGCTTCGACTTGCGGAACAGCCCCTCCATGTCCGTTATCAGAGAGGTGTCGATGCCGCCGAGCGGCGCTTTGGCGTCCCTGTCCAGCAGCTCTATCAGCTCGCGTTTGGTGCGGGGCCTGTGCTTTCCCGTCGCCGCGGCGGCGCGAACGGAGCCGCGCAGTTCCGGATGAGCCGCTTCGAGCTCGCGCCGGTATTCCGCCGTGTGCTTGCAGTCATAACGCGAGAGCTCGGCGTACACCCGCGCGGCGTCGAATCTGCCGAGGACTTCCTTCAAGTACTCGCGGTATCTCTTTTTGTTGGTCAGGAAGAAGTTAAGCGCCAAAGTTTTGACGTCGGTGAAGCGCAGCGCGTCGGTAAACATATCGTTGACGTTGCAGAATCTCGGAATTTGCCACATATCGAGCGGCCGGCTGAAACTCGCCGCGTCGTTGAACATCTTTTCCGCCGTTTCGACGCGGCTCACGTCCCAGTTGTCGAGCGGCTGGTCGAAGCTCGACGCCCCCCTAAACATACCGCTCATGTCCCTGACGCCGCCGGTCCGCCACGAATTGAGCGGCTGATTGAAGCGAACCGCATTCGTGAACATACCGGACATGTCCTCGACCTTCGACGTGTCCCATGAATCGATATTCTGATCGAACTCAGGGCACATGCTGAAGGTCATTCCCATGTCCGTGACGCTCGACGTGTCCCATTCGTCGAGAGGCTGGTCGAACGACTGCGCGCCGCAGAACATACACGAAATGTCCCGAACCTTTGAGACGTTCCATGAGTTGAGGGGCCGGTTGAAGCTCTTCGCGTAATAAAACATGCAGCGCATATTCTCTGCGTTCGACACGTTCCAGCCTTCGAGCGGCCGGTTGAAGCAGCGCGCCCATGCAAACATGGATTCCATGTTCCTGACGTTCGACACGTCCCAGCCATCGAGCGGCTGGTTGAAGGCGGAAGCCTCGCTGAACATATGCGACATGTCCCTGACCTTCGATACGTCCCAGCATTCTATAGGGTGATTGAAATATTTCGCGCAGCAGAACATTCCCTTCATCGTGGTCACGTTCGAGGTGTTCCACGTTTCAAGCCCGTCGAAGTTTCTGCGCTTTGAAAAACGGAACAGCATATCCATCCTCGTTATCAGAGAGGTGTCGATGTCTCCGAGGCAGACGCTCTCATCCTCCGTCAGCTTCCACAGCTCCCGCCAGCAGCCGGGTTTGTACAGTTTGCCCATTTTTTCGAGTCCCTTTCATTTACGGTTTTACAGCCCGCAGCGCCGCCAGTCGTCAAGACGCATCTGAACGTAATCTATCTTCCAGCCCTCCGCCGTCCGTTTCATCAGAAATCTGTATTCGCTCTTCGCTCCGCCAGTCTGGTCCGCGTAGAGCCAGAGTTTGTTTTTCGTCACCTGCTCCGCGTCTGTGACACTGACACCCGTATATGTCCCGAGGCTGGAATAGGAAAGGCTGACGGGACGATAGCCCGGCCTCGGCTTCTCGCTGACGAACTTGTCCCATACGGCAAGAAGCGACGGCGCTGTGTCCGGATGGTCGAAGCCGTTTCGCTCCGTCTCCGCCTCCCATTGCGTCATCGCGGCGAAGAAGGCGCGGAGAGTATCTTTCGCCTCACGCACGGAGTTTTCGTCAATCGCAGTTTTCTTCTTCGCCCTTTCTCGCTGTTCTTTATGAAAGGCTTCCATCTGTTCCGCCGTGAACAGGCCGCTTGCAATGATGTTCAGCCGCCTGTTGCCGGAGACTGCCATCATTCCGCCGTAGGTTATTTTCGTGCGTTCCGCATGGATATATGACAGTTTGGGAAGCGCCGCCGCCAGCTTAAGGCCGCCGTCGTCAAGCATCGTATCGTTGAGCGAGATTAAATTCACCTTGGAGTTTCCCAGCGCGGAAAGCCCCTCGCCGTTTATGCCGGAGTTGCCGTCGAGCAGCAGTATCTCGAGTTTCGGCATCGACGCGAATATGGGAAAGCAACCGTCGGTCAGCAGGCCGCCCTCCACGCCGAGGTTGACCATATTTTTCAGCCCGGCGAGCGGCTGTATCAGTTCGTCCGTCAGCGGCACGCCGTATGAATGGAAGCCGGCCATGCCTGACAGCGCGCCGAGGCGCTCCATTATTTCAATCGTGGGCTCGTACGCTTCGACGGGCGCGCCGCCGTCGAATATAAGCGTTCCGTCGCGCCAGTCTACGCATCTGGCTCTTCTGGGAAAATCCTCCATAGTGTGATTCCCTTTCTCCGTCTCGGGCAATTTGTCGGAGCGGCTAGCGCCGCGCGCGCAGTCCTGGAATCATGCGCTTCGCGTATTCTATGAATTCGAGCGCGGCGGGAGAGAGCTTGTCCGACGACGGGTAGGCTATGCCGAAATTTATCGCGCGCGGCGGGTCGAGCGGGATTATCGCGGCGTCGTGGACGCGGCATTTCGTTATGAGCTCGTTCATTATGCTCATGCCGAGGCCGCACTCTATCATCGAGATGGCGGCGAAATTTTCGATCGTCGAAAAAACTATGTTGGGGGATATTCCGGCCTCTTCGAGCACGGCGGCGACGTCCTCGTCGCGTCCGAGCGCCGGCATGATGAAGTCCTCTTCGGCGCATCGCGCGAGAGGGTAGCTAGAAGTCTCCGCGAGCGGGTGGGTTTTGGGAAGCACCGCGACTATAGGGTCTTCGGCGAGCGGTATCCACTCACCCTTCATACCGGGGCGCTCGGTGTAGAAGCACATCTCGACGCTGCCGTCGTCGAGCCAGCTTTGAAGCTCCTGACGGATGCCCTCGCGTATCTGTATCCTTATGCCTGGGTAGTCGGCGCGGAAGGCCTTGACGACGTGCGGAAGCCACTGTATCGAGACGCTCGGGTAGCTGCCTATCGTGACAGAGCCGCTTCTTATGCCGCGTATCTCTTCCATCTTGCGCGAGAAGCGCTCGCTGCACCGCACCAGCTCGCGCAGCTCGGGCGCGAGGCGCAGGCAGTTGTCGGTCGGCGTCACGCCGCCGCTGCCGCGCAGGAAAAGCGGAAAGCCGAGCTCGTTCTCGATTGCGTCTATCATGTGCCAGACTCCGGAGGGCGTGTAGCCGTAGTCCTTAGCGACCTTGGAGAGGCTGCGGCAGTCTATCGCGTCGAGCAGTATGCGGCACTTTTTGAGATCCACGGGCGCGTCCTCCTTTTTCCGTTCCGTCCGGTATTTTACGCCGCGGCTACCACGCGAGCTTGACGACTATCTTTTTGACGCGCGACGGCTCGTCTCCGCACGAAGCGCCGGGGCGGTGCCCGTCCCACGGCGCGAGCAGAGCCGCGACGCCGCGCGCGAGTTTTACTTCGCTGCCGCTTCCCTTATAAAACGCTATGTCTTCCGCCTCGTCGTAGGAGATTGTCTCCGTCAGCGTTTCGAGCGGCGCGACGCCGATAAGTTCCTCGCCTTCCAAGACGAGCTGCAGGTCCCAGAATTTCCTGTGCGCCTCGTAGGGTATCTCGTTTCCGGGCTTTGTCTCGTATTCGTTGAAGCGCAGGCCGAGCGGTGAAAAGTCCGTATTTTTGAGCTCCTCGAAACTTTTTTCGCGCGCGGCGCAAAGGAAGTCCGCGAGTCCGGCGCAGCGCGGCATATAGCGCGGCAGGTTTTCTATTAAATTGTCGAGGGAGTCGTAGACCATCGTTTTTCCTCCTATTTTATCTCTTCTATCTTGAGGCTGAGCTCTTCCCACTCGTCGTAGAGTTTTTTCAGCGAGTTTTCTTTTTCTTTGAGTTCTATCATAAGTCCCTGAACGCGCTTCGAGTCGGACAACACTTCCTGCGTGCATAGAAGCCCGTTTATTTCTTCTTTGCGCGCTTCGCCGGCGGCTATCTCTTCCTCGCATTTTTTGAGGCGCGCGACGAAATCTTTCTTCGCGCGGTAGATGCGGTTGCGTTCCTCGGCTTCGGCGCGTTTCTGCTCTTTCGTCTTGCTTTCGCTTTTCTCGGGCTGCGCCGCATTCGCGCGCCCGGCGGCCTCTCGCGCCTCGCGTTCGGCGCGCTTCTCTATGAACCACGAATAGTTGCCCGGGTAGTCGTAAACGTGTCCGCCGCGTATCTCGAGTACGCGGTCCACGAGGTCGTCTAGGAAGGCGCGGTCGTGCGAGACTATGAATATCGTGCCGCCGTACTCGAGCAGCGCTTTCTGAAAAAGTTCCTTCGTGCCGTAGTCTAGGTGGTTGGTGGGCTCGTCGAGTATGAGAAGGTTGGATTCGGAGAGCAGCATCTTGAGCAGGCCGAGGCGCGACTTTTCGCCGCCCGAGAGCACGGAGACGGGCTTGTGTATCTCGTCGCCGTGGAAGAGGAACGCGCCCAGCAGGTTGCGTTTTTCGCCTTCGAGCAGCTTCGAGCCGGTGTTGTTGACCTCCTGCCATATCGTGCGGCTGTAGTCGAGGTTCTGCGCGCTCTCCTGCGAGAAGTAGGCTTTTTTGACGTTGAGGCCGAGCGTTGCGCGCCCCGCGGTCGGCTCTTCTATCTGGTCGATGAGCCGCATCAGCGTCGATTTGCCCGCGCCGTTGACGCCGACGAGGGCGACGCGCTGCCCGCGCTCTATCGTGAAATTCACGCCGCTGAATACGACGTGCTCTCCGTAGCGCTTTTCAAGATTTTCGGCCTTTATCACCTCGCGGCCGCTGCGCGGACATTCCGGGAACTTGAAGCTGACGCTCTTCTGCGGCCCTTCGAGCTCCGTTATCTCCATCTTTTCGAGCTGCTTTATGCGGCTCTGCACCTGGCGTGCCTTCGTCGCCTTGTAGCGGAAGCGCTCGACGAATTTCTGGATTTCTTCTATTTTTTCCTTCTGCTGTTCCCACTCGGCTTCGAGGCGCGCGCGGCGCTCTTCGCGCTCGGTGAGGAATTTTTCGTAGCCGCACGAATAAAGATGTATTTCTCCGTTCGCGAGCTCGGCGACGGTCGTCACCATGTTGTCGAGGAAGCGGCGGTCGTGCGAGACGGCGATTATCGTGCCGCGGTAGTCGCGCAGCCACGACTCCAGCCACTCCATGCTCTCGGTGTCAAGGTGGTTCGTAGGCTCGTCGAGCAGAAGTATGTCGGCGTGAGACAGCAGCAGCGCCGCGAGCGCGATGCGCATTTTCCAGCCGCCCGAGAACTCCGAGGTGCGGCGCGCCGCGTCCACTTCGGGCGCGAAGCCGAGCCCCTTCATCACCTGTTTGGCCTCCACGTCGAAGCCGAAGCCGCCCTTCGCCTCGAACTCGCGCTGAAGCCTGGCGTGCTCCGCGAGCAGCGGCTTCACCGCGTCGCCCGAAGCCTCGCTCATGCGCGCCTCGCAGTCCGCGAGCTTTGCGGATATGTCAGTCAGCCCCGCGCGCTCGCGCAGGTAGTCGAGCAGCACTTCGTCTTTGACCTCGACCAAATCCTGCGGCAGATAGCCGACGGTATGCCCCTTCGGGACGGAGACGCTGCCTTCGTAATCGGCTTCGCCCGCGAGGACGCGCAGCAGCGTAGTCTTGCCAGCGCCGTTGCCGCCGACCAAGCCGACGCGGCTTTTCGGCGGGATGAACCAGTCTATCCCGCGCAGCACCTCCTGTTCGCCGAAGCGTACTTTCAAACCTTTTATCTCGATCATAGGAAGATATTTCCCTCCGTCGTCAAACAGTCGCGTTAATTATAGACGGAAAGCGCGCGCGTGAAAATCGCAGGAAAAAACGGCTAAATTTATAGCTACACAAAATAACGCAAATGTATTATTGTAATTACACTCAATTATATTGAGATGTCCATCCCTGACAGTACGCGTTTTCGTAAAGTCCGGAAAACGCCGAACTCAGGGATTATTTTTAATTCGGAGGCGAATTTAATTGATAAGGACTGCGATAATGATAGACGGAGCTTTTTTCATCCGCAGGGCTAGGCACATTTTCGGCGCTCTTGACCCTGAACAGCTGGCATCGCGTCTTTACAGGCATTCATGCGCTCATGCGTCCCAGAAGGGGATACCGGTAAATGAAAGCCTTTACCGCATTTTCTTTTACGACTGTCCGCCGCTTCAGAAAAAAATGCATCATCCGCTTACAGGCAAGCCTATAGATTATGCAAAATCCGAAAAATCAAACTGGCGCAGAGCTTTTCACGACGTATTGAGGCGCACGCCTAAGGTGGCTCTTAGGCTCGGCGTGCTTGACGATGTCAATTGCAGCTGGTCGATTTCAAATGACAAAATAAAAAAACTATGAGCAGGAAAGATACAAGTTGCGGACCTTTTGGAGGACGACGTGACCCTAAACGTAAAACAAAAAGGAGTCGATATGCGGATAGGACTTGATATCGCCTCCGTGACATATAAAAAGCAGGTTCAGCGTATCGTACTGATATCAGGGGACAGCGATTTCGTCCCAGCCGCCAAGCTGGCCAGAAGAGAAGGAATGTAATTTATACTCGACCCTATGTGGGCGCCCATCAAGCCGGACTTGCAGGAACACATAGACAGGTTAAAATCATATTTTCCCAAGCCTCAGCCAATCCAAAAGCTATAATTTGCCGGCCGCGTTTCGTTCTATAGCCGGTGCTTCCGTTATGCGCGGCCGTCCGCCGCAAAAAATTTTTTTCTTCCCGCCCCGTCTTCCGCCGTCGGGATTTAAGCGCCTTTCTCCGCTTGATTTTGCGTTTAAAAAGAGATATAAAGATACGAGTGCATCAGCATTAACCTGATATGGAGGATAATGTATGACAGAGATAAGAGAATACCCAAAGATGAAAGACATTTACGGCTCTCTCGTCTTTGACCAGAGGGAGATGAAGCAGCGGCTTCCGCGCGACGTCTTCGACAGCCTCGTCGCGGCTATGGAGGGGCGGCAGAAGCTCGACTCGAGCATCGCCGACACCGTCGCACTCGCTATGAAGGACTGGGCCGTAAGCAAGGGCGCCGACCACTGGGCGCACTGGTTCCACCCGCTCACCGAGCTGACCGCGGAGAAGCACACGGCTTTCCTGATGGCGGACGAAAACGGCAACCCGCTGAACTCCTTCCGCGGCAAGGACCTCATGCAGAGCGAACCGGACGCCTCCTCTTTCCCGTCCGGCGGCACGCGCAGCACCTTCGAGGCGCGCGGCTATTCCGCGTGGGACCCGACGAGCCCCGCCTTCATCATCAAGTCGAAGAAGGGCGGCACGCTCTGCATACCGTCGATATTCATAGCCTACGACGGCTCGCCGCTCGACATGAAGACCTATCTGCTGCGCGCGATGCAGGCGATAGAGACGCGCTCGATGCGAATGCTCAAGCTCTTCGGCAACCGCGGCGTCCGCTACGTCCACGCGACCGTCGGAGGCGAACAGGAATTCTTCCTGCTCGACCGTCCGCGCGCGCAGAAGCGCCCGGACATCCGCTTCTGCGGACGCACGCTCGTCGGCTCGCCGCCGCCGCGCGACCAGAAGATGGAAGACCACTACTTCGGCGCGATACCGACGCGCGTCCTATCCTACATGGAGGACGTGCAGCGCGACCTGGCGCGCCTCGGCGTCGACCTCGCGACGCGCCACAACGAAAACGCCAGATGCCAGTTCGAGTTCGCGCCGCAGTTCACCGAGGCGAACCTCGCCTGCGACCAGAACCAGCTCGTCATGGAGACGATGCGCAAGATGGCGCGCGAGCACGAGCTGCGCCTGCTCTTCCACGAGAAGCCGTTCAACGGCATGAACGGCAGCGGCAAGCACATCAACTTCTCACTCGAAGACAGCGAGGGACGCAACCTTCTGAAGCCTTCGACGAACCACAGGAAGAACGTAATATTCCTCGCCTTCCTCTCGTCATTCATACTCGGCACGGCGGAGCACTTCGGACTGCTCCAGGCCTCCGTCTCTACGCCGGGCAACATGTACCGCCTTGGCGGGCAGGAGGCTCCGCCGAACATCATCTGCGTCTACCTCGGCGACGCTATAGCCTCCATGCTGCGCGCCGTCGAAGAGGGCACCGACGACGGCACGATGAAGCCGTCGCGCGGCACGCTCGACCTCGGCCTCTCGAAGCTGCCCGACATCGTGGCCTTCGACAGCGACCGCAACCGCACGAGCCCGATAGCCTTCACCGGCAACAAGTTCGAGTTCCGCGCGCCCGGCGCGTCGCAGGCTATGGCCATACCGGTCATGGCGCTGCTCACAGTCTGGGCCGCCGGCATGGAAAAGTTCCTCGGCTTCTTCGAAGAAGAGATAAACGCGGGCCTCGACCCCGTGGACGCCGCGATAAAGACGATACGCAAGGTCGCCGCGATGAGCCGCAACATCCGCTTCGAGGGCAACGCCTACAGCGCCAACTGGCACGAGGAGGCGGAGCGCCGCGGCCTGCTCAAGGCCAAGACGATACCCGAGGGCATAGATCTCTTCGTAGAGCCGTCTACGATAAAAATGCTCGAAGAAATGAAGGTATTCTCGAAAAAAGAGATCGAAGCCTTCCACACGATAAAACTCGAGCAGTTCGTCAAGAGCATCGAGATAGAAATGTCCGTGCTGCGCGACATGGTATGGGAGGGGATACTCCCCGCGCTCTCGAAACAAATGCTTCTCGAGAAAAGCTCGCGCGACGCCGTCGCCGGCTACGACGCGCTGTCGCTGGAAAAATGGGACGGCATCATCGTCCGGCTTGCCGCGGCGAAGCTCGACCTCATAGCAAAGACAGAAGAGCTCGCGAAGCTGCGCGAGGAGATGTCCCGCATGACCACGCGCGCCCACGCCGAGGCGATAGTTAAGAGGGCAGTGCCGCTCATGCTCGAGATACGCAAAATCGCCGACTCCGTCGAGATATTCTTCTCCGCGGAGAACATGCCCTACCCGAACTACAGGAACCTGCTCTCGCTCTCCGCGTAACGCGCGGACGCAAAATCCGAACCTATCCCCCGCTCCGCGCGGGGGAATTTTTTATACTCTTTTAGTTACTTATGTTCATAATATCACTAAGTTATAGCGTACTCTACATATTGACGGGTGATATATAATAATAATTAGATAGATTCTTCTTTCCGCGTAAACACACGGCGGAAAGCCGACAGTAAGGAGGACACAGAAATGGCTTTTGCAATGCCAGAGCTTCAGAAGGAATACGGCTGCTTCATCGGCGGCGAGTGGCGTCCGGCGAAGGACGGGAAGACATTCGAGACACACTGCCCGGCGGACGGGCGGCTGCTCGCGTCGTGCGCAGAGGCGACGCGCGAGGATGTGGACGACGCGGTAAAAGCCGCGTGGAAAGCGTGGGAGTCATGGAAGAACGTCGCTCCCGCAGAGCGCGCGGCGATCCTGATGAAAGTCGCCGACGCGATAGACGCGAATAAAGAACGTCTCGCGATGGTCGAGACGCTCGACAACGGCAAGCCGATACGCGAAACGCTGAACGTCGACGTGCCTATGTCGGCCGACCACTTCCGCTACTTCGCGGGCGCGGTGCGCACGGAAGAAGGCAGCGCCGCGATGCTCGACGGAAACACGCTCTCGCTGATACTCCGCGAGCCGATAGGCGTAGTCGGGCAGATCGTGCCGTGGAACTTCCCGTTCCTCATGGCGGCGTGGAAACTCGCGCCTGTGCTAGCCGCGGGCTGCTGCACGGTCTTCAAGCCGTCGAGCATAACGCCGCTCTCCGTGCTCGAGTTCGCCCGCATCGTCGAAGGCATACTGCCTCCCGGCGTATTCAACGTCGTCACCGGCAAGGGCTCGAAGTCGGGCCAGTACATACTCGAACATCCGGGCTTCCGCAAGCTGGCCTTCACGGGTTCTACAGACGTAGGCCGCGACGTGGCGAGAGCGGCGGCGGACCGCCTCATTCCGTCAACGCTCGAACTCGGCGGAAAATCGGCGAACATCTATTTCCCAGACTGCAAATGGGACATGGCGATGGACGGCCTGCAAATGGGCATACTCTTCAACCAGGGACAGGTCTGCTGCGCCGGGTCGCGCGTCTTCGTCCACGAGGACATCTACGACAAATTCGTGGCGGACGCCGCCGCGGCCTTCAACAAGATAAAAGTCGGGCTGCCGTGGAAAGAGGAGACCCAGATGGGCAGCCAGATCAACAAACACCAGGTCGAGCACATCCAGGAATGCGTCGAGGCCGGAGTCAAAGAGGGTGCGGCGATAGCCTGCGGCGGGCACCCGCTCACCGAAGGCGAGCTCGCCGGCGGAGCCTTCTACGCGCCGACGCTGCTCACGAACGTGACGAACGACATGAAGGTCGCGCAGGAAGAAATCTTCGGCCCCGTCGCATGCGTCATAAAGTTCCGCACGGAAGAAGAAGTCATAAAAATGGCCAACGACAGCAAATACGGCCTCGGAGGCGCGGTCTGGACGCGCGACGTCAACCGCGCCATCCGCGTGGCGCGCGGCGTCGAAACTGGGCGCATGTGGGTCAACACATACAACTCGATACCGGCGGGAGCGCCCTTCGGCGGCTACAAAGAAAGCGGCATCGGACGCGAGACGCACAAAGTCATCCTCGAACACTACACTCAGATGAAGAACATCATGATAAACCTCGGAGAGTCGCCTACCGGCTTCTACCCGAAAGACTAACGGCGCCTGGAGCATACCCAAACCAAGCCCCGCCCCCAAGGCGGGGCTTTTCACGTTTATAACAGTCCGGCAAAATAACGGAAAAAGAAAAACCGTCATGCCGGACTCAGGCGCAAAGCACAGTTCGCGTCATTCGAGCCGGCGGATATTTAATACACCGGCGCTTCGCCGATACACGGAGCGCCCTCGCCGGCTGACGCGGCGTTACGCGCCGCCGTCACGCGCGCGCCGCGGACGCCGGCCCGGTCCGGGCCGCGCGTCAGACGGCACTCGGCGGAATCCGCCCTTACTCTTTATGACTGAACCGCCATATACTAAGGATCACTCTTTCGCGTTTTTCCCGCCCGTCAGATCGGCCAGTTTTTTCAGGTCGCGCGCGTAGGAGAGCACCTTTATCTTCTCCTCGACAGGAAGCTCCGTCACGACGGAAAAAATCTCCCTTGTAATGCCGCTCACCTCCGCCAGAGCCGAAGGCGAGTCCATATAAGATATGAAGGGACACTGTACGAACACGTCTTTTTTCTGTTCCACGTCCGGGCCGTCGTCAAGCAGCGCAGCAAGCGGCACGTCTAGGACGGAGGCGATTTTCTGCAATGTTTTCATTGACGCTCTTTTCTTCCCGGTCTCAATCTCTGACACATACCCCGGAGAAAGGTCTACTTCTTCTGCCAGACGCTCTTGAGTGAGCCCTTTATTTATTCTATATTTCTGAATTTTCCACATATGCAGCTCACCTCTCGCTTACCGTTACTTTCTCACACAAATAAGCGAAAAGACTACAAGCTCAAACAATATGGACAACCCAGATTATAGCGATAAAATGCAACTATTATTGACTTTAAGCGAGGTTATATCTACAATAAGCTAGAAATTATTCAATATCAGCGAGGAAAAAGTGAAACACGACATACCGAATTGCGAAGCAGGAGGGAGGTCGGACATCTCAAAGCACCACGGCAAAATCCGCGCGCAAAGGCTTTTTCATCACAGAACTGAGGACGACGAAGGATACTGAAAGGAGAAGGACGAATGAAATTCGGCAAAAAAGGACTGGCCGCGCTTGCCGCAGCGCTGTGCGTAGCGTTTTTCGCACCGGCGGCGATGGCGGTGGAAGTTGACAGTTTTGACAGTCTGCAAAGCGCATTAAACGGGACAGAAGGAATCACCGTTACTGGCGATTTCCAAATTACTTCACAGCTCATCGTATCAACCAATGCAACTCTTGATTTAAACGGGCATACCGTAAGTGCTACTCTTGAAGGGGCTGATATATTTGTCGTTACAGACGGAGCCACTTTTACCATTAATGACACAGCCGGGGGCGGCAAAATATCCAGCAATGGATGGGCTGCAATACAAATATTAGGCGAAACTTCGCCTGATGAGAACGCGTCCGCTATTAATTCCAAACTGATTTTGAACGGCGGGACGATAGAAGCACAGTGGTATCCTATCACGGTCATGGGAAAAGGCGCGCAGTTCGACATCAACGATGGAATAGTTCAAGTAACGGCTGTTGATGGATATGCTGTTTCCGGTTCTTCCGCAACAACGGATTCAAATAAAAATCCCGTAAGCTATCACGGAACAATTATAAACGTCAACGGTGGCCAGCTCATAGGTGGCACGGGCTTGGAATCTGATAGTAACCCGTCTTCTGGACGCGACTATATCGCAGGCGCAGGCATCTTCCATTCTCAGGAAGGAGTTCTGAACATAACCGGAGGGACTGTATCCGGCTACGTCGGGATACAGTTCAGAAGCGGTACGCTGAATATGACCGGTGGTACTGTAATTAGTAACGGAAATATGCCGACTGCCGTCACACCGAGTTCAAACGGAGTTGTTGCAATCGGCGCAGGGATTGCATTTATCACGAACGGAGACCCTGAAAAAGTCGGATACCGCGGAAATATGAGCGCGACAATATCAGGCGATGCGGAGGTAATCGCAACGGGTGAAGGGTCATACGCAATTTACGAAGCAAACCATGAGACAGCAGGCAATGAAAGCGACACGCAGCTGGTTGCACTGACTATTACAAGCGGCACTTTTGAAGGTAAAGTAGGCGCTCTTTCAATACAGAATAAGGGCGATGAAGATAACACGAATGGCAACGTCTCCATCAGCGGCGGTGCTTTCAGCAGTCAGCCGGAAGAAAAATATCTCGCTGAAAATGTCACTTTCGTCGATGACGGGGAAGGCCATTTCGTTGTACCGTCACTGACGTTTGCGACCAACGTAATAACGCTTGCCATGAATGAAACGATTACTCTTGATTATACGGTCGTTCCGGCAAACGCCATGATTAACTGGACGAGCAGCAATCCTGAAATCGCAACAGTCGATGCAAACGGCGAGATAACTCCCGCCGCGGCAGGAGAAACGACTATAACGGCGACACTGGCTGACTACGACACTATTTCGGCCTCCTGCACGGTAACAGTAACCGAAGACGATACTCCGATTACACCGCCAGTCACCTCCGACGACGTCACGCCTCCGCACACCGGCGGCAGCGGCGGAGGGTGCTCGGCTGGGTTCGGCGCGCTTGCTCTGCTTGCGGCTGTTCCGCTTTTCCGCATGAGGAAGAGGTAATTTTTCGAGAGCTCCAACAAAGCGTCGTATATACGGAGGCCGCGCTTCGGCGCGGCTTCCGTTTTTTGTCGGGGTTGAAGTCCGCTCTCAATTATCGTTTAATGTAATATTTGCGCCTAAACCATGCTATTACTTTATTTTTAGCGCTTAACACAGTTTTTCTTCTTTTCTGCTATTCCTAAAACGGCATCGCGTGTTGCACAAAATGGCATATCTCTTAGTATTGACCCTAATATATGTAAATGCTATAAAGTCAAATATAAAATAGTCCCATATTTTAGGGACGGAGGGGTGGAGTTTTATGGTTACGTTTTTTATAGCGCTTTTCATGCTCATAGCGGGCTTCGCGGTTTACGCTAAGTTCGTCGAGCGGCTGCTTCCGCCGGACGAGCGGAAGACTCCGGCTATCGACCATCCGGACGGCGTGGACTATATTCCGCTGCCGCTGTGGAAGTCGTTCCTTATCCAGCTTCTGAATATCGCCGGGCTCGGCCCTATCTTCGGCGCGCTCTCCGGCGCTCTGTGGGGGCCGGTGGTCTATTTCTGGATAGTCTTCGGGACTATCTTTGCGGGCGGCGTTCACGATTATTTCTCGGGGATGCTTTCGGAGCGCCACAACGGCGGCAGTATTTCGGAGATCGTCGGCTTTTACCTCGGCCCCGTGATGAAGACTGTGATGCGCTTTTTTTCCGTCGTGCTGCTCATCTTCGTCGGGGCCACTTTCTCTATCGGCCCGGCGGGGCTGCTTGCTCTGCTTACGCCGGAGTCGCTCGACATGCATTTCTGGCTCGCCGTGATTTTGATCTATTATTTCCTTGCGACTCTGCTGCCTATAGATAAGATCATCGGGCGGCTCTATCCGCTTTTCGGCGCGGCGCTTATCATTATGTGCCTCGGAGTCGGCGGCGGCATGGTCGCGCAGGGCTATGAGATGCCGGAGATGTGGCATAATTTCGGCAATCTGCATCCCGACGGGCTGCCGATATGGCCTCTGATGTTCATCACTGTCGCATGCGGCGCGATTTCTGGCTTCCACGCCACGCAGTCGCCGATGATGGCGCGCTGTATCCGCAGCGAGTACGAGGGGCGCAAGGTCTTTTACGGCGCGATGGTCGCGGAGGGCGTTATAGCGCTTATCTGGGCCGCCGCGGGCGTGACGGTGTATAACGGCACCGGCGGTCTGTGGGAGGCGACGAACCGCCTCGCGGGGCAGTCGGCGCTGGTCTACGACATCTGCAATACTCTGCTCGGCCCGGCCGGAGCGGTGCTGGCTATGCTCGGAGTCATCGTCTGCCCGATAACTTCGGGCGACACTGCGTTCCGCTCGGCGCGCCTCACCCTCGCGGACTGGTTCGGCGTGGACCAGAAGCCGCACATGAAGCGGCTGATGCTTTCGCTTCCGCTGCTTCTCTGCGGCGGCGCGCTGTCGCTCGTCAATTTCCAGATTATCTGGCGCTATTTCTCGTGGTCTAACCAGACGCTCGCTATGATCACGCTTTGGACGGCGGCGGCCTTCCTCGCGAAGGTGCGCCATAATTTCTGGCCCGTCGTGATTCCCGCCGTTTTTATGTCGGCTGTGTGCAGCACGTACATTCTGGTCGCGCCGGAGGGCTTCGGCCCGATGATTTCGCGCGCGGCCGCCGGCTCCGCCCTTTCGGGCGCGGCGGCCATCGACGCTGCGGCGAAGGCGGGCTACCCAGCGGGGATAGTTTTCGCCGCGGTCTGCTTCGTGCTGTTCTGGGTAAAGTGCGTGAAGCCCTATCAGGAGAAGAAGCTCGGATAGCAATTTAAGGAAAACGCAGAAGCCGCCCGCCGAAACGTAAGGCGGGCGGCTTTTTTGTGCGTTTCCGGCGGCACGCTAAAATTTAGGCTCGCGTTTTTCAAGGAAGGCGGCTACGCCCTCTTTGCATTCTCCGCCGCATATCAGCTCCGCCTGTATTTTCTCCTCCCGGTGAAGCGCGGCTTCGAATAGTTCCGCATCGTTCTGGAATTTTTTTATTTCTGCCAGCGCCCGCGGAGGCTGCTTCGCGAGGCGGGCGGCGAGCGCCGCCGTTTTTTCCGCGAGTTCCGCATCATCCGCGACCGCAGAGACGAGGCCGAGCGCGGCGGCTTCGTCCGCGGAAAGCGTCTCGGGCAGCATCATCAGCCGTTTCGCCATGGCCGGCCCTACGAGGCGCGGCAGCAGGAAGTTTCCGCCGCAGTCGGATATCAGCCCTATCGTGCTGAATGCCTGCGTGAATTTCGCTTTTTTCGACGCGCAGACGAAATCGCATGCGAGCGCGAGGTTGAACCCCGCGCCGGCGGCGGCCCCGTTCACCATCGCGACGTAGGGCTTCGCAGAGCGTATCACGGCGAGCGCGACGGCCCCGGCCGTCCGCACGTAGGCCTCCGCCTCCTCGCGGCTTTTGAGCGCGGCGAGCGTCTTCAGGTCGCCTCCGGCGCAGAAGGCGCGCCCGGCCCCAGTGAGGACGACGGCGCGCACGCACGCGTCGCGCTCGCATTCCGCGAGCGTTTCCACAAGCCCGGCGCACAGCTCCGCGGTCAGAGAGTTCAGCGCCTCGGGCCTGTTCATCGTCACCCACGCGGCCCCGTCCCTCTTTTCAAAAATGACCTCTTTCAGCGAAAACACCTCCAAAAATTTTCTTTTGCGTCCGCGTTACATACTATCACGGCGCGGCGCGGATGTC
Organism: Cloacibacillus sp. An23; assembly: GCF_002159945.1. NCBI lineage: Bacteria > Thermotogati > Synergistota > Synergistia > Synergistales > Synergistaceae > Cloacibacillus > Cloacibacillus sp. An23. Next base: position 15,995 of record NZ_NFJQ01000009.1, on the reverse strand, counting down.
TCAGGCTGCATAAAGGTGTTGACGGCCCGGCGCGCTGCGGCTTACTATTAGGTGCGATTATTATATTGGAGGAGTTACATGTTTTACGACTACGGCAACGGAATTTACGGGATAGACGCCCATTACGAGGGCGAGGGCTTCGTCGAGGTGTATCTTGTCAGGAGCCTCGGCGAGGCCGCGATCATAGAGACGGCGCACAACAGGTCCCTGCCCTGCGTGCTCGAGGCCCTCGGCGAACTCGGCGTGGCGCGCGAGAGCGTGAAGTACGTCTGCGTGACGCACGTCCATCTCGACCACGCGGGCGGCGCCGGCTCGTACATGCGCGAGTTCCCGAACGCGAAGCTCGTCGTGCATCCGCGCGGCGCGCGCCACATGATAGACCCGGCGAAGCTAGTCGAAGGCGTCAAAGAAGTCTACGGCCCCGAGGAGACGGAGCGCCTCTACGGCACGATAATCCCGGTCCCGGCGGAGCGCGTGCTCGCGCCGCAGGACGGAGAAGAGCTGACGCTGGGCGGCAGGCGGCTGGTATGCTATGACGCGCCGGGCCACGCGAAACACCACATGATATTTTTCGAGAAAACGACGAAGTCTGTATTCGCTGGCGACGGCTTCGGCATCTCGTACAGCTGCATGGACGGGACGCGCGGACGCTGGGCGATACCGACGGCCTCTCCGGTGCAGTTCGACCCGGAGGCGATGAAGGCGACGATAGACCACATCGTATCGCTCGAGCCGGAGACTGTGTTTCTGACGCACTTCGGCCCGCTGACGAACATCGCGGAGATAGCGGAAAGCCTTAAAAAATCCGTCGATAAATACGTCGAGATAGCGGTCGCCTCGCGCGGCGAACGCGAAGGGCTGAGCCGCCGTCTCACCGAGCTTTACCGCGAGCTGATAACGGAGAACGGACAGGCTTCGCGCATGGAAGAAATAGAGCGCGCGCACCGCTGGGACCTCGAGCTGAACATTCAGGGACTCGCCTGCTGGTACGCGCACGAGCACAAAAAATAAAGGCCGCGCCCCAGGCGGGCGGCGCGCCGGCGAAGGAGGCTAAAAATTTGAAAGCGGTAAAAATTTTCGCATTCGCGCTGATGATTTTCACTCTGGCGGCCTGTCCGTCATACGCCGGTTTATCGCACGAGCAGGCCAGGCGGGTTTGGAACAAAGTGGCGGCGCCGACAGGGCTGACCGGGCTTCCGTTCTCCATAAAAAACGAGGAAGCTCCCAACGCCTGGGTCACGAACGGGCAGTCTGTTACGGTCACGACGGGCCTGCTCGACCTGCTCGACAGCGAGTCCGAACTGTACGCCGTATTCGCCCACGAGGCCGGACACGTGAAGCTGAACCACCACCAGAGCGGCGCGAACCGCGCCGCCGGCCTGTCGCTCGCCGCCGCGATACTAGGCAATATACTGGGAGACGGCCTTGCGGGGGCCGCCGTCAACGTCGGCGCGAACCTCGTGAACTCGGGCTGGAGCCGGGAGCAGGAGATAGCGGCCGACGACTACGCCGTCGAACTCGCGCACGCGCAGGGCGAGGACCCGGTAGGGATGTACATGGCTATCAAGAAGCTCTCATCCGTCAGCAAGACGCAGCCTAGCGGATTCAACTCCCATCCGCCGGACGACCGCCGTATGCTGCACATCAAGAACAAAATACTCGAGCTCGAGCCCGACGCGGTCATTCCGGAATAGGGAGGGACGGACTATGGGCGGACTTCGCGCGATACTCTGGGACGTGGACGGCACTCTGCTCGACTTCAAGGCTGCGGAGCGCGCCGCGATGCGCTCGCTCTTCGCGGATTTCGGCCTCGGCGAATGTACGGACGGCGCTCTCGCGCGATATTCCGTGATAAACAAATCATACTGGCGCAAACTCGAACGCGGCGAAATGGCGAAGGCCGAGATACTCGTGCGCCGCTTCGAAGACTTCTTCGCGGCAGAAGGGCTCTCCGGCCCCTCTGCCGCCGAATTCAACGCGGCCTATCAAACGCGCCTCGGCGACACGATAGTCTTCCGAGACGGCGCGGACAAACTCGTCGCCTCGCTGCGCGGCAAAATAGAGCAGTACGCCGCCTCGAACGGCACGACAGCCGCGCAGACGCGCAAGCTCGCACGCTCCGGCCTCGGCAAACTGCTCGACGGAGTCTTCCTCTCCGAACGGATAGGATACGAAAAACCCGCGAAAGAATTTTTCGACGCAGTATTCCGCGAGATAGGCGAGGACAAGCGCGCCGCCGCGCTGATAGTAGGCGACTCGCTGACGAGCGACATCGCGGGCGGCGCGGGCGCTGGCATAAAAACCTGCTGGTACAACCCCGACGGCGCGCCGAACGCGACGGAAGCGAAGCCGGATTTCGAGATAAGTGATCTGAACGAGGTGACGGGGCTGCTGTAACGCGCAAAAAACCGCGTCTCCTTGACGGTGGAGGCGCTGGGCTGCAAAAATACTCTCTGGTAGTCCGGCTACCGGAGATGCTTGAGGGCCAAGTTAAGCATCCTCAGCAGTAAGTCAAACAGGGGGACGTATCGGAGCATCTGGGCACCGAAGGTACGTCCCTCTCGCCGTCTTAAATGTCTCCATCTGCGGCGGCGTTTCCGAGAGGATCCGTCTGAGTCTCGCGGCACGGCTTCACCTCACCATGGGAGAACCTTCTGCTTCGAGTTCCCTTACCTAGAAAGTCCGTCGCGGAGAATCATACCACAAATACAAAACGAAGGCCGGAACTCAACGCCCCGGCCGTCGTCCGATCTTTACTTTAACGCGCGCCGTTACTCCTTGATATACGCGCAGACGTACTGCACCGGGACGCAGCAGCGGAGGCCGTATTTGCTGTTCGCGGGGACGCGGAAAGCCTCGCCGGCTTTCATCGGTTTCCACTCATCGGAGCCGGGAAGCTGCACCTCGCATTCTCCTTCTGTGAGATCCATTATCTCCGCTTCGGCTGTGCCGAACTCGTATGAGCCTGGCATGAAGATGCCGAGAGTCCTCTTCTCGCCGTTCGCGAGCCACAGGGTGTGGCTGACGACCTTTCCGTCGAAATAGACGTTCGCCCTCGTCTCCGCGGTGACGTGTTCAAATTTTTCGATCATGACGAGCCCTCCTGAAAAAAATAAAATACGGTGTATAAATGATAGTGTTCTTTTGCCGCCAAGTCCAGTACAATACTCTCGGATATATCCGCGAAAGACTGGAAAGAAGGGGCGCAAATGTCTTTGTGCTATATGTTTCGTAACGGGCGCGTGATTTTGGACGGCGGCGGGCGCGTGCCGGAGGCGGGCGAGGTTCCGCCCTCGCTCATGGAAAGGGCCGTCAGCTCCGGGCTCGTGGACAGGGACGGAGGCTCCGACCAGTGGGCCGAGATAGACGGCGCCGCCGCGCTGCCCGACGGGTTCTCCGAGCGCGAGCGGCGGAGCTGCTGGGCCGAGCTCGGCGAGGAGCAGTTCTTCCGCGTCGGCAAGGCATTTCACTATATGGACTGGCGGAGGACGCACAGATACTGCGGCAGATGCGGCGCGGAGAACGTCTTCGACGAAAAGGAATGGGCGATGCGCTGCACGAAATGCGGCGAGCTCGCCTATCCCGTCATCTGCCCCGCGATAATCGTCTGCGTCGAGCGCGGCGGAAAGATACTTCTGGGCCACGGAGTAAATTTCCCGCCCGGGCGCTACAGCGTGCTCGCCGGCTTCGTCGAGCCCGGCGAGAGCCTCGAGCAGTGCGTCGCGCGCGAAGTCTACGAGGAATCTAAGATCCGCGTAAAAAACATAAAATACTTCGCGAGCCAGCCGTGGGCATTCCCGCGCTCGCTCATGCTCGGCTTCACCGCGGAATGGGAATCGGGCGAAATATGCCCGGACAGGACGGAGGTCAGCGATGTGCGCTGGTTCGCGCCGGAAGAGATACCGGACTACTACCGCGGCGTAAGCATATCGGCGCGGCTGATAGAGGATTTCGTGCGCAGGCACGGGGGAGGTCCGGAAAAATGCTAGGCGAAAAAGGGCTGATACAGGTCTACACGGGAGACGGCAAGGGCAAGACGACGGCGGCGCTCGGCCTCGCGCTGCGAGCCGCCGGACGCGGCGCGAAGATCGCCTTCGTGCAGTTCATGAAGGGAAGCCCCATATACGGCGAGATAACGTCGCTCGCCATGCTTCCCGGCGTCACGCACATACGCACGGGGCGCGCTCACTGCATATTCAAGGGCGACGAGACTGAGGAAGATTTCGCCGAGGCGCGGCGCGGCCTCGAAGCTGCGGCGGAATTCGTCAGCTCGGGCGAATACGACCTCGTCGTACTCGACGAGATAAACGTGGCGGCGGACTTCGGCCTTCTCAAAGCCGAGGAGGTCGCGGAAGTCCTCGCGAAAAAGGCGGAGGGAACGGAGGTCGTGCTGACGGGGCGAAACGCGCCGGAGATTTTCATAAAAACGGCGCAGCTCGTGACGGAAATGCGCGAGATCAAGCATCCGTACAGCGATGGGATACAGGCGCGCGCCGGCATAGAATATTAAACGGCGGAAATTTCACGCCGCTTGACAAAAACGCCATTAGACATTAAACTAATAATCGTTTTAGATAACGTGTTCTAAGGCGCGTTAAATGTGTGGGAAAAGCAATAGTATAAAGAGCTCTTAAGGAGGAAAATTTTTATGTCGACAAAAGATAATCTCGCTACAGCGTTCGCCGGGGAGTCCCAGGCCAACCGCAAGTATCTCATGTTCGCCGAGCAGGCTGAGAAAGAAGGACACAAGGGCGCGGCGAAGCTCTTCCGCGCCGCGGCCGAGGCCGAGCAGATCCACGCTTTCGCCGAGTTCCGCGCCAACGGCGGCGTAGGCACCACCGCCGAGAACCTCCAGGCCGCCATCAACGGCGAGACCTACGAATTCACAGAGATGTACCCGCCGATGATAAAGGAAGCCGAAGCCGAGGGCGACAAGACCGCGGCCCGCGTCTTCCACCTCGCCAACGAGGCCGAGAAGGTACATGCGCAGCTTTACAAAGAGGCCCTCGCCGACATCGACGGCGACGCCGACTACTACCTCTGCCCCTTCTGCGGCTACATCCACAAGGGCAAGACCGAGGAAGCCTGCCCCATCTGCGGCGCGAAGGCCTCGATGTTCAAGAAGTTCTAGTTGAACTGATAAAAAGGCGGCGCTGCAAAGCGCCGCTTTTTTTTTTTGTATCGCCCGCTTCGGTCTCCGCATTTACGGCGCGGAAGCAATGACGAAGCGGCTTTCCCTCCGCACCGCAGAGGACGTTCATATTCCGGCATCTTTGCAGAGTTTGTAAAAATCCTTACTTCCGCCGCTCTGCCTGTATTCTTCATAACAGCGGTACAGCTTCCTGTAATATTCGAGCGCTGAGGCTAGCTCCGCCTCCACGGCGTTTTCTTCGATCACTCGCTCCGCCGCCGCTGCGGTCTTTTCGTAATATTCGCGCGATATGAGGCCGCACGCGGGAAATTCGTGCGAACCGTAGTCCAGCCGGCGCAGCAGCTCGCGCAGCCACAGCTCCGCGGTCTTGTCGTCGCGTTCCGGGCTTTCGTAGGCTTCTTCGAGGATTTCATATACGTCGGGTTCGCCGCACGGCGCGAAAGCGAAAGGATTGTTGCGGAAAAGCTGGAAGATCCAGCGCATTTGCGGCATTTTGCGCTCCGCGCACTTTTTTATAAGATAGTCCCAGACGACGCGCGCGAGCGCGTGCGGCAGGAGGCCGTCGCCGCGCTCGGTCAGTTCTGCAAATTTGCCGCCGTCGCAGATGTCGAAGCAGAAGCGGAAAAGGAGCGCGTCCCGTTCCGCCTCCGGTTTGTCTTTCTCAAATTTTTGGACGAAGTCCGCGATGTACGCATTGGCCTGTTTTTTCAGGCCGCGTTCGTAGAGCGCGGCGTAGCGGCGCAGCCCTTCGGAGAACTCCGCGTATTCGTCTCTTCCCATATAATGCGCCCGCCTCCGCTCCTACGTCTGCTGGTGCAGCAGCCCCGCAATATGGCAGTCGGGGCATATTTCAAGATAGAGCGTCCCTTCGCCGCCGTACTCATCAAATAGCATATCCCACTCTATCTGCGCTGCGTATTTCATCGGCCTGCCGCACTCGGGACATTCGAGATACTGCCAGTCCTGCACCCAGTTCGCGAAGCCGCCTATAGTGCTCACGCCCTCGTAGTACGCGCCGTAGAATGGCGGCTCGAAGCGCTCCGCGAGGACGAGCCTATTGTTTGTAATCTCCGCAAGCCCTTCGTCGCCAAGATAATTCTCAATATCGTCGAGCATGAGCGTTCCCGGCAGAGGTTCGCCGCCCCCGCGCGGGTCGAAGCGCGTGAAGGCGCCCTCCGTAAAGGCGACGCAGTTCGGACAGCAGGCGGCGGTTATCACGCCGTCCACGCCGAGGAAACGCAGCCGCTCGTCGCGGCCGTCGAGAATCACCGCGTCCACCATACGGCAGCCGCAGTGCGGGCAGAAGTCCTCGCGCGGACGCATGAGGCGCGCCGGCTCGTTTGCGCCGGGCGTTCCTTTTACGAGCGGGATACAGCGCCCGAATACGAGCTCGCGCCGCCGCCCCTCTTTGCCGAATGTCCAGCCTCCGCACTCGGCGTATATGGACGGGTCTACGTACAGTTTTTTGCGCCACGCGCGCGGGCTGCGCTCAAGCTCGAGCAGAGCCGCGAGAGCCTCGTCCCCGCCCTGCATCGCGAGGCAGCACATCAAATAGCCCGCCTCGTGCGGCGATTTAGTCTCCATCAGCGCCTTAGCCAGCCCCGCGCCCACGTCCGACGGAGCGTGGTAATAAACTTGCTCAAAGCCGAAAACTCCCGCCGCGAGCGCCGCGCGCTGCATCTCGGGCGCCGGCGCGCCGTGATACGAGAGCAGGCTCCAGAAGTCCTCGCATTCCGGCGAGTCCCAGTCGTCGAGCGCCGTTATGTTTTTGATTATCTTCCGCTGTTTTTCCGCAATCTGCTCCGCGGTCCAAGACTGCGCCTCGCGCCGCTTCTCTTCCGCGCGGCAGAGCCAGCACAGCCCCTCGTAGCCGAGCCGGCGCCCGCACTGCGGGCATCTGTGATCAAGCATTTTGAACGCCTCCCCACGCGTCTCCGTTTACGCGCCGCTCCGCGTGCATTTGATTTTCTCCGCCCTCCGACAATTTTTCACTCACGAAAGCCGCGCGTGAAAACACCGAAGAAACTATCCGCAAACGGCGCGCCTTGATTATACACACTGATGCGTCTCACGCGAAGCCGCAAAAACCCCCGCGCCGTCGTGCGGAGCGGGGGCTTGTGTATTTTTGATTTGCGCTGAGCGGCGCGCCGTTATTCCGCAAGCTCTATCAGAACTTCATAGCTGCCTTCGAGCGCCGCTATCTTCGACAGTTCGCAGGTTATCACGCCGATGTTGACCTGATAGCCGTACTGTTCGGAATTTTCCTCGTCGTCGAAGAGTATCGTGAAGTAGTCCGCGTCTGCGGCGAAGTCTATGTCGCCGTTGAGCCAGCCGTAGTGTACGTCCTCTTCTTTGTACGGGAGCGCGTCGTCCATGACGCCGCAGAAGTCGTGCGAGTAGCGGCTGACGCGCACCTTGTAGGGAAGCATTTTGACGAGGGCGCGCGCCGTCTCGCCGTCGTTGAGCACGCCGGGGATGACTGTGTCGCCGAAGTGCATGATTATCTTCGTGCCGTTCTCGGGCGCGACGCGCGTCGGCATCGCGGTGTTTTCACGCTGGATCTGCGCGCCGTCGGAGGCGGCGCGGACGGGCGCGGCCTGCGCGCAGACGGCGAGGCCGAGCGCTGCGGTCAGGGCTGCGGCTAAAGTCAGTATTGGTCTCATTGATTACGCTCTTTTTCCTCTATTTTACGGATCGGCCCATCTCGTAGGCGCGTTCGAGCGCGGGATTGCCCTTCGCGTCGCCGACGTTCTGCGCGCCCGCGGCGAGGACGCTGCCCTTGAGCTCCGCTTTTTCAAAGCACTCTATCCAGCCCTGCAGGCCGCAGAGCGCGCGCTCGTCGGCGTCCTCGGAATCGTCAGCGGCCGCGCTGAACAGATAAATGTCGCGGAAGTTGTAGTCCGAGCCGAAGAGCGGGTTCGCGCGGTCGAGCAGGGTCTTCATCTGCCCGCTCATCTCGTAGTAGTAGATGGGCGTCGCGAAGGCTATCACGTCGGCGTCCTTCATCTTCCCGATTATCTCTGCGGCGCCGTCCTTTATGACGCACTTACCGGTCTTCTGGCAGGCCAGGCAGCCTTTGCAGAATTTCAGCTCGTAGTCGCCGAGGAATATTTTTTCGACCTCGTTGCCCGCGTCCTTCGCGCCGCGCATGAACTCGTCCGCGAGCGTCTCGGAGTTGCCGCCGCGGCGCAGGCTCGTCGCTATCACAAGTACTTTTTTAGACATGTTTTTTCCTCCAATGCAGATTTTTCAATTCCACGCGCGTAATATATCGCCGTGAAGAAACCATGGCAAATACTTATGACGAATATACTTCCATAGCGGAAAGGCATTGCGCCGCGCTCAGAAGTTGACGCGGCGCTTCGGGCCGAGAGGCAGCGCCGGGCGTCCGCGCGCGTCCTCAGCCGCGCCGTGCTCGCGCTTCGGGTGCCAGCGCGCGCTTTTCTCAGGCGCCGTAAAATTGTCCGCCGGGGCTATGACGACGCGCCCGAACTCCGCGTTGAGCGCGTCGGCTGTCTCCGCCGCACGGTGCGCCGCGTCGGAGCCGGATTCCCCGCCGTCGAAGAGGAGCGACTGCACGCCGCAGCTGACGTCCGTGAAGTCCGAGAGGAAGACTCCGGCCTTCTTGTATGGGCGTCCGGCTTCGAAAGCGCGCGACAGCAGCTGCCGCGCCGCGCCGAGGAAGTCCGCGTCGAGCGAGCGCGGCAGGCGGAAGGTGCATTCTTCGAACCGCGAGTAGAAGCTCTCCCTGTGGAACGGGCTCGTCCTGAGGTACAGCCCCATGCGCGAGGCACGCTGTTTCATGCCGCGAAGCTGGCGCGCCGCGCAGATAGTGAAGTATGACACCGCGTCGAGCAGCTCCGCGTAGTCGCAGACGGGCTCGCCGAAGGAGCGCGAGACCTGCACGGACTTCGCCGCGCCGTGGTTCGCCGCGAGCGGGTAGGCCGGGTAGCCGCGCAGCTCCCATGCGGTATAAAGGGTGTTTATCGAGAAATTTTCCTTGAGCCACAGGTCGTCGGCGCGCATCAGCTCCGCCGCCGTCACGACGCGCCCGCGCAGCGCGAGCTTCGCGGCGGTCTTGCGCCCTATCCCCCACACCTCGCCGGCTGGAAAGGCCCCCATCCACGCCGCGTCCTCCCTGTGCGCCGCGTCGAGCCAGAACACGCCGGAGCGGGATTTTTTCGCGACGTGCGAGGCGAGCTTCGCGAGCGTCTTCGTCGAGGATATGCCGAGCGACACGGGGATGCCGCATCTCCGCCATATCTCGGCGCGTATCCCGCGGCAGTATTCCTCCGCGTCCTCAATTGAGGCTATGGCTAGATTTATGAAAGCCTCGTCTATCGAATAGACCTCCATCGTATCCGTAAAACGCGAAAGGCAGGCCATAACGTCCGAGGATATCTTGTTGTAAAGGCCGAGCCGCCCGCTCAGCACGACGGCCCCGATGTGCTCCAGCACGCCGCGCGCCTTGAAGTACGGCTCGCCCATCGCGACGCCCGCGGCCTTCACCTCCTCCGAGCGGGAGACGACGCAGCCGTCGTTGCCGCTCAGCACGACGACCGGACGCGAGACGAGCGAAGGATTCTCCCTGCGCTCGCACGAGACGAAAAAATTGTTGCAGTCGCAAAGGCCGATGGAACGCTCGGAGTACTTCCTCATGTAACGAATCACCTCATAAAGAAATCTCTTATATAACTATTCTACGTGCCGCCGCGTCGTTGTCAACAATCAGTAATCTTTGCACTGCTTTAGAAAATCTACCGGTTCTCGGCAAAATTGCTAAACATACGGGAAATCCTGTGCGGGTCTTGCCAAAGCGGTAATTATGGAATAATATATCCACGATTCCACTATTAAGAGGAATCGCCGTAGTTTCGAGAATAAATATCCTGAAAGGAATTCAAAATGGCCATTAAAAACAAGGAATTACCCGCATTAAAGATCGGCGAGCACCAGCCGAAATATCCCATAATCCAGGGCGGCATGGGCATCATGGTCTCCGGGCCGAGACTCGCGACGGCGGTCGCCGCAGCCGGCGGGATCGGCACCATAGCCTCGGTAGGCCTCGCCGCGTCGAGCGACGATTTCGACCTCTCGCTCGGGCCGAAGGAGATCAGCGGGCGCAACCAGCAGATACTCGCGCGCTACGTCAAGGAGGCGAAGGAAGCCTCGAACGGTGGCGTCATCGCCGTCAACTGCATGTGCGCGCTCAGCGACTACGAGGATCTCGTGCGCACATCCTGCGAGGCGGGCGCGGACGTCATCATCTCCGGCGCGGGGCTGCCGCTCAAGCTGCCGCAGCTCGCGGAAGGCCACCCGAACACGGCGCTCGTCCCGATAGTCAGCAGCGTCAAGGCCGCGGGGCTCATTCTCAACCGCTGGCTCAAGCACTACAGCCGCATCCCGGACGCTTTCGTCGTCGAAACGCCGAACACGGCGGGCGGACACCTCGGCGCGCGCAACGAAGACGAGGCTCTCGACGGGAAATTCTCGCTGCGCGAGGTCGTCCCGGCCCTCGTGAAATACATCCGCGACCTCGGCCTCAACATCCCGGTAATCGCGGCGGGCGGAATATGGGACGCAAGCGACATCGACGATGCGATAGAGATGGGCGCGAGCGGCGTCCAGATGGGCACGCGCTTCGCAGCCACCGAGGAGGGCGACGCCTCCGACCGCTTCAAGGAGGCCTACGTCGAGGCGACCGACAAGGACGTCGTGCTTCTGAAAAGCCCATGCGGGCTGCCCGGCCGCGCGATAATGAGCCCTCTGCTCGAGCGCTACTTCTCGAACACGCTCGAAAAAATGAGCTGCCGCGCCGGCTGCCTCTCGCACTGCATCTGCAAATTACAGCACGAGACGTTCTGCATAGCCGACGCGCTCGTCAGCGCCTACCGCGGCGACTGGGAAAACGGCCTCTTCTTCTGCGGGACGAATGTCTCGAAGGTAAAATCGATAATGAAGGTAAAGGAGCTCATGCAGGAGCTCGTTGCCGACTTCCGCCTGCCTGAGCCGTCGCTCGAGCCGGCGAGGTAAGCGGCGCGAAACGCGCGTAAAAGCAAAAAACGGAACGCGGCGGGGCTTCACGTCCCGCCGCGTTTTTTATATACTGAATCAACTAAAACAGCAAACATTTACGTCATTCCGGCAATCTTCATGAGAACCCGCCCCGGAAATGTCCTGCGCCCGATAAAGCGGGGCGGCCCCTCCAAGGGAATCTCCATCCCCGGCCCGAGGCTGAATGAAGCGGTATAGAGGCGACGGAGGCTATTGAGTATAGGACGGAAGCCTCGCACGCAGAATTTGCGGGGCAACATAGATTTTCTAGGAGAAGTTAATCAAGTATATCCTCAAACTTTGCCCCCGCGCCGACGTTTCGCCTGCTTCTCTATGATCTGCAAAAACGAGCAAAACGCCGGCGACGTCGCCGCTGTGACTCTCATATCCTTCACAGTCTCCGCCGCGCTGCTGCTAGCGGCGGAGGCCGCCGTCGGGCTTTCGCCGCTGCCTTCGGCGGGCGAGCTCGCGGCCGCCCCGTGGTGGAGCTGGACGGGCGGCGTCGTCGCGCTCTTCACGATAGCCGCCTCGATACAGCTTTTCAAGACGCTGGGGCAGCTTCAGGCCTCGCTGCTTCCGATGCTCGGGCAGGTGCTTTTCAGCCTAGTCATAGACCATTTCGGCCTCTTCGGCGCGGCTCGCGCTGCGATTACCCCGGCGCGCGCCTTTGCGGCCGCGCTGGTGACGGCTGGGGCGATAGCCGCGGCGGCGGCCCCGTACATAAGGGAAAGCGCGCGAAACGGAGGCGGGCGCAGCCCTTCCGCGCTGCCGTGGCAGGCCGCCGGAGCCGCCGCGGGGTGCATGCCGGCCACGATAGGCGCGGTATACGGGACGCTCGGGACGGCGCTCGGCTCGGCGGTGCGCGCGGCCTCGTCGTCCTTCGTCATCGCGGTCTGCGCCGACGCACTCTTCTGCGCCGCGACCGGAAGACTGCGGAACGTCCGCGCGGCCTTCCGCGGCGGCCCGTGGTGGATGCGGCTGGGCGGCTTCTGCGGCGCGCTCGCCATCTGCGGCAACTCGTGGCTGATTCCGCGCATAGGCGCGGAAGCTTTCTTCATGTCGCTGATCTTCGGGCAGATGTCTCTGAGCCTCTGCATGGAACTGCGCGGCTGGCTCGGAGCGCCGCGCCGCCGCGTCTCCGCGCCCCAGCTCGCAGGCATCGCCGCAATGCCGCTAGGAGTCGCGCTGCTGCGATTGTAACCGCAGTTTTTTTTTGATAAAAATATTACGTTTATAACATTCGCCTTTCCGTCATATAATATCCGCGGCGGCGCAAGCCGGCCCAAAAACTGCGAAAGCGGGGATTTTTACGATGGACGAAACACTCCGGCCTGACGGCGCGGACGACGGCGGAACCGAAGACGAAACGCGGCGCGGCGCGCCTAGCCTGCTCGGCGAAGACGACGTCGCGATGCTCGAATACTATCTCGCGGACGACGGAGCGCGGAGCTACTTCGGACGCGGGATGCAGTTTCTCGACGATTTCATAGAATCCGGGATAAAGGAAGGGCGCTTCACCGAGGAACAGGCGGCGGAAGACCTGCAAATCGCGCTCTGGTACGCCTATATCTACAACAACCTCGACCAATACGGCGCATACTGGTCCGTCGCGGAGCGTATGCCGGCGTCGGAGAAAAACGCGAAAGGCTGCGGAGCGTGGTACTACCGCTACGCCTGCGCGCTCATGTACACCGGACAGCTTGAAAAAGCGCGCGAATACACGGAAAAAGGGCTTGTCGAAGAGCCGTCCTACCCGTGGGGCTGGCTGACCGCGGGCAAACTGCGCGCGCATTTCGGCGACAAAGCCGGAGCGCTCGAGGCCGCCGCGCGCGGGCTTGAACTCGTACCGGGCGACTATGAATTCACGACGCTGCGCCGCGAGATAGAAGAAGGGCGCACGCTCGAAGAAATGGAATTCCACTGGATAAACCCGGACTACGACGCCGATCTCCAGGAAGGGCTCGACGCTGACGCCGAAGCGAAGCTGCGCCAAATAGACTGCATAGTCCTCGATAAAGAAAAGCTCGACAGGATAAAGGCTATATTCAACATCGAAACACTCGACCGGGTCGGCCCCTTCCGCCGCTTCACCTACAAAGGCGGCGCGCGCGAAATAGACATGGTCTTCCGTATGAACGAAGCGGGACTCTCCAAGACCAGTCAGGAATGGCTGACGGAGCTGCGCGGCAAAATCGACGGCGAATGGGCGGAAATAACCGATGCCGAGGGGCGGACGTACCCGCTCGCGGGCATAGCCCTCTCCCTCGACTACACGACCGAAGCCTATTATCTCGCAGACGCGGAAAGCGGTGAAGCCTTCGTCGTACGCCGCGACAAAAACGGCGGCATAATCGCGCAGAAAAACGACGAAACGCCGGAACGCGAAACAGAATACTACACCGAGGATGAAACGGCGGCGATAACCGCCCACATCGAAAAATACTACGGAAAGATAAAAACCATATCGCACGACAACAATCCCGGCGGCGTCTGCGCGGACATCTGCATAATCCCGCCGTCGATCGAGCGCGACTACTACACTCTCGTCACATGCGGCGCAGGCGCGCACGTCATGGACCTGCCGGAAGAGCTGAAAGACAGCGACATGTCGCGTGCGGAGCTCATGATATGCCTGCCGAAGGACTGGAAAATCTCGGACGGCGGCGACGTCTGGCAGTGGCCCGCAAACGTACTGCGCTGGATTGCGGAAATAGCCTCCGAGCCGGATACATGGATAGGCTGGGGGCACACAATAGGCGGCGGGCGCGCCTTCTCGCGCGACACGGAGCTCTGCGCCGCCTTCCTCGCCGCGCCGCAGAACGTCAAAAAAGAAGCCTTCCGCGCGGCTCTGCCCGGCGGCGAAAAAGTATGCTTCTACCTCGTAATCCCGATATACCAGGAAGAGCTGGACTACAAAACAGCCCACGGCGCAGACGGGCTCTCTTCCAGGCTAGCGGACGCTGGAACAAGCTTCGTCGTAGACCCGCGGCGCCCGAACACATGCGACGGCGGCGCGGACGAAATTCCGCCGGAGCTGATGGACGACGCAGAATGGCACCTCAAGGACCTGCGCGGGAAAAATCTGCCGCTGGATGAAATAACGGCTTACGGACACATGGCGATATACCTCCGCTGGTGCATAGAGCGCGGCCTCATGAGCGCGGACTTCACAAGAAAATACGGAAACGTCATGAAACAAGTCCTCGAAGGCGAAAAAACGGACCTGCGCGAATTCGTCCGCGGCGAGCTCGGCGGCAGGCTGCTGCACACGCTCTTCGACGAAACGGGCGACGCCTTCGCGTGGAGCTACTACGACTACTCCGACACGGACGAACCGTTCTATCCCAAAGATGTGGACGATTACGCCGAGCGATGCTTCGGCAAAGAACGCTGCGAATCCGGCGAAATGCAGGACGAAGAATATCTCTTCGTACCCTTCGACGAAAATTACTACAAAGCCCTCGCCGAAATCATCAGCCGCCGCTTCGACGACTGGGCGTCGGAACGGCGCGGCGGCGCGGAAAAATAAAAATCAGCAAAAAACAAAAACGCGGACGCCGGCCGCTTCAAGAGCAGGCCGGCGTCCGCGTTTACAGGGCATGAAGAATAAAAGGGAAAATATATAAAAAGCCTAAAGCTTGACGTCTACCCAGAAGGAGCTGAACATCTTCTCCCTGCAAAGGCCGTCGAGCGGAAAACCGTTGATACCGAGCTCGCTGTAAAGCCTCCGCATACGCCGGAACATAATGATACGCGCGAACGGAGCCACATAACGCTCCGTCTTCAGAAACCCCATATAGCCGTTCGTGTGAAAGCCCTTGAGGTCTATGAACACCACCCTCTTTTCTCCGGTGCAGGTAGTCTTTACGACGAAATTACCCCTGTTGAAATCATAGAAAAACAGATTATATTGGACAAGACGGCGCAGCACGGAGCGCAGATCAGGCTCGATCTCGCCGATATCGCCGCCGGACTCCTGATAGGTTATCAAAGCGGGCGCGACAGTGCCGTCGGAATTCCTGACAAGATCGCAGACCATGCCAGGCCCTTTATCCGTCTCGACAAGCTCGTCCTCATAGGCGACGACATGCCCTTCAAGAAAAGACGACACCAGCTTTGCGATGCCGATCTCAAGCGTGAGCAGAGACAAATCCTTCTCGTCCTTCACGACCTTGACGCATTTATCCGCTCGCGTCGGATGTATATAACACATCCTGACGGCGCTGCCGCCAATATAATCAGTCAGATAAATCATAATCGACGCCCCTATACATTCTTAAAAGACGGTATAAAAAGAACAATAAACAACGACATAGAATGTTTAATGAACTTTAGTATATTATAACACAATCTTTAACCGCGCATAAGAATATCAAAAGCAGGCAGATTCCTGCGAAATCACAGCCGCCGCAAGGCGTCAGCCAAAAGGCCGCCAGCGAGACTGCCATCTCACGAATTTCACCGTTGAGTTCAAGGGCGTAGAGAAGCGGAGCCGGATGGGGGCGAGCGAGAGCACGCGGTCCGGTCCGGCTATAGGCCCGCGGCGGGGAGCGCCGCACCCGCAGCGGCCGCCGGAGCGGCGGGGCCGTATGGATATAGCAGAAGGAAGATATAAAAGCGGGACTTTCTTATACTACGTCGGAGGAGATTCTTTTCACGGCAGTAAGCCGAAAGGGCTCCCGGCGCAGGGGGGAGATTCCTGTAGATATAAATATAATATAAAGCGAGAGAATAAAGCGAGAGAGGGACGGCCTAAGGCCGTCCCTCTCTCATTCAACTAATTCCGGCG